>CAZJAQ010000027.1:0-18593 GCA_964544285.1 uncultured Candidatus Bathyarchaeia archaeon
TGCTGAGAACGCGCACTTCGCTTAATTCAAAGCTTATATCCCCGAACCAACATGACTGTAGCAAAAATCATGAAACCTTATAAATAGGAGATGTTGAATAAACTCTGCAACACAAAAGAGGGTTAAGGCTAAATGTCCAAACCATTCTACGTCAAAACAGAAACCCCGACAGAACTAGCAGACGCAGCCTATGAAGCCCTACAAATCGCAAACCAAACCGGACAAGTAAGAAAAGGAACAAACGAAACAACCAAAGCCATAGAACGCGGCATAGCAAAACTCGTAGTCATCGCCGAAGACGTCGAACCCCCAGAAGTAGTCGCCCACCTCCCCATCCTCTGCGAAGAAAGAAAAATCCCCTTCGTCTTCGTCCCCGCAAAAGAAAAACTCGGCACAGCCGTGGGCATAGACGTCCCAGCCGCATCCGCATGCATCGTCAAAGAAGGCGAAGCCACAAACCTCCTCAAAGAAATCCTCACCAGAATCGAAGGACTCCAACGAGGCAAACAATAACATGACCGAAAAAGAAGCCCCACAAAAAACAGAAAAAACAACAACAGAACTCGAACACATCCCAGCAGAAGTCATCCAAGTAATAGGCCGCACAGGCGCAACCGGCGAAATCATACAAGTACGAGTCCGAATCCTCGAAGGAAACGACAAAGGACGCATAATCACACGTAACGTAAAAGGACCAATCCGAGTCGAAGACACACTAATGCTACGAGAAACCGAGCGAGAAGCAAAGAAACTACGGTAAAACACGCAAAACAGCGGAGACATGAAGAATGCCAAAATCGAGGCTATGCTCCTTCTGCGGACACGAATTCCAACAAGGCGTCGGCCAAATGTACGTCCGAAACGACGGCACCATCCTCTGGTTCTGCTCCAGCAAATGCCGCAAGAACAGCCTAAAACTAGGCAGAGACCCCAGAAAACTCAGATGGACAAAATACTACGGCAAAGAAGAAAAAGGCAAAGCCTAACCTTCAAGACGAAGCAGGCACCTTCAACAGAGTCCCGACAACTTCCTCCCACAATTCTTCATTATCCACGCAACCTATATCTGGACCATCAACGTCACCGTTAAAATAACTGTAAGACCTAGCGCGACAGCCCCCGCAGATGTACTTGTCCTCGCAGCTCCCGCATCCCACCGTGCTCCCCCTCCCTTCATAGGACTTCAAATTCTCCCTCGTCCTCAGCTTCCAGAACATTTCATCATAGTCCCAGATGCTCTCAAAATCATCCCATAAAATGTTGCCTCGAACAGTGTCTCTGTTGGTGCCAAAGAAGACGCATGGCTTGATGTCACCGTTCGGCTCCAAGCACATGTAGAGCCTCGCGGCGCCACACCCTCCAAGAAAATTTGCTATCCTCTCAACGCCCTTCATGGCTGCGTAGTGAGCCGAAACAGCGAAATCCTGCCTCTTCTCCCTAGCTATCCTCTTGACCACACTGGCGTACTGAGGACAAGTGCTGAAGAAACGGTCCACTCTTACGCTACTCTTCCCCAGCCTTTCCTCCTCCTCATTAGCCCGAATAGAAAGGTCGACGATTTTCCTTCCAATCAACTCCAGAATCGAAAGGCGTTCCTTCGGAGTTAGGTCCAACTCCACGTAAGCCTTAGCCCTCCCCGTGGGAATGTAGTTAAAATGCATAAACCGAATGCCCAACTTATCCACGAGTTCAATTATCTTCCCGACCTCGCCTATGTTCTCTTTCTGTATGGTGGTGGCGATGCACGTGTCCAGCCCCTCGTCGATACAGTTCTCTATTCCTTCCATGGTTTTCTTGAAGCATCCGGGCACACGTCGAAACCCTTCATGTACCCTTTCAGTTGCTCCGTCGAGGCTTACCTCCACATAATCCACGTCCAAGGCTTTCAGCTGCTTCACGTTGTCCTTCGTGAGCAGAGTGCCGTTTGTGGCGATGCTGATGTAAGGAATCTTCTTACCAGCATAAGCAGCGACCTCGAAGAAGTCTTTACGCATCAACGGCTCTCCCCCTGAAAAAGAGAGCGCTGGAAGCCCCACAAAAGCGATTCTAGAAAACTTGTCGAGGGTTAAGAAGGCTTCTTCTGTGGTCAATTCGTACCTATGCTTCCCCGCGTCTTCGTAGCAGTGTTTGCATCTTAGGTTGCAGGTGTACGTGAAGTTCCAGACAACTTCGAAGGGTCCGCCTGGGGTGAAGGGGATTCGGACGCCGTATTTTTCGATTCCCTTCATCATGAGGGCGAAGCCCCTCAACCAAGCCTCGCCGTATTTCGGGTCGAGAAAACGTTCCTTCATGAAATTCCTGTCAGTGCGCATTATTCTGCTGCCCGCCTCGTAGAAGGGTTTAACCACTCTGTTGCTCAGTTTGCTGCATCTGTGGCAGAGCTTTAGGTCGTCTCCTAGGAACTGCCTTAGCGCGTTGACCATCAAGCTTCCGTCTTTTTCGCATTCAATGTCAAACTTGGATATCATCGTTTTCAAGGCAGGATTTACTACTCTCGAGAGCAAGTGGTTCTCAATAGACTCTATCTGCATCCTCTCAACCCTTAGAGAAGAGTCACATTTTTCTTTAGAATTTAGTTGCATTAAAGCCTATCTCTGAGGTTTTGTTGAGCAAAACAGTTTATATCAAGGACGCAGAGTTTTTATGGGGCTCTCGAACCAAGCCTAAAAAAAAGAAAACAAACGCTGGGGAACGCTGTGCCAACTAGGCAACCCATAGTCTGCGTGCTGGGACACGTTGATACTGGAAAGACTCTCCTACTAGATAATATTAGGAAGAGCAGCGTCCAAGCACGCGAAGTAGGCGGCATGACCCAACACATCGGCGCCAGCTATTTCCCCTTGGACACACTTATCGAAGTGTGCGGACCACTGCTTGCGGGTTTGAAGGGGAAGATTCAGATCCCCGGTCTCCTGGTAATCGACACGCCTGGGCATGAGGCTTTCGCTAACCTTAGGAAGCGGGGTGGGGGCGCCGCCGACATCGCCATTCTGGTAGTAGACGTGTTGAAGGGCTTCGAAGCCCAAACTTACGAGTCCTTGGACATTTTGAAGGCTAGGAAAACGCCTTTTTTGGTCGCCGTGAACAAGATTGACCGAATACCAGGATGGTTATCTCAGCCCGAGAAGCTCTTCTTGGAATCTTACGAGTCTCAAGACCCCTATGTACGTGAAGACCTCGACAACCGTCTTTACACGATTATGGGCACTTTCTCCAGTTTGGGCTTCCAATGTGAACGCTTTGACAGAATAAAGGATTTCACGCGTACGGTGGCTCTCGTGCCCGTCAGCGCAAAGACTGGGGAGGGTATTCCAGAACTTCTTTCGGTTCTCGTAGGGTTGACGCAGCAGTATCTCAAGACACGGTTGCAGGTTACGGAGGGTCCTGGAAAAGGAACCGTCCTGGAAGTCAAGGAAGAACCTGGTCTCGGAATGACTGTAAACACCATCATCTATGATGGGGTTCTCAGGAAAGGGGATACGATCGTGATTGGGGGTAAGGAAAAACCCATTGTCACGAAGGTTCGCGCGGTTCTCTTGCCCAAGCCTTTAGACGAGATAAGGGACCCGCGAGACAAGTTTTCTTCGGTAGACTCGGTTTCTGCTGCTGCTGGGATAAAGATAGCTGCTCCAGATTTGCATGCGGCTTTGGCTGGAGCTCCCTTGTACGTGGTGCCTTCGGAAGAGCAAACCGAAGAATTTGTCAAGGTGGTTTCTGAAGAGATTGAGAAAGTAAAGATCGCCACCGATATAGATGGCGTCGTGTTGAAGACCGATGCGCTGGGTTCTTTGGAAGCCATCGCCGAGAGTTTGAAGCAGGAAAACATACCTATACGACTGGCGGATGTAGGTGAGGTTTCGAAGCGTGATGTTATTGAGGCTAACGTTGTCAAGGAGCATGAGCCACTTTATGGGGTCGTTCTGTCTTTCAACGCGAGGGTATTACCCGACGCTGAAGAAGAGGCTAGAGAACGTGGAGTCAAAATCTTTCAACACAACGTGATCTACCACCTGATCGACGAATTCTCAGAATGGCTACATAGTGAACGAGAAAAACTTGCCTCAGAAGAATTCGACCGCCTCGTTTTACCAGGAAAAATCCAAATATTGCCTGGATACGTGTTCAGAAAAGCCAAACCAGCCATCGTGGGAGTAGAAGTTTTAGCGGGCAGAATAAAACCAAAAGTCGCCCTTCTCAAAGAAGACGGAGACGACGTGGGAGAGATCATGCAGGTTCAAGACCAAGGAAAAGCGGTCTCTGAGGCTTCCCGCGGCATGCAGGTGGCAGTGTCCCTAGAAAAGCCCGTCGTGGGACGCCACATCAACGAAAAAGACATACTCTACGTTCGGGTTCCAGAAGAACACGCCAAACTCTTGCTGACGAAATTCCAGGAACGCCTGACCCCAGAAGAACACGAAGCATTAACCGAGTATGTAGAACTGATGAGGAAGAAAACGACGCCCTTCTGGGCAGCTTGAAAACGAATACACACACTAAAAGCCATGTCATACGAGCAGCCTATTAGGACGGTCTAGTCTCTGCGTCGAGCACACAAAACCACACTGACCTTCATACTTAAGACCCATGAGAACACAAGCAAACACAAGACATTAAAAACGAACAATAACGTTAACTCTTTCAAAGAACACTAAAACACAATGACACAAGACTGGTGAAAGCTAAGTTGACAAACCCCAAAGACTCGGGCGTTCTCAGTCGGGAAAAAACGAGATGGGAAGAAGAAGTCATGGAAAAGAGTCTCACACGGCTTCCAGAAAGAAAAAACAAGTTCCTGACCAGCTCAAACATTCCAGTAGAAAGAGTCTACACCCCCGTTGAGATAGAAGGTTTAGACTATCTTCGAGATTTAGGCTTCCCAGGCGAGTACCCCTACACACGCGGCGTCTACCCAACGATGTACCGCGGACGATTGTGGACCATGCGTCAATACGCCGGCTTCGGCACGGCAGAACAGACAAACCAACGCTTCAGGTACCTGCTCCAACAGGGGCAGACGGGTTTAAGCGTGGCCTTCGACTTTCCCACGCAGATTGGACTGGACTGCGACCATCCTCTGGCGTTGGGTGAAGTTGGCAAGGTAGGAGTAAGCGTCGGCACTCTGAAAGAGGTGGAATTGCTGTTTGACAGAATTCCCCTCGACAAAGTAACCACGAGCATGACGATAAACGCCCCTGCCGCGGTGCTCCTAGCCATGTACGTCGCCATAGCCCAAAAACAAGGAATCCACCAATCAGCCCTCGGCGGCACCGTGCAAAACGACGTTCTCAAAGAATATGTAGCCCGCGGCATGTACATCTACCCGCCTAAGCCCAGCATGAAACTCGTCACCGACATCTTCGAATACTGCGGCAAAAACATGCCTCGCTGGAACACAATCAGCATAAGCGGCTACCACATCCGCGAAGCAGGCGCCACCGCCGTGCAAGAAGTTGCCTTCACTCTCGCCAACGGCATCGCCTACGTGCAAGCAGCAATCGGTCGAGGCTTAAACGTGGACGATTTCGCCAGCCGCCTCTCCTTCTTCTTCGCGTGCCACAGCAATTTCCTCGAAGAAATAGCCAAATTCCGAGCCGCCCGGCGCCTATGGGCTCGCATAATGCGGGAAAGGTTCGAGGCTGAAAACCCTGCATCATGGCAACTTCGCTTCCACACCCAAACCAGCGGCGTGGCGTTGACTGCCCAACAACCCTACAACAACATTGTCCGCGTTGCCCTTCAAGCTCTCGCAGCAGTACTCGGTGGTACCCAGAGCCTGCATACAAACAGTTTTGATGAGGCTTACGCGTTGCCAAGCGAGAGAGCTGTAACCATAGCTTTGCGCACACAACAAATCATCGCCTACGAGAGCGGAGTTGCAGACACTGCGGACCCTCTTGCTGGAAGCTACTGCATAGAGGCTTTAGCGAATCAAATCGAAGAGGACGCCACACATTACGTCGAGGAAATCGACCGCCAAGGAGGCGCAGTGAACGCCATAGAAAGAGGCTACATGCAACGTGAAATCACAGAAAGCGCCTACAAACACCAGAGAGAAGTGGAGAAGAAGGACAGCATCATCGTGGGCGTGAACGAGTTCAAAACCGAAGAAGAGACGCCCATCAAACTTTCACGGGTTGACCCCGCTGTCGAAAAGAGAGTGGTTGAACGGTTAAACCGCGTGAAAAAAGAAAGAAACAACCAAAACGTCAAGAAGGCTCTCGACAAACTGCGCCGCTCAGCCGAAGATGGAACAGAAAACCTCGTGCCCCACATCTTGGACGCTGTTAAAGAATACGCTACAGTGGGCGAAATATGTGGTGTACTTCGAGAAATTTACGGCGAATACAAACCATTGACAATATTCTAGCCAGACTATTCAATGACAACCAGAACGTCGCCTTTGTCCACGATGGAATCTTGCTCCACCCTAACTTGCGTGACGGTTCCTTCTCTCGGCGCGACGATTTCATTCTCCATCTTCATCGCTTCTAAAACGCATAGCGGGTCGCCTGCCTTCACTTTGTCGCCCGTCTTCACCTTCAACAACACGACTTTTCCAGGCATCAAAGAAGTCACTGCGCCACTCTTTTCCGCGGCGATTTTTTCTTTCTTCAGCAAGGGTGAGGGAGGAACTGTAGCTGTGGAAGTTTTGCTGTTTAAATCCCTCCGTTTTGTCTCTAGCTGCAAGACGAACTGTTTTCCGTCAACTTCTACGTTGAAAGCCATTGGTCTGTCGTTCTTGGTCAGTTTAACCTTATGGGTTTCGCCGTTGACGCTTATCGATGTCTGTTTTTCCAAGTCAACCCGTTCTGAGAACGCCACTTCAACCGTCTTGCCGTCGAGCTCGATCGATGCAGTGTTCTTCTGGTTCACCTTCAACAGGCGAACCCTGCGATTTCTCCCACCAACTGAAACGATGTACTCAGCTAATGAATCCATCGCAAGTCACCCCCAGAGAAGGAGCTTGATCGTCCAGCAACCTTCCATAACGAAACATGCCTTCTGTCTCTTGAAGGAACAATCGTTACGCCTCCACACCTGTTAGAAAGGTAGGTGGCTAAAACTGCTGAAACAACGGCCACGTCCTCCAACGTGTCCTTTGTCTGGGACCCGAAACTACTCATCCGTTCATCAACGAAAGAGGTATGGAGACGCCCCTGCGCATAGTCCTCATCCGTCAAAACCTTTCTGAGAAAAGAAGCTGTGGTTTCAACCCCTTCCACATTCAACTCCCGTAACGCATTTTCCATACGCGAGATTGCCTCTCCTCGGTCACGAGCCAAAACAGCTATCTTAGCTATCAAAGAATCATAGAAAAGAGGTACATCGCAACCAACATAAAGCGCCGTGTCAACCCTGACTCCTGGTCCTCCTGGCAAGTGGAAGTTTGTCACAATTCCCGGGGAGGGTGCGAAGTCTCTGCTCGGGTCTTCTGCGTTTATTCTGCAGTTTAAAGCGTGTCCGCTAAGGGTAATGTCACCTTGCTCGTAGCTCAGTTTTTCTCCAGCTGCGATGCGAATCTGCTCTTTCACTATGTCGACGCCCGTAACCATTTCGGTGACTAAATGCTCCACTTGCAGTCGTGTGTTCATCTCTAAGAAGTAGAAGGCACCTTTCTTGTCGACCAGAAACTCCACCGTGCCCGCGTTAACGTAGCCTACGGCTTTTGCTGCTTCAATCGCCTTCTTCCCCATCACCACTCTCCTTTCTTCCGTCAACATCGGTGAAGGTGTCTCTTCGATCAGTTTCTGATGCCTTCTCTGTATTGAGCATTCTCGCTCGCCAAGGTGAATAACGTTGCCATGTCTATCGGCTAAAACTTGAAATTCGATGTGGCGCGGTTTTTCCAGAAGCTTCTCGACATAAATCTGTGCGTTGCTGAACGAAGCCTCAGCCTCCAGCTTGGCAAGCTCCATAGCCTGGTGAATTCCCTTAACGTTCTTGGCGATGCGCAATCCTCTGCCCCCACCGCCGTAAACGGCTTTGATGAGAATCGGGAACCCTATTTGTCCCGCTAACTCCTTTACCTCGTCTTCCGTTTCCAACACGTCGATGCTTCCCGGAATGACGGGAATCCCGGCTTTTTTCATGGTTTTTCTCGCTGTAATCTTGTTGCCCATCAGCTGTAGAGTCTGGCTGGAAGGACCGATGAAGGTAATGTTGTTGGATTCGCATTGTTGAGCGAACTCTGGTATTTGTGCTAAGAACCCGTAGCCAGGATGTATTGCTTCGCTGCCAGAGCTCTTCGCTGTTTCCACTATTTTTTGGATGTCTAGGTAGCTTTGACTCGGCTGAGCTGGTCCGATGCAGTAGGCTTCGTCGGCATAACGCGTGTGAAGTGCTTTCCTGTCTGCTTCGGAGAAAACCGCCACAGATTTGATCCCGAGTTCTCTGCATGCTCTGATGATTCGTAGTGCAATCTCCCCTCGGTTGGCGATGAGAACCTTGTCAAACATTGACCCTTTCTCCGGAGCATGGTTTGGGCTGATTGTTTATTGTAGGGGTGCAGAGTTTTTAAATGGTTCTCTCTGCCTCTTGACTTCTGTTGGGTTTGTATCAAGCAAGTATTTACGAAAATTTAGAGGGCTTTTAGCGCTTCTTCTACTCGTTTTAAGGCTTTTTCTATGTTGGGAATAGAGTTGGCAAACGAGAATCGCATGTAGCCCCTGCCATACTCGCCGAAAGCAGTGCCTGACAACGTTGCAACGCCTGCCTTGTTGAGGAGAAAGTCGGGCAGTTTTCGGCTGTCCATCTTTACCCCTTTCACGTTTGGAAAAACATAGAAAGTAGCCTTGGGTTTCTTGCAAGTTATACCCGCAATCTTGTTCAAGCCAGAGACTATGACTTCGCGTCTTCGCTTAAACTCTTGCACCATCTTTTCTGCTTCCGTCTGCGGTCCACGTAGAGCTTCGACGCCCGCCATCTGCACGAAAGCACACGTACACGAATTTGAGTTAATCATGAGCTGTGTGATCTTTTCTGCCAAGTCTTTTCGCATAACTCCGTAGCCCAATCTCCAGCCTGTCATGGCGTAGGTTTTGGAAAACCCGTCTATTATCACAGTTTTTTCCTTCATGCTTGGAAGGGAGGCAATGCTCCTGTGTTCGCCCTCGTAAATATCTCGGCTGTACACTTCATCTGAAACTACGATTAAATCGTCTCTGCCCTTTACTTTGTCAGCGATAGCCTCTAGGTTTTCTTTTGTCAACACTCCACCCGTGGGGTTTTCCGGGAAGTTGAGAATGATCATCTTGGTCTTACCCGTGATTTTCTTAACAGTGTCTTCAGTGTCTATTGCAAAGTCGTTTTCCTCTTTCAAGGGCATGGGCACGGGTTTCGCGCCGATGAAGTTTATCATGGACTCGTATATCGGAAACCCTGGGTTCGGATACATCACCTCGTCTCCTACCTCAACGCATGCGAGTATGCTGAAGAATATTATCGGCTTGGCGCCAGGCGTCACAACCACTTCTTCAGGCTTCACGTCGATGTTTCTCGTCTTCGCGATGTATTCTGCTATGGCTTCTCTGAGCTCTGGAATCCCAGCGGCAGGAACGTAATGAGTGTAGCCCGCGTTCATGGCTTTGGCTGCCGCATCTCTGATGTTCTTCGGAGTGTCGAAGTCTGGTTCTCCGATTTCGAGGTGAATTATCTCTCGACCTTGCTTTTCTAGGGCTTTGGCTTTCGCCAGCATTTCAAAGGCGGTTTCTGTCCCTAGACTGTGCATTCTCTTTGCAAAGATTGATGTCATAACCGTTCGCTCCCAGAAGCAACTACTAAAACACGACAAGCTATTTAACGTTTACATTTGGCAACGTGGCCTCTGGTCGCCATCGCTTTTGCGATTTTCTCTAGTAGCTTCCCATTGGGCGAGTATATTTTACGCAAGGTTCACGCTGTTGTCATGGGTTGCTATTTTGCTTCCGTTAGGTATCTCAGGGAGAAGGGTTTGAGGGTTACTCCCCCTTCTATGCTTACCAGGAAGGCTTCCACGTTAGCGAGGTATTCTCCCCAGAACGTCATGTATTCTGACAGAAATTTTGAGAAGCACGTGTAGTTTCGGTGGAAGGATACGGTTACAGAGCTCATTCCCATTCCATGTCCATTGGAGGAAAAGATTACGTTGGGGTGGTTGTTCATCCATTCTCTTACTTTTTCGACGAGTTTCTTTTCTTCCTCTTTTATTGGGAATTGGGTTTTCCCGAAGATGAAAGCCATGATTTCGAACCCGAATTTTTGCCATACTGGTATGATGGTGTATTCGCTTATCATTTCCTCTTCTAGTCGTTTTCTGGTCCTCGTTATCGTGGGCTGCGAGACGCCGAGCATTTTGGCTAATTCCCTATCGCTTCGTTTGGAGTTTTTAATGAGTTCATGAAACAGCTTTTTCTCTGTCTCTTTCATGTCAAATACCGCAGTATATATTGTCGTATAATTAAGAAAAGATTTGCGCTTGCAACGCATAACGTCTCTACTGCAGGCTTTCTCCTATTATGGTGCGCATTACTTCATTAGTTCCGCCCGCTGCGATTGTTTCCAGAGAGTCTAGTAGGTAGCGTATTGCCTTGAACTCTGGCAGCGTCCCGTATGCTCCATGAACTTGTACGGCGGTCATAGCGGTTTTTCTGGCAACTTCAGCGGTGTAGAGCTTCGCCCTCGCAATCTCTTTAGCAATCTCTCTACCCGTTCTTCCACAGTCCAGAAGCCAAGCTGCATGATAGGCTAACCACCGCGCAGCCTCGATTTCAACGTCCATGTCCGCGAGCATAAACTGGATGGCTTGGAGCTGAAGCAATGAGTTTCCATACAACTGCCTTTCCTTTGCAAATTGCAGCGCCGTTTCGTAAGCGGCTTCTGCAATGCCTAAGGCTACGCTTGTGTTGCCTGTTCTTCCGATTTCAGATATGGATGCAAGAGTGGCTCTAAGTCCGTCTCCTTCTTTGCCTATGAGGTTTGCCTCGGGTATTCTGCAGTTCTTGAAGAATAATTCGGTGATTTCCATGCTTCGAAAGCCCGTGTGCTTCTCTCTGACGCCTGCTGTGAAACCTGGCGTGCCCTTCTCAACCAAAAAAGCACTCAGGGCTCCTTTGGGCTTGTCTCCCGTTCTAGCGACGAAAACACATACGTCTGCCACGCTTCCGTTCGTGATGAAGCATTTGCTTCCGTTTACGACATATTCGTCGCCGTCACGTTTTGCTACTGTTCTAATTGCGGTGGGGTCAGAGCCTCCCGTGGGTTCGGTGACTGCCATACACATGATTTTCTCGCCTCTAACAACGGGGGGAATGTGCTTCAGTCGTTGTTCCTCATTCCCAAAGCGAAGTATAGTCCACAGCCCTAGAGGGGTTGCCTGGAGGAAGAGTCCCATGGATGGATAGACTCTCGAAACCTCTTCTATAGCTATTACACGAGCTAAATGTCCCATGGGGTTACCGCCGTATTTTTCAGGAATCACTATCCCGATTAACCCTAAATCCGCTGTTTTCTTAACAATTTCATAGGGAAACTCGCCTTTATCGTCAATCTCAGAGGCTTTGGGTGCGAGTTCTTTTTGAGCGAAGCTGCGTACGGTTTTTCTGAGTATTTCTTGTTCTTGGTTGAGGTTGAAATCCATGGGGCTCACCTACTTGTTCGCTATGAAAGATTCGGTAAGTTATATTTAGCTGTGGCTACTCTGTAGTATTGTCTTCTTCGTCGAGGTGAAAAGGTTGGGTGAACGAGAGCTTAGAGAGGTTGGACGCGTGACTCATTACTTCTCGAAAATAAGCGTAGCCATCGTCGAGTTAACCGATACGCTTTCGGCGGGAGACCGCATTTTGATAAAGGGCTTGACGACGAGTGTGGAACAGACTGTTGACTCGATGCAGATAGAACATGAGAACGTTAAGAAGGCTGAATCCGGGCAGAGTATCGGCTTAAAAGTGGACGGCCGAGTGCGAGAAGGCGACACTGTCTACAAGATACTCCAATAAGCACTCACCCTATTTTTTTTCTCGATGGTTCCCAAGAAAGTGAGGAAGAAGGATTAGGGCTTAGCTTAGCGCCAACTAGGCTTCCTGACTTTTGCGACTTCTTGGTTCACGAGGTTTGGAGGCACCTTGCCCGCGAAAAAGGCAACCAAGTTTTCAGCCACCATTTCTGCCATCCTCGACCGAGTTTCAAAACTGGCGCTTGAGATGTGGGGGGCAACAACTACGTTGTCGAGCGTTAGCAGCGGGTTGTTTTTTGGTGTGGGTTCTTGTTCGAAAACGTCTAAGCCTGCTCCTGCAATCCAGCCTTCTTTTAAAGCTTTGTAGAGTGCTTTCTCGTCGATGACTGAGCCTCGTGCATTGTTGATTAGGATTGCTGTCTTCTTCATTAGCTTGAGTTTTTTCTCGTCCATCAGGTGGTATGTCTCTTTCAGCAGGGGAACGTTGAGGGTAACAAAGTCTGCCTTCTGGAGCAGCGTGTCGACTTCAGTGTACTCTATTCTCAACTCTTTCTCCAAGTCTGGTCTTCGAATAACATCGTGGTAGAGAACTTTCATGTCGAATCCCTTGGCTCTCTTTGCGATGGCTGAGCCGATTCTTCCCAAGCCCACGATTCCCAAAGTCGCGCCGTAAACGTCCCTGCCTTGAAACATCATGGGATGCCAACTCACCTTCCATTCACCCTCTCGGACATACTTGTCAGCCTCGACGACCCTCCTCGCAACAGCCATCAAGAGTGTCCAAGCGAAGTCGGCAGTGGTTTCGGTTAGCACGCCTGGTGTGTTGGTGACATAGATTCCCCGCTTTGTAGCCTCCTTCACGTCAATGTTGTCAAAGCCAACGGCTATCTGCGACACAATTCTCAGGTTAGGAGCGGCGTCGAACACTTCTGCGTCTATCTTGTCGGACAGCAAAGTGACCAACGCATCGACTTTAGCGGCTTTTTCGATGATTACCTTCTTGGGTGGTGGGGCGTATTCGGGCCAGATTTCTGCTTCAAGCTTTTCCTTTATTATGCGTAATCCTTTTTCTGGTAGTTCTCGGGTTACGTATACTTTGGGTTTCTTCATCGTCGAACGCCTCGATGTTTGTTCAGAATAGCACTATCGAATTTATTACGTTTTCCACCAAAAACAGCAAGGCTTCTCTTCGCCTCAACGTATGTAAATGCTAGAATCACTTAGGCGTTTATCGCCTGCCTTACTTCTTCCTTGAACTTCTCCTTCTCCATGAAAAACGTTCTTATGGGCTTAGCGTTCACTACGAGCCACCAGTTCTTACGTTCTATGAATTCTTGCGGGTGTTCCCACTCGTTTACCATCTCAACCTTAATATGTGGTGCAACCTCTCTTACCAAACCCTCTATAGCTTTTGCAAAGGGATAGCCAAATTGGCACACGGGACCATAGAAGACTACTGCTTTGCCTCTATCCTTCTCTAATGGTTCATATTCCCCCACGGGCACAGCTGACTCGTAACTGCCTTCCACTGGAAAATACAAAAGATTCTCCTCCTTCTCGACGGTTGTGAACCCGTGTTTCCTGTAGAATTCAGGCAACGGCAGTAGCTCGCCCGTGTTGAACGCCTTAGCAAGAATGAATTTGCAGGGCTTGTTGCCTAAGCCTGTCTTTCTCTGTCGTGCATCTTCTATCACGCTTCTCAAGAGCATGCTGCCTATCCCAAGTTTCTGTGCCTCTGGCGTGGGGTTGTACGTGCAGGTTATTATCAGGACGTTCTCTCGCGTAGAAGCCTTTGTTCTGTCAGCCTCCTCTGGATAATAGAGTATCTGAGCAGCTGGTGTTCCCTTGTGGTAAGCGATTTTTGCGCAAGGACCGTACTCCTGAAGCATCTCTCGAAGCCACCGCCTCTTCAAGTTGACTCCTTGTTGATGAATCGGGTCGCCCAGCCTTTTAGACGAACAGACAAAGATGAGGTCCTCTATGTTTGATTCGTGAAGGTTCTCAATTCGCACTTCTTCTTCGCGACTTTTCATCTTTACTCCTCCTTTATTATTCCCATTAGGACTAGTTTTGTCTTTTGTCTCAACAAAGCATTATGCATACTTTTATTACGCTTCCCGAAAGAGCATATAACGCTGGCGACCCTATGAAAATCAGAAACAAGGATGCCCTCATAGAAAACGCGAAGACCAAGCTCGACCGAAAAGCTCGAAGGCTCGCATTAGATGCGCTGGAGGCGGCGTTGGAAGCCGCAGACCCGAAGACGATAGTTAAGTCAAGGGTCGAAATGAAAGGCAACATACTGAAAATCGGTCAGCATAAATTTGATTTGAAAAAATTTGAGGACATCTATGTTGTTGGCGGTGGAAAGGCAAGCGGAAGAATGGCTGAAGCGCTCGAATCAATCCTTGGAGACCACATATCAAGCGGAAAAATCAACGTTCCATACAACAGCGGTCCATACAAAACCAGCAAAATCGCGATTCAAGAAGCCAGCCACCCGATTCCCGACGAAGCGGGTGCGAAGGGAGCAAGGGCGATTCTAGACCTAGTTAGCCACGCTGAAAAGACCGACTTAGTTATATGCGTCATTTCGGGCGGCGGCTCAAGCTTGATGCCCCTACCCCGCGGCAGAATAACCCTAGACGACAAACGGCATGTTACCGACGCGTTGCTCAAGTCAGGCGCCACGATAAATGAGATTAACACGGTGCGAAAGCACATCTCAGAGTTTAAGGGCGGGTGGCTCGCGAAAAAAGCCTACCCAGCCACAGTCATCAACTTGATTTTGTCTGACGTGATTGGCGACCCCTTGGATTTTATCGCCTCTGGTCCCACCGTTCCCGACTCGACAACTTTTGACGACGCTGTGAGTATCTTAAAGAGATATGGTCTGTGGAAGAACATGCCCCCCTCTGTTAAGACTGTGCTCGGCGAAGGACAGAAGGGTTTGATTCCCGAAACGCCCAAAAAAGAAGATAACGCCTTCAAGAAAGTGTACAACGTCATTATCGGGAACAATCGCACAGCATCTCTGGCAGCATGCAGCAAACTTCAAGAAGCGGGTTTGCAGTCTCTCCTCCTCACATCTCTTCTCGAAGGCGAAGCAAGGCACGTGGGAACCGTCTTAGCCTCCATAACCAAAGAGATAGAAGCTTCAGGAAATCCGTTGCCCAAGCCTTGTGGAATCGTTGCAGGCGGAGAAACCACGGTGACCGTCGTCGGGGGAGGGAAAGGTGGGAGAAACCAAGAAATCGCGTTGAGCGCTGCTCTAAGAATCGCTGGCATGGACGGCGTCGTAGTTGCTTCTCTCAGCACGGATGGCATAGACGGTCCAACCGAGGCGGCGGGCGCTTTGGTGGACGGAAAAACGATTATTCGCTCTGGGGAGCACGGGCTGGATGCGAAAGGCTTTCTCGCCGACAACGATTCTTACACTTTCTTTTCGAAGCTTGGCGACCTCATCTTCACTGGTCTTACGGGCACTAACGTTAACGATGTTTCAATAATCGTTGCAGTGAGATGAGCGGGCTATTTTATTACTGTCAGAATGTCTCCTTCGTTTACGGCTGTTCCTTCGGAAACGTTGACTCCTTCAACCGTGCCTGTTTTTGTCGCCGCAATCTCGTTTTCCATTTTCATGGCTTCAAGGATGCAAACTACATCGCCAGCCTTTACAGCGTCACCCTTCTTCACTCTGACAGACACTATTTTTCCAGCCATAGGCGCCACCACAACCCCTTCCTCAACAACCGCACCTCGGCGTCTCTCAGCTCTTGCAACCACTTGCGGAGAAAGCGTTTGAACAGCGACTTTTCTAGCGGGTTCTCTGAGTTGCGCCTTGAAAAGAACATCGTTAACCTTCAAGGTGAAGGGTGCGTGTCTCTCAATCTTCTCCACCTCAACTTGATACTTTTTCGCCGCGACTTTAAGTGTTAAGGGCGAGATGGCAGTGGCTTCGCTTTTTTCCAATTCAAGCTCAACGGGCTTGCCATTTATTTTCGCTTCGAACAGCCTTGTGCCTTCCTTTTTCATCAGCTCTACCTTGTAGGTTCTGCCTTCGATTGCTACGTCGTATTCAGGCACAGCCTAGCCACCTTGTCTGACCAATTCTTGTCTGGCAGCCAAAACCCATGGAGAAGTTCTTCCTGTTCCAGTTTTTCTTGTGGGAATGACTGCTTTGACTTCGCGGGTGCTCTTGAGGAAGGCTGCGACGGCTACCGACAGCGCCGCGGCTTCTTCCAGTTCCTGCTCTTCTGGAGTTAAAGCTGCCGCCTTTTCCTTCCTTTTCGCTTCTCTCTTCTTGAAGAATTCCACGGCGACTTTTGGGAACAAGGCGTAGGTTAGCTCGTCTTCCTCGCTCTCTACGTAGGGTTTGACGTCTTCGGGTATCCTGCCCAGCTCGGGTTCGAGCATGTCTGCTGGGCGGCGTTGGATAGGTTCTTCGTCGCCGATTATTTTCTTCTTTATCTTTTCATCTATAGGTGCGGGGGGTCTGCCGTAGAACCCCTTCACGTAGTCTCGAACTTCTTTGGGCACGATTTTGTAGCGTTCACCCGACAGAACGTTAAAGACGGCTTGCGTGCCAACTAGCTGGCTGGTGGGCGTGACGAGAGGCGGGTATCCTAGTTCTTCTCGAACTCGCGGAACTTCCTTCAAGACTTCGTCAAGCCTGTCTTGAGCGTTCTGTTCCTTCAGCTGCGAGATTAAGTTAGAGAACATCCCTCCGGGAATCTGGTGTGTCAAGATGGACGTGTCTACTCTTTCGGCTAAGGGGTCAATCAGACGAAGGGGATCGTAGTATTTTTCCCGCAAACCACGGAAATACTCTGCAATCTCCACCAGCAACTCCATGTCAAGCCCCGTGTCGTATTCGGTGCCCCTCAACCCAGCCACTATACTTTCCACGGGCGGCTGCGACGTGCCCCAAGCGAAGGGCGAGAACGCCGCGTCTAAGATGTCTGCTCCGGCTTGACAAGAGCGCAGATAGGTCATCATGACCGTGCCGCTGGTGCTGTGGCTGTGCATGTGAACGGGCAAGCCGACTTCCTTCTTCAAGACTGAAACGAGTTCGTAGGCTTCTCTGGGCATGAGCATGCCCGCCATGTCTTTGATGCATATGGAGTCGCAGCCCAATTCAGCTAAGCGTTTAGCTACCTTCAAGTAGTAGTTTATCGTGTGGACAGGGCTTATGGTGTAGCAAAGTGAGCCTTGGGCGTGGGCGCCGGCTCTTTTCACGGTTTTTATGGCGAGTTCTAGGTTGCGAGTGTCATTCAGCGCGTCGAAAACGCGGAACACGTCTATGCCGTTCTCGCCAGCTTTTTCTACGAATTTAACTAGAACGTCGTCGGGATAGTTCCTGTAGCCTACGAGGTTTTGGCCCCGTAGAAGCATCTGCAGGGGGGTTTTTTTGATATGTTTCTTCAACGTTCCTAGGCGTTCCCACGGGTCTTCGCTTAGGTAGCGTATGCTGACGTCGAAGGTGGCGCCTCCCCAGACTTCGAGCGAAAAGAAGCCTACTTGGTCCATTTTTTCAGCTATGGGAACCATGGATTCGGTTCTCATGCGCGTTGCCATCAAAGACTGATGGGCGTCTCTGAAAGTGGTGTCGGTGATCTTAACCTTCTTAGCCAAGAGAAACCCCGTTTGGATGATGTTGAGGATTATTAGACAAGCCCAAGCTAATATTTTAACCTACCTTCTCCGCCAACTCTCAACCGAGAATGCGCACGTTAACCACAGCGTTAGGCTAGGTCAACCATCATGACTTTGTCCAAGATGTCTTACTTCATATCCGATTTTCACCATTACTCATAAGTTAAGATTTGCCGATCCTCAGATCAGTATAGCGATGCGGGGGATTAGGTTTAAAACTCGGTTCAAATTCTCGGAATTTTTGAGAGGCTATATTTTCCTTTTCGAGTTTTTCAAACGCTATTTAAATATGGACGAGTTTCTATTTCGGCAATGTTTTTGAACGATAGGATATTAACAATTTTCTTTCTGCGTGGGTGGAATACAGAGTCAAGTTAAAGGAAGTACTCTTAATTTTCTTTTACGGGGTCCACAATGAGAGTTAAACCTTCTTTAGCGACAATCTTTACTTTTTGACCTGAAGTAACAGTGGTGTTTGAACGAGCCTTCCAATGCTCACCATGAAACCGAACAAACCCTTCTTTATCTGGACCAATTTCATCCAATGTTACCGCAATTTCCCCAATAAATTTGAGAACCGCCGGCCTCTTTTTCGCAGATTTGAACAATTTGTAGATGACCAGCATCGAAAATCCTCCAATAATGGCTATTAAAGCAAGGGCTATGACCATGAAAAACCAATACCATTGCGGAGAAATCAGCCAGCGTACTGGATCAAACCGAAGCAAAAGCAGCGATCCCACTAACAGACAGAAGACCCCGACTGGACCTAAAAACTGGAGTCCAGGTTCTCGCATCTCCACATATACCAGAACGCCTCCTACGAACATGAGAACGATTACGAACAGGTCAACATAGAATCCTAACCCAATTAGACCCAGAATCAGAAGAATGCCTCCTATGATTTCTCCCTCGAATCCAAGGGTAAGGAAACCGAAAATCATGCCCCAGACTCCGAGGATGAAAAGAAGATAAGCAATGGTTGGATCTGAGATGATGCGTAAAAACC
>CAZJAQ010000028.1:0-16562 GCA_964544285.1 uncultured Candidatus Bathyarchaeia archaeon
CAATTAGGGCTACTCCTACCTTTAGGGGCTTATGATTTCTCGGAGTCTTCGCTTAAAACCTTTCCCAACTCCCCCTTTTTTCTAAACAACGATCATATGCACACACGTTTAAGAAATTCCAAAATCGCCACGTCGACATTATAAGAAGAACAGAGAAATTTTCAGTGGGCTTAGTTCCCCTTCAGTGGTGGATATTATTTGGGAACAATAGCTATTTGTTTCTTTTTTGAAATCACTTCTACTAGGATTAGAGTGACTAAGGTAGAGCTCATCAGAACTGAGATAAACATTGCCGTAGAAAACTCGGATACCCATTCTGCTCCAGTCCAGCGAATTATTGTTCCACCGTTGCCTACAGCCCAACCGTCGTTGGCGGTTACCATAGACACTGAGTAAAGATGTTCACCAGTAGGGCTTGTTTCGGTGTTCCATTGTAACCCGTCCCAGTGAACTATCGTTCCACCATCTCCGACTGCCCATCCGTCTTCTGAGCTAACCATAAAAACTGAGTTCAGAGTTTGCGTAATTGGACTTGATGAGTTGCTCCAATATGTTCCGTTCCAGCGAATCATTGCCGAATAACTGCCTACAGCCCATCCATCGCTGTCACTAACCATAAAAACCGAGTTCAAATTACGCGGTGTCGGATTCGTTACAGCATTCCAAGAAGTCCCATTCCAGTGGAATAATTCCCACTCCAGATGAACATCTCCAGTTCCTACCGCCCAGCCGTCGTTACCAGTAACCATAAACACGGAACTGAGATGCTCATTAGTTGGAATAGTTGCAACATTCCATTGTGTCCCGTTCCAACTAGCTATATGCCCATTTGAACCCACTGTCCATCCATCACTACCGCTAATCATAAACACGGAACTGAGATATGCGCTATGTATGGGACTTGCAACGTTGCTCCATTGAAAGCCATCCCAGTGAATTATCGTTCCCTGCTCGCCAACCGCCCATCCATTACTGGCGTTTACCATAAAAACCGATAGGAGCCCAAAAACTGTAGGGCTTGTAAAATTCTTCCACTGTGTCCCATTCCAACGGATTATTGTCCCGCCACTGCCAACCGCCCAACCGTCGTCAGTGCTAACCATAAACACAGATCGGAGAGTCGCCTTTGTTGGGCTTGTCCAACTTAGGGAAACGGCTTCAGAAGATACGATAGGCACAGCCATGCAAAACAAAAGCATAGCAATAAGGCCTACCTTGAGAAAGCCTTTCAACACCCACCCCCTCACTTTTTGCTTAGGGTTTTCCTTATAATATCTTGGAGTCTACGCTTATATTCTTTAACAAGCCTCGACGCTCTCTCCTTCGTTTTTGCTTCGGCGTAGAATCGGTATATAGGCTCGGTGCCGCTTGGTCTAATTAGAATGGAACTTTTATCTGGAAACCATATCTTTACGCCATCGATAGTCTCAGGCTTCAAGTGCTCCACTTCTGCAATCAGTTTCTCAAGCACCTGCTGCTTCTTCTCGTTTGGACATTCTATCTTGTCCTTTGCAAGGAAATAACGAGGCAACTCGCCTAGTAGTCGGGATAGTTTTTTGCCAGTTTTCGCCATTATTTCCAAGATTAAGGCAACTGTCATTGCGCCGTCACGCACTGGTTGATGAGGCCCATAGAATACGCCCCCGTTTTCTTCTCCCCCAAGCTTTGCCTTCAGCTTCTTCATTGCATATGAAACGACGGTGCTCCCTACTTTGGTCCAAACCAGCTTGCCGCCGTATTCTTCTGCAACGTCCTTGACTACTCGTGAAGAGCTCACGGGCGTGACAACAGTCTCTCCTGAATGTTTTTGCAGAAAGGCCTTCTCCACGAGGGCGAAGGTGCGGTCTCCCCACTGCACTTCTCCTTTTTCGTCCACGAAGATGGAGCGGTCTGCGTCTCCGTCGAAGGCCACTCCGAAATCTGCTCTCACAGCTTTCACCGTGGTTACTAGGTCTTGCAGGTTTTCAGGTCGGGGTTCGGAAGGTCTGTTAGGAAACGTCCCGTCGATGTTCGCGTTTACGGTGGTGACTCGGCAGTTTAACTCTCTGAGCAAGTAAGGTGTCACTAACCCACCTACACCATTGCCAGAGTCTACAACGACGTGAAAATGCTTTTTTCCAATCTTTGTTGCGCCAACATGGCTTTTTATAGCTTCTTTGTATTCGTCCAAGATGTTTGGCAAAGCGTATGTCTGTCCAATTCTTTTCCAGTCGACACGGTTCGCCTTGTTCTCAAAGAATATCTTCTCGATCTCCACCTCTTTTTGTCTTGAGATTTCGACGCCGTCTTTAGCCATCACTTTTATCCCGTTGTACTCTGGGGGGTTGTGAGATGCTGTGATCATAACGGCGCCGTCCATCTGATGATTCCTTACTGCGTATTGGATGCAAGGCGTGGGCGCCATTCCAGCATCGTAAACATCGCAGCCCGTGGAGACTAGTCCGCTCGTGACTGCGTTTGCGAGCATTATGTTGCTGACTCTGCCGTCGTACCCCAAGAGAATTTTGCCCTGCTCGAAGAAAGTGCCGATGGCTTCTCCGATTTTTATGGCGAGTTCTGGAGTCAGTTCTTCGTTAGCCACGCCACGGATGCCGTTTGTTCCAAACAATCGTCCAGATTTTTCCATCTTTTCACGTCTCTCCGTCACATTACGTATGTGGGCTCAAGTATGCTCTCGGAGATTTCTTGCGAGGGACAGACCTTGACGTTTTCGGTGAGGGTGACGTTGTCTTTAACTGTCGTGTTATCGCCTATTAAGCATCCCTTCCCAATTTTCACTTTTTTCCCGATGGTCACAGACTCGCCTATTATTGCCCCCTCGATAGTTGTGAGGTCTGAGATTATACTCTGGGGCAGGATTATCGAATCTTTGATGCGTACTCTTTTACCTAAAGAAACTCTATTTCCGAGGGATACGTTGGGACCTACGATAGACCCTTCTTCTATCGTCACGTTGTCTCCAATGGCTACTGTTTCCTTAATCTTCACCCCTCTACCGATTCTAGTCTTCGCGGGGTGACTGCCTGTTCCCATTCCTGCTTCAAGCCAAAGCCCATTAGCTTTGACATAGTCCTCTGGCTTTCCGACATCAATCCACAAGCCCTTAATCTCATGACCGAAAAGTTCACCTTCTTCTGCAAGCCTTGGAAATATATCCCGTTCTATGGAGCACCGTTTACGTACTGGGATATAGTTGAAGATTTTTGGCTCGAAGACGTAGATGCCAGCGTTCACTAGATTGCTGGGCGCGTTTTTAAGCGGCTTTTCTACAAATCTCGTGATGTTTCTTTTCTTTGTCAGTTTCACAACGCCGTAGCGGCTTGGGTCTTCAACTCTAAAAAGCGCTACAGTCGCGATGCCCTTGTGCTTTCTGTGTTCTCGGACGATTTCTGAATAATCAGCGTTGGTCAGTATATCGCCGTTCAGCACGAAAAAAGGCTCCTTCTGTCCCAACAGCTTCTCAGCTTGTTTCACCGGTCCGCCTGTTCCCAAAGCTCCCTGCGAGGAGCGCGTCGCTTCAGAATTTTTTGGCGTTACGTCTTTAGAATAGTGCAGTCTTATCCCATGTTTTGACTTGCCGAAAGCTTGTTCAAGAGCGTCCGCCATGAAGTTTACTGCCAAAACCACCTCATCTATGCCGTTTGCCGCTAATCTTTCCAGCGTCAAGTCCAGAATCGGCTTGTTTGCTATCGGGAAGAGAAGTTTCGGTCTCGTGCAACTGAGGGGGCGCAGTCTTGTCCCGAATCCCCCAGCCAATATCAAAGCCTTCAACGTCAGCGACCTCCGAGTAGGGAATTAGATTCTGTTATACTTGACTAAAAACTTTGTCAGAACATCGAACAGGCTTACTATGCTAACTTAAAATGCTTAATGCATGCATGAAACCATAGTGACAGCAGAGAGAAGTGAAACTCGTTGTTGGATGCAGAGAACGTACGCTTCGAAGACTTGCGCCCACGCCATTGGCCCGACATCGAACGGCTTTTTGGTCCCAATGGAGCCTGTGGAGGCTGCTGGTGCATGTGCTGGCGCACAGAAAGCTACAAAGCTTGGTTGAGCATCAAGGGCGCTGGCGCAAAAAAGGCGTTCGAGGAGCTCGTGCAGAAAGGCAAGGCGCATGGCATACTAGCCTTTGCCCGAGACGAACCTGTAGGGTGGTGCTCGATTGGACCAAGAAAAGACTTCCCCGTATTAAAGAATAGTAAGGCGTACAAACGGGATGATGCTGAGGACGTTTGGTCTGTAACCTGTTTCTTCATCCACCGCAAGTGGCGTCGCAAAGGACTATCTCGCGGGTTGCTGAAGGCGACTGTTGAAGCGATGCGGAAGCGGGGAGTCAAAATAGTCGAGGCTTATCCTGTGACCACGACCAAGGATGGGCGCAAAGTGAGCTCGAGCATGGCTTGGACTGGACCGCTGAAGATTTTTGAAGAACTAGGGTTCGAAACTGTTCAGGCAACTAACCCGCTGAGACCCTTGGTCAGACTGGAGCTTTAGGCACAACTCATTGAAGCCAATGTGGTTTTCATTCCCATTCTATCGTTGCGGGCGGCTTGTGTGTAATGTCATAGACTACTCTGGTCACTTCGGGTATCTCGTTCGTTATTCTTGACGAGATTCTCTCCAGAACTTCATAGGGAACTCTTGCGAAGCTGGCTGTCATGGCTTCTCTGCTCTCAACAACTCTCACAGCGACCATGCAACCATAAGCCCGTGCATCTCCCTTGACCCCCGTGCTTTTAGTATCTGCCAAAACCGCGAAATACTGCCACACCCCATCTTTCAAGCCAGCCCGTTCAATCTCGTCGGTGACGATTCTATCTGCTTTTCTCAAGATGTTCAACTTTTCTTCTGTGACCTCGCTCACGATTCTCACAGCCAAACCGGGTCCAGGAAAAGGCTGCCTCTTGACAATCTCATCGGGTAATCCCAATTTTTCTGCGACTTTGCGCACTTCGTCTTTGTACAAATCCCTTAAGGGCTCGACAACAGCCTTGAACTCCATTCTCGTGGGCAAGCCAGCCACATTGTGATGCGTCTTTATCTTGTCTGAAAACTTTCGAAACCCAGACTCAATTCTGTCGGGGTAGATTGTTCCCTGCAAAAGATATTGTGCACCGACTTTTCTCGCTTCTTCTTCGAAGACTCGGACAAACTCCTCTCCGATAATCTTGCGTTTCTGTTCGGGGTTAACTATGCCCTTAAGCCTTTGCAAGAATCTTTGCCGAGCGTAGACGGTTATGAAGTTAATGTCATATTTTTGGAACGTGTTCTTGACGAATTCTGGTTCGTTTTCCCGCATAAAACCATGGTCGACGAATACGGCGGTCAGGTTTCTATCCACAGCTTTGGCTGCTAGAGCCGTTGCAGTGCTGGAGTCTATGCCCCCACTCAACGCAACTATTACTCTTCCTTCATCTATCGTTTTTTTGGTCTCATCCACTGCTTTCGTTATAAAGTCTTCCATAGTCCAGTTCGGCTGGCATCGGCACACCTCGAAGAGAAAAATTTTCAGCATTTTGTCTCCGTTCTCGGTATGAAGAACCTCAGGATGCCACTGCATCCCATAAATGGGGTGTTTCTTGTGGCGGAAGGCGGCGACTGGACAGTTTTCAGTGTGGGCTAAGGCTTCGTACTCGTTTGGTAGGTTGTACACGGTGTCGCTGTGGCTCATCCACACCTTCTCCCGACTGCTTAATCCTCTCAGCACACCTGCAGGCTTGTCTATTGTTGCGTAGGCGATGCCGAATTCTTTCTTCTCTGCAGGCTTGACTAATCCTCCAGCAATGTAAGCAATCAGCTGATGACCATAACACAAGCCCAAAACTGGCAAACTCAAATCCAAGATTCCAGAGTCAATCTTCAGGGCGTTTGGTTCAAAAACGCTCTGAGGACCCCCAGACAAAACTAGTCCCTTAACGTTAACCTTCTTCTGCCACTCGTCTATCTCGGCAGGCGATACGTCGTGGGAAACGATTTCGGAGTAAACACTATTTTCCCTTATCCGTCTCGCTATTAGGTGGCAGTATTGGCCTCCGAAGTCTAAGACGAGAACTGTGTCAACTCGCATACCGATTCCTTTCTTTTGAGTAGTGAGAAGGGCTTGTTTACTTTACTGTTGCGGTTTAGGCGAAAAGGTATTTCTCGATCTCCCATGGCGTGACTTCTGCGGCTTCTGGGGGCATGTGGCTTTCGTATTCTTCCCATTCCCTCGTCTTAAGCTCTACGTAGGTTTGCGCGTTTTCTTTGCCTATGGCTCGTATGCATACGTCGTCGCTTTCCCACTCGTCCAATGCTTCTTTCAGAGAGGCGGGCAGCTTCGCTATGCCCAACTTTCTGCGTTCGGCTTCGGTTAGATGATACGTGTTCGCTTCTACTGGGTTGCCTGGGTCTATTTTTCGTTTTATTCCGTCCATACCGGCTTCGAGGAGGGCTAGGTAGGCTAGGTAAGGGTTGCAGAGAGGGTCGGGGCATCTGAACTCTATCCGTGTCTCGTTCTCTTCGCCTAGGAAGTTTTCGGGTATGCGTAAGAGTGCAGAGCGGTTGCTTCTGCTCCACGCCAAGTAGACCGGAGCTTCGTATCCTGGCAACAATCGTTTGTAGCTGTTAACAGTCGGTGCGACGATTGCAGCCAGCGCCCTTGCGTGGGTGAGTAGCCCGCCTATGAAGTATCGGCATGTTTGGCTGATTTTTGCATACCCGTCTTCGTCGTGGAACATGTTTCTGTTCTTGTTAAACAGGCTTAGGTGGACGTGCATGCCGCTTCCAGCTTTGCCTCTCCAAGGCTTGGGCATGTAAGTCGCTGTCCAACCGTATTTTTTGTGAGCGATGGCTTTGGAAATGTACTTGTATTTTGCGATGTTGTCTGCCGTGGCGGTTGGGCTTGAGTATTTGAAGGTGATTTCGTTCTGAGCAGAACCGACCTCGTGATGTTGCCTTTCAACTTGCATTCCCAACTCTGTCAGTGCGTCGCATAGGTCCATGCGGTACTGCTCTGTCAAGTCTCGGCCTGGGAGGATGTCGAAGTATCGGGGGTTTTCTCGGATGTGATTTTCCACGGGTTCCACGGTGCTGTCTTGAGTTTTGACCAGGTAGAATTCGAGTTCTGCCGCCGCAGTCGGGGTGTAGCCCATTTCTTGAAGTTTTCGGGTGTATTCTTGAAGCATGTACCGAGAGTCGCCTACGTGGGGGTTGCCGTTGGGCCATCTAATCTTGCATATCGTCGTGGCGACGTTGTGGTCGTATACGTAGTGGGGTAGCATGGCGAGGGTTGCCGGGTCTGGCTGCATTATCATGTCGCTTCTTTCTATGGAAGTGATGCTTTGGATGCTGGAACCGTCGAAGCCGACGCCGTGGAGAAGCGCCTTTTCCATCTCGGCAGAGGGTATTGTTCTTCCCCTGAAGCTTCCCAGAAGGTCGGTGAAGTGGAGAAGGATGTATTGGGTTTTGTGTGCTCTCAAGGTTTTGATGCAGTCTTGCGCTTCTTCTTTGAAGGCCATTCGAGGGATTCCCGCGCCATCTGTTTATGAAGCTTCTTATTTGTTAGAAGCATTTAACTTTTTTTGGAGATTTTCTAGACAAATGTTTTATTAGACACTTGTTGTATTGTGTGTTTGTAAGGGTTTGGAGGTGTGTTTGGGTGATTGACGAGACGGATGTCAAGATATTGGAGTTGTTGCTGGGGGATGCGAGGCTTTCGAGTCGGCAGGTTGCGAGGCGGCTCGATGTTTCGGTGGGCACGGTCTTGGGTAGGATCAAGCGGATGGAGAGGGCGGGAATAATCAAGGGGTATTCGGCGGTTTTGGATCATGAGAAGCTTGGTTTTGAGTTGACGGTTGTGACGGAGATCGTGGTGTCGAAGGGTAAGCTTCTGGAGATGGAGAGGGAGATTGCTAAGTGGCCTAATGTTTGCTGTGTTTACGATGTGACGGGGCAGACTGACGCTTTCGTTATTGCCAAGTTTCGTAGTCGGGAGGAGTTGAGTGGGTTTACGAAGCGTTTGTTGTCGTTGCCCTTGGTGGAGCGTACGAATACGCATGTGGTGTTGACGACGGTGAAGGAAAGCTTAAACGTGCTTTGAGGCTTTGCTGGTTGGTTTTGCTTGTTCTCTGCGCCTAGACTAGACCGTCCTAATAGGCTCCAATATCTGCTGAGGAGTTGGGAATTATTTTTTTCTTGCGGAGCACAATTGCTAACGACATTGTTGCCATGAGAGATATTAGGACGATGGGTTGTTGAATTTCTGGGATTAGTGGGTAGCGGTCTCGGTTATTTTCGTCGATGTGGTAGGGCGTGTCCCATATGCCTGAATCGTCTATCTCTTCGGCGTCTGGGTATCTTTCTTCGTAGTCGCTCCAATAGTTTCCACCCGAAGGATAGCTGTTGTCCCATGTATTCGCTAAGCCAGAAACTGCTTGATTTGTGTTGTTGATGAAATTGTTGCGGTAGATTAGGTTGTCAGCGGAATAGTCAAGATGGATGCCGTATTCGTTGTGCATTATGGTGTTGAAGGAGAAGGTGTTGCTGTCTGAGGATAAGAGGAAAAATCCGTACTTGTTGTCTGTAACGTTGTTGTTCGAAAGCGTGTTATTGCCGTGAACGGTGAGTTTGATTCCATACCAGACGCTGTTTGTGATTGTGTTGTTTTGGACTATGTTGTTTGAGGAGCCATATAGTAATATTCCGACGTCATTGCTTCTGGCGATGTTACATGAAAGTGTGTTATCCATCGAGTCCTCAAGTTGGATTCCACTCCGAGTGTTGTTTATGAGGAAGTTGCCGGAAATTGTGTTGTCGTTGGATAGGTAGAGTTCGATTCCCCATGAACTGGTGTACGTGATAGTGTTATTACGAATCGTGTTGTTGCTGGCTTCTTCGAGAAAGATTCCAGCTTCAAAAAGTGTGATTCTTGTGTTTTTTACTGTAACGTTGCTTCTTCCTGTTAGGTCTATCCCTCTGGAGTTGGATGCTCCTGTTCCTCGGAGAGTGTAGCCTGCGCCGTCGATTATGATGTTATCTCTTTGAACGATGATGGAGTCATTGATGTCGTCTGTGAAAGTGTAAATAGCGTTGTTAGTGTTCGAGATAGGTGCGTCTGAGGGATCAACATCTCCGTCAGCTTTAATGTATATGGTTTCGTTTGCCCCCACTTTCTGGACTCTGAACGCCAAGCTTAACGCAAGAATAAGGATACAAAGGGAAGTCGACAGCAGAGCAAGCCTTTTCTTCATAGCCATCGTTGATTATGTCTTCTGCACAGTTTTTATTAGTTGTGTAAGGGCTTGCGGAGTCTAAGGCTAAATAAACGTTAGAGTTCTAATGTCTTTGGCGTGGTGGGTGTAGAGGATGAAACGTTACGCTTTGCCTGCAGGCATGCGTTATGCTACTTTGTCTGAGCGTGAATCGTTTTATCTCGAGGAGTTTAACCTGAAGAAGGTTGAGGGCTGGTTCGACTGGGCAGAGGGTGTTGGGAGGGTTGTGTTTGCGGTTATTATGGGGCGGCATACTGGGATTTTTCCAGAGAAGTACCGTGAGGATGCGGGCACGACTGTTTTGATCGACGAGTACGATGACTTGGAGGATGTAAGGTTGGAGGTTTTGGATTTTCTTCCAGAATCGGTCTATTATGACCGAAACCTGTACGATGAGAAGGGGCGTGTCTTGGGGCAGGAGTTAGCCTTCGACGTTGACCCAGAGAATTTCGTGTGTCCCGTTCATGGGACTTTGGCGGACAAGATGAGGAGGGGGCAGGGTTTGGGGTTCTGCGAGTTAGAGCTGAACATGGCGAAGGATGAGACGGCTAGGCTGTTTGAGTGGCTGGAGCGGTTGTTTTCCAACATGTGTATCGTCTATTCTGGTAGGGGTTTTCATGTTCATGTTTTGGATGGTGATGCTCTGTGGTGGAGTAGGCAGAAGAGGGCGGGGCTGGCTAAAAGGTTGAAGAGCGAAGGTTTTCGTGTTGATGCGTGGGTTACTTCTGGCGGGATGCGGTTGATTCGCTTGCCCTACAGTCTGCATGGTATGGTTTCTCGCATAGTTTTGCCACTCACTATTGAAGAGTTGGCGAGTTTTAACCCTGTCACTAATGGGCGATGCTTGCCCAAGTTTCTGCGTAACCCTTAGAACCAGCTTATTGAGAGTTAGCAGCTTTTCTTCTTGACTTCTTTAGCCTTCTTTTCCTTCTTCTTGTAGTAGTAGGCTTTTTTCTTCTTTTCAGCTTCTGCCATTTGCGAACCCCAGCTTAAGCTTGTTCTGTTTTTGGATAAATATTTTGTTGTTCCCGCTTGTTGAGAAAAGGCTTAAACGAGTCTTGCCCTATTCCTATCATTGCCGCGTAGGATGGGCGGGTAGATCAGTTTGGAATGATCGCCACGTTGGCATCGTGGAGGCCGCGGGTTCAAATCCCGCCCCGTCCACCACGAAGCATTTTTAAAAGATTACGGTGAACCCAGAGGTCAGTTCGCCATTTTCAAAAGCCATAAAGCTGGAAACAGAAGAACAGAACAGTAAAAACCCTTGTTTAAAGCGTGAACGAGAATGAAAAACAGATACAGAATTCACAAATTCGACTACAAGGTAATGATAGATGCAGATAAACTGGAGACATTCCTTAACAGCCTAGAAGGAGAGGTCATATCAATCTTTCCAAATGTTACAAGCAGAACCTACGAGTATTCCGTGGTGGACTATCTCCTAATAGTCGAAAAGCTGTGAAGATGTCAAGAATAGCAGTTTGCGTGCGGGACCACCCTTCGGAAAGGATATAAACTCATTATAACAAATCGGGCAATGCGGGTGATAGATTGACCGAAGAAAAGAAATACACAGAGAAAGAAGCTCACAAGAAATTCGCAGTCGACCTATTCAACCTCGTCTGGAACCTCATGGACAAAAAAGACAGAACAAAAGAAGAAGACGACAAGATGGTCCACGCAGCCCACGCCTCCCGCTACCACTGGGGCGAAATCGGCACACCCCTAGAACTCGAACGAGGCGAATGGCAAATCTCCAGAGCATACTCAACCCTCAACCGACCCCAACAAGCACTCTACCACGCCAAAAGATGCCTAGAAACCTGCCAAACCAACAACATCAAAGACTTCGACATCGCATTCGCCTACGAAGCCATAGCACGAGCCCACGCAATAGCAGGACAAAAATCAGAATGCGAAAAATACCTCAAGCTGGCAAGAGAAGCTGGCGAACAAATCAAAGAAAAAGGAGACAGGAACTACTTCTTCAGCGAACTCAAGGCAATCAACATCTAAAAGAGCCGAAACAACGCACAGAATCTCTCTGAGGCGTTCCCTAAACAGGCTTTCGCACCTTCATCATCGTTTGTCTATCAACTTCTAAACTCAGATTCTCAATGTTGTTTTCCCAAAAAATCTTTTGAGCTGACTTGCATACAGGTTCCCCTTCATAGCTGGTAACAAGAAAACAGTGGGCACGTTGTCTCTCGCCGTTACTCGCAACGTAAAAACTCTCACCCACAAACCTAAACCCCCTCACCTCGATACCCAACTCCTCACGCATCTCCCTCCTCAAAGCCTCCTCCCAGCCCTCACCAGCCCTAACATGCCCACCAGGCAAACAGACGATACCCGGGTCAACCTTTTCATCCAGCCTGCGGCGCTCAACCAAAAACTTGTCTCCACGCAAGATTATACCAACAACGACATCAACGTCTGCCAAAGCATACCCTCCTATATCTTTACTCATCCAAACCTTGAACAAAAAATATAAAGTAAACACCCGTAAATGACTAACGGAGCCTGAGAATAAGAGGGGAGTTTTAGGTTGCTCGGAAAAGAAAAAGAAAAGAAAGCAGACATCCTCGTGCAAGGCACCGTAGCCATCGCCGCAGGAATCATAATACTAGCCTCCCTGTGTCTACCCTGGCTCGACCAAGGAAACACCATCTTCACGTTAATACGGGTCAGAAACCCCGCTCTAGCCGCCATCCTAACCCTCATCCTCCTCGCAGTCCTAACAATCTTCGGCGGCGCCATACACATAACAGGCTACAAGATTGGAATACAAATCACGACCATCGCCTCAATCACAGCCTTCTTCATCACCATCCTAGTGATAATCACCACCATCGCCAACGCAGACAACGTCGAAGGAAGAACCCTTAACCTCCTAATCGGACCCTGGGTAGCGGCTGCAGGAGCAATCTTCGGCGCCATCAGCTCAAAACTCGAACGAAAATAACCGAAACAACCTCAACCGCGAAGCTGATAATCACTCGACCACGCCGCTAAACATGTAAATCTAAAATACCCTAAACCCAACTAATACGAGGGAAGCCTATGAGCGGAAGCATGCGGGGCGAAGCACGGGAAAAAAGACCCAAGCCCCTGACCAAGAAGGAAAGAATGGAGAAGAAAAAGAAAAGAAAGCTTGCTAGGCAGCAAAAACAGAGCATGTAGACAGCGAGCTTAGACATTCAAGTCCAGCGTAGCCTTCGTAACCTCTTCATCAACAGGCTCCATTCTAAAGCCCTTCTTCGTGCACAGGCGAAACATCTTGAGATTCGTCGCCATGACGTCTCCACCGATGCTCTCCAAACCCATGTCCCTGCCAACCTCGATTACGCAGTCCATCAGCCTCGACCCAAGCCCAAGCCCCTGCCACCGGTCCCCAACTACGACCGCAAACTCTCCACGTTTCCCGTCTGGCTGCAGAATCAGCCTAGCCACGCCGATAATCCTCCTCTTCTCGCCCTCCACCACCTCAGCCACTACAGCGACTTCTCTGTCGTAGTCGATGTTACAATACCTAGTCAACATCTCATGAGTCACGTCTTTGATTACCTGGAAAAATCGAAACCGCATAGTCTCCTCAGAAAAAGACTGAAAAAGCTCACAAAGAAGCGCCTCATCTTCAGGCTTTATCGGACGCAGAACAACTGGCATCCCATCCTCCAGCTTCCAGCTCGCAATGTACTTTTTGGGGTACGGAGTGATTGCGAGGTGCTCGTGGGGTTCAACCTTGGCTAAAACCCTGTCAGCATCTATCACTATGCGAGCGTCTACAGCTACAGCATCAATCTGGTCGACTATAAGCGGGTTTATGTCCATTTCCTTTATTTCAGGAAAGTCTATCACCAGCTGAGAAAACTTCACGAGAATTTCTTCTAAGAGTTTGAGGTTGACACGACGATTAGCCGGGTCGGAGAGGAGTCTGTAGATAGCCGTTTTTTCCATCAACCTCCTCGCAAGCACCCGATTCAAAGGCGGAAAACCCGTGCTCACATCCTTCAACAGTTCGGCAGCCACTCCGCCCATCCCGAACACGACGACAGCCCCAAAATGCGGGTCTTTCTTAGAACCGATTAAAAGCTCATACCCCTTCTTCTTAACCATCGGCTGAAGTATCACACCTTCAAACTCAGCCTGAGGACTATGCTCCTCGACTCTTCTGGCTAATTCTCCAAAAAGCTCTTCCACCTCGGCTTCCGAGCGCACGTCCAGAATGACCCCTTCGACCTCCGATTTATGCGTAATTTGCGGTGACAGAGCCTTCATCACGACGGGATATCCGATCTTCGAAGCAGCGTTTACAGCTTCCTCTGGAGTGTTGGCCACGACAGACTTTATCGTGGGAATGTTGTAGGCTTGGAGAAATTGTTGGGACTCTGGCTCTGTTAAGACCGTGCGTCCTTCGTCAAACGCCTTTCTCAACACTTCTCTAAGAAACAGTGGAATTGACAGCTCGATTGAGAGTTCTTCAGGGGTTTCGTAAAGAAGCTCCAGGTTCTGCGCATAACTCCTCATGTACATGAAAGTGGAAACTGCTTGCTCGGGGGTAGTAAAGGCGGGAATGCCATTCTTGCGCAGGATATTTCTCGCCTTCCAGCAGCCATCTTCACCCATTAGAGAAGTGAGGATGGGTTTCGTTGTTTTCTCAGAAACCTCCACTATTGCCTTCGCAGTCTCAACTGGGTCGGATGCGCCTTGGGGGGTGTAGATGATTAGAAAGCCGTCGCTGTTGGGGTCTTTAAAGCAGATTTCTATAACCTTTCTGAACCTTTCGGTGTTGGATTCTTCCAAGACGTCGACAGGGTTCAACTTGCTGCAGTAAGAGGGTAAAACTTCATTCAATGCATGAACAGTTTCGCTGCTCAACCGTGAAAGCTTTCCACCACGGGCTATTAAAAAGTCCGTCGCCATTATTCCCGGTCCTCCAGCGTTGGTGATGATGGTGAGGTTTTGACCTTTTGGGTTTGGCTGCATTGCCAACGTTTCAGCACAGTTGAAGAGGTCGCTTATCGCTTCAACACGAACGATTCCAGCTCGTCTGAAAGCGGCGTCGTAAACAGCGTCCTCTCCGCACAAGGCGCCGGTGTGGCAGATGGCGGCTTCTGCGCTTTCAGGAAACCTTCCAGCCTTCACGACCACGATTGGCTTGGCTCTGGCAAAGCCTCTCGCTGCGCACATGAATTTTCTTGCGTTCTTGATGGATTCGATGTAGAGCACGATGCTTTTTGTGTGGGGGTCGACGCCGAAGTAATCGATCAAGTCTCCGAAGTCAACGTCCAACATAGAGCCCACCGAAACCATCGAGCTGAATCCAATATGGGCTTCTGATGCCCAGTCTAAGACAGAAGCACATAGCGCAGCGCTTTGAGAAATGAACGCGATTTTTCCTAGGTGGGCTGCTTTGTTCGCGAAGGTGGCGTTTAGCTTGATGCTGGGGCGGATTATTCCGAGGCTGTTTGGTCCGATTATGCGTAGGTTGTAGCGGTTTTTGAGTTCGAGGATTTGTTTTTCTAAAGCTTCTCCTTTTTCGCCAGCTTCTTTGAAGCCCGCTGAAATGATGATGATTGCTGAGACTCTCGCTTTTCCACATTCTTCTACGATTTGTGGAACCGTATGGGCAGGGGTTGCTATGACTGCGAGGTCTACTTGTCTCGGGACTCTTTCAATCGTTGGGTAGGCAGTTATGCCCTGCACTGTAGGCCTGAAGGGGTTAACGGGGTAGACTGCTCCTTTGTATCCTACTCCAATCAGGTTTTGAAGCAGCCTGGCACCTACTGAGCCTTCTGTATCGCTTGCTCCTATGACGGCTATTCTTTTGGGGTTGAAGAGTTTGTCGAGGTTTTCTACGCCCAATCCTTGAAGCTGCCCTCCCCTCTCAAACTTTCCTATTATCTATGAAGTCGGCACGTCTTAATAAATCCCTTTTTTTATATACTGCTCTTGTCACAAAATTAGCCGATGCGCAAAAGTGTCTTCTTAACTTTATTCTGGTGAGAGCATCAGCTTATCTTTCTTCTTGATTCTGCCATCCTTGGCATGAGGCGTTCTCAGCACTGTGTCACCATATTTTTCAATTTCTCTGGCTTCCTCGGCTAAGTTAGCGCTCGCTTGGACTATTTCGTGGGCACATGCCACTAGGGGGATATACTTTTCCTTGTCTTTCTCGACGAAGCATGCCTGTACGTTGATTTCAGCAACCTTCTTTAGCATTTCATAAGCAGCCATCGCCTTAACCTTCGCGTAGGGATTCCTGAAACTGGAAGAGTCTCTAATGCTGTCGGTGTCTATTACCAGCCTTGGCAGAGAAGGAGTTGCCCCAGCCTTCAAAGATTCGATTAGCTTGTCGACCTCCTGGAAAACAAGCCTGAACACCCCGGTGCTTGCGAGAACTTTAATCACGTTGGCGTTAAAAATCGCCATCTCCAAGGGGTCGAGGAACTCTTTGCGTGCCCCGATAAGCGGGTCGCCCATGATTATCGCATAGCCCAAGCCCTGTTCCTCGATCTCAGTCTTAACACGCTTTCCAGGCGCATCGGTAAAAACAACAGTAGGCACCTTCTTCTTTGAAAAAACCTCTCGGGCTTTAGCTGGTCCAGGCGCAGAAGTATTAGGCGAAACAAAGAGCACGATGTCTGGAGTGAACGAGAAAATTTTTTCCACAGAATCTTCAACGGCTTCTACATCCATTTTGGAGCCTGTCGTCACTGTTCGTACGTTGACGTCTTTGCGGTCAGCTAACTCGTCGAGGAGAAGCTCCAAGACTGGAGCTGTGCCGATGTTGCCACATTTGAAAACCCCTACTTTAACCAAGTAAACCCCAGCTTAATCAGAGTTAACTGTATGTGCCTATATAATTTACCTTGTTAAACATCGTGAGAATCATTTCTTTTTAGGCACGTTGCAGGTATTCTTGGCTGCTAGGTTACTTGAAACTCTTCTCCCTCTTGCAAAACCATTACTTTGATATCTGAATCGGTCTCCACTTTTGTCCTAAAGTCTTCTGGGTCTGTGCTCCAACGGTGCATGGGTATAGCGATTTTAGGCTTAATCGCTACAGCAGCTTCAGCTGCCTCGACGTTATCCATGGTGTATGTGTCTCCGCTGGGAAGTAAAGCAACGTCTAAGTGACCAAGTTGGCGCATTTCTGGGATGAAATCGGTGTCTCCAGCGTGGTAAATCGTCTTGCCTTCCGCGGTTATCAGGTAGCCGACTCCGAATTCCTTGGGGTGGTAGGGGTTTCCAGGGGACCTAAAACGTTTGAAATTGTAGGCATGTACAGCCTTCACTCTTATGTCG
>CAZJAQ010000029.1:0-16356 GCA_964544285.1 uncultured Candidatus Bathyarchaeia archaeon
TAAAAGAAGATACAAAATAGTCAGAAGGTTGAACTTCGATGTTGCTCATCCAGATTTCCGACATCCATTGCGGTCCCATGTTCTGCAAGAAGGTTTTCCAAGACGCTGTGAAAGAGATTAACGGCGTGTCTCCAGACGTGATCTTAGTAACGGGAGACCTAACCGAGAACGGTTTGATAGCCGAGTTTCAAACAGCCGCAGCACAGCTGAAGAAATTGAGGGCAGACAAGATCATCTACGTAAGCGGAAACCACGACTACCGTTCCACAGGCTACTTACTCTTTCGACGATTTTTCCCTTTTTCGCAAATAACGGAAGTTGGAAACAACGTTATAGTCGTCATGAGTTCTGCAAGACCCGACAGAGACGACGGGGAAGTAGGCCACAGACAAAACCTTTGGCTCGAAAACACCCTCGCAAAACATCAAGACAAACTGAAGATCGTGGCAATACACCACCACGTGATTCCAGTTCCAGACACGGGCGCAGACCAAATCACCGTCATAGACGCAGGCGACGTCCTACGAAGCTTGACAAAATCCAAAGTGAACCTAGTGCTCTGCGGTCACAGACACAGACCATGGCGGTGGCAGATCGAAAACATGAAAGTAATCCACGCTGGAAGCGTCTCTTGCGAGAAACTCCGTGGCTTCTTCTGCAACTCCTACAACGTCATATCAGTGAAGAAAAAGAGAATAGAGGAAAAACTGAAAATAGTGAACGGTGAATACGTAGACTTCAACGACATCGTGAAGATGAGAGAGGTCCTGCAAGCATCGGACATATCAAGCTGATTCAAGAATTCAACTAGCCCCCGTGGGAGACGGGAATCAAAACCACTTGGCTACCATCATTGACCCTAGTCGTAAGCCCATCCAGCACGCCAACCTCCTTCTTGTTCAATAGAACGAGCACATTCGGTCGAGGGTCATCAAGCTCGGGGTCTATCAAGAATTGCTTAAACTCGGACGGAAACAGATTAGAGAGTTCACGAATAACATCTTCGACGGCTACGGGGTCTTCGAATTCCAGCGAAGCTGTTCTCTTTCCAGCCAGTTTCTGCAAAACTCCGACGAACTCTACTTCTACTTTAATCGTCAACTCTAAGCTTTTTCTCCAGTGAAGAGTTCAACGATTTCTGACGCAATCTCGAGAATATCGTCAACATGCTTGATTGTCTCAGGAAGCTCAGAATCAGTCGTTTGGGAAAGCTTCAGTATGGTGCGCTCGATCTCGATTAAGCATTTTAGCACGGGCTCGTTGGTTAACTGCTCTCGGCTGTCAAAGGCTTGGTACACGATGGACTCTATGAAGGCAGGGTCGCCTAAGCTGTAGTATATTGCCGCCTGCGCCTTTCTCATCGACTCGAGGATGAGGCTGTGGGCGATCGAGGGAGTCTTCTGGGCTGCTAGGAGTTCTGCCTTTGCTTCTCTTAAATACCGAAGCGCCCAGCCTTTCCTGTAATTGCCGATAGCAGCCATCTATTTCAACTCCTACTCCTTCTCTTCCTCAGCGCTCTCTTCTGATTCTCCTTCTTCCATTGCGCCTTCTTCAACTTCGGCTTCTGCTTCTTCCGCTGCACGTTCAATCGACAGCAACCTAGTGATGTACCCCGCTGTCCTGTTTCTGAGTTTTGCAGAATAGAACTGAGCCACTGATGTTATAACTTTCTTGTTGCTTTGAAAGTCTGTACTGAACTTGCCTGGATACAGCTCTATGAGCTCACGAGCCATTTTCTTCACGTGTTCTGGCCGCACTTTTCCCAAGCTTTTCATTCATCCTTACGCTTTGACTTGTAGCCTTATTCCTTCTTTGGCTCTCTTTAATAACTAAGCCCTCCATAAAAGCAATTTGGTTATGTCTCTTTTATCTCGAAAAAATCTACGAAGTTTTTAAAGACTTGAGTAGCTACTTCGATTTTATCTTGCTGCCTTATCTTTGCTATCGCATCCACTACTATGGGAATAAACGCGGGTGTTGTCATCTCTCCCTTGAAAGGTGGTCTAAAATACTTGACGGGCCCATCTGTTTCTGTTAGCAGGTGTGTGAGTGGGATTTGACGCACGATGTCTTGTATGTGGCTTGCGAAGAGTGTTGGGGGACCTTCGGTTATGTAGTACCCTCGCTCTACGATTTTGGACAGCAGACTAATGGGTTGGCTGAACCAATGCAATAACACTTTTTTGATGTTGTAAGAAGTGAGCATGTCCACGATTTCTTGCGTCGTCCCCCTTGAATGGATGATCGTGGGCAGGGAAAGTTTTTCGCTGATGTGGAGCATCTTGCTGAATACTTCATACTGCAGGGTTAGAAGTTCCTTTTTTCCCCCTTTAAGGTATTTGTAGTCTAGGCCTATCTCTCCGATTGCGACGATTTCTCTATGTTGCTTATGATTCTCTATTAGGTTTGCTGTCTGCTCAAGTTCGTTCGGTGCTAACTCTTTGACGTTCCACGGGTGAATCCCCAGAGCCGCGTAGACGAGTTTAGGGTATTTTTCAGCTAGTTTGATGCTTTGGAGGCTCGTCTGAAGGTTCATCGAGTTGGACACCATGGCGACGACGCTCGACTTTTCAGCGTCCTCGATGATTTTGTCTATGTGCGATTCATATTCAGGGTCAGAAAGATGGACGTGTGCGTCTACGAATTTCATGCTCTTTCAGTGAGCTACGCATATTCTTATGCATTGCTGTGCGACGGATAGAGGAATAATTTCGTTTGAGATTGGAGGGATAAGGGTTAAATATGGCTTAAATAGAGAAAGAGGCTACGGAGATGGTTGAATGGCTGATTTAGAGTTATCTGTTGCGCCTATGCACCGAATAATCAAAAAAGCTAAAGCCGACAGAGTAAGCGAAAGCGCTGCGCAAGCCTTAGCAGCCGCTCTCGAAGATATCGGCGTCAAAATCGCAAAAGAAGCCATCGAATACGCAATGCACGCGGGACGAAAAACTGTGAAAGCCGAAGACATCGAGATTGCAACGCGAAAAGTGATGGGAAAATAACTTCTTTTCCTTTTTTTTATCTTCATCTTGGAAAAGTTATTTATGCGTTTAGAGAATCATAGAGTTAGCTGAGAATGATGTCGCGCTCAGATTACATCCTGTACATAGTCGGTGTAGCATTCTTCATAGTAGCTTGTTACGCCTTACTCTACAGAACTTCCATAGAAGAGTCAATGGGTGGAATGTTAATCTACAGCGCAGTTGTTTTCGTCCTGTTTCTCTTCGGAGTGACTGCCCTTATCTTCGGCTACAATCTGCGACCAAAAAAACAGACGATTCCCTCAATCACGCCCCCAGCAAAAGTTGACACGCTCATGGAGTTAACACAGGTGAAGGGAATAGGTGAAAAAAGAGCCGAGCAACTGAAAGCGCTAGGGATTCTTTCTGTGGCAGACTTGGCGGCAGCCTCTGCAGAAACGCTGGCAGAAAAACTACAAGTCTCTCAAAAAATCACCAGCCAATGGGTTATGAACGCCAGAAACTTGCTGTTAGAAAAATAATCCAATAGCATCCGACGCCAGTGCTTCGACTCTGTTCTTCTAGAGAACTCGGAATTATTGTGTATAGGATATACGCTCCCAAGCGCGCTCTTTGTACTATTCATGAGAGTTTTGTGCGTTAATGTGCTTTTTAATAATCAAAATAGTTTTCGTTCGATAATAAAGAATATAAGAAGAATGCTGGTTCTGCACAGTGCAGTCGGAGGCATTGCAGAGAAACAACTCCGACGCTTGTCTTTCAAAGGACAAGAAAGTGTTAATGAAGGAGAAAGGAGGAAAACATACGAAAAGAACTATTCTGTTAGCATGCCTCAGTCTATTATTGTCGGCGATCGTGGTCACACCGACTTTTGCAAACGTGCCTAGACCCAGCTTAGAACCCATAGTATCAGTAACGATCCTCTCCCCGATGAACGCAACATACAACACGGATACGCTTCCAATAGACATCCCCTTAACAATCTACGTAGATGTTGCAAGCATGAAAATGGTCGAGATGAGTTACAGCTTGAATGGACAAGCAAACGTACCTATAGATGGTAACACCACTCTAACAATATTGTCCTATGGACACTACAACATCATCGTCTACGCTGAAGATGCCTTCGGAACCGAACACTCTGCTGAAACAGATTTCACCGTGTCAATCAAATACGACTGGAATGGAGACGGAGTCGTAAACCTCCCAGATGCAGTCAAGTTGCTGTATGCTTATGGTTCCATGGTTGGAGACCCAGACTACGATGAGACCTATGATGTTTCGCCAGCCGATGAGCCCGACGGGATAATCAACGTCTACGATGCAATAGAGCTGTTATACCATTACGGGGATACGTGGTAGCTACGTCAACTCGACCGAGGCAATGCACTCCCCATTTTTTTATCTCTTGTTTCCGTTAGAAGAGGTTATTCTATCTTGATTATGCGCCGTTTTTCGAGGCGTCTAATTGCGTCGAGGAATTCGCTTTTCTTTTTCCCGCTCAACTTGAAGTGAAGTAATATCTCCTTTATCGGTAGCCTTACGTGGCCAAACTTTGTGAACTGTGCCTGTAGATAATTCACTACTTGTCGTTCCACTCGTCCACATTTCCAAGTGGTGTTTCGTATGAGAACCGCGAAAGCTTTCAGTAGTCTTTGAGCTTCTTTCTCTGGGTGTCTTGCCACGAACCTTTGCTCCGATTTCTAACTACAATTGCAAGCTCAATCATTTAGGACTTTCCATTACTACCCACTAGGATTCTGGGACTTTGTGGAGAAGCATTCCTTCGACAGTCACGGGGTTCAACGTTAAAGCTAACTTGTGAGCATCGTTAAGTTTTGAGGCTCGTTCGGCGTAGATTTCCAACAGGACATCATCCTTCCTGACTTTGTATCCCCTCTTCCACCGTAACGCCACACCAGCTCCCTTCTCCCTAGGAGCCCCAGCAGCTCTCGCTATGGCAGTAATTGCAGCATTGCTAACATTCGTTACAAAACCGTCGCAAGGTGCTTTAATCGCAACACGATGAGACCCAACATCAATATCATCAGGAAGAATTTTCGCGTTGCCTCCTTGGATTTCGATGATTTTGTGCATTTTTTTCAAAGCTTTTCCAGAAGTGACAATTTCTTTAGCTAAATCCTTGCCTTGACCGGGTTGAACAATGAACCCCATTTCCAGAAGTATGCCCGCTAACGCCGTGGATTTCTCCACAAGGCTTGCTGGTCCTTTTCCTTCTAACGCTGCTAATGCTTCTCTTGCTTCTAACGCTGGGCCTACCATGTGTCCGACGGGCTGTCCTCCATAGGTGATGCCGCATTGAAGATGTATGTTGAAGCGTTCGCCTAGTTCCACGAAGCTTTTAGCGAGTTTTCTTGCCTCCTCTACTGTTGTGACTTTTGCTTCGGTTCCCACAGGAATGTCAATTACCACATGGTCTGCTCCAACTGACAATTTTTTGGAAAGGATGCTTGCCAGCATCTGTCCAAAGGGGTCGATGTTTAGTGGATGTTCCACACGAATCAGCAAGTCGTCAGCTGGCGCGACGCCTAATTTTCCACCCCAAACGATTGCCCCAGAAGCTTTCAGCACAATATCTTTTAGTTCAGCTGCGTCGAATTCGACGTTAGCAAGCACCTCCATCGTGTCTGCAGTTCCCGAGGCACTGGTTATAGCGCGGCTGCTGGTCTTTGGAATCAACAAGCCCGCCGCTGCAACGATGGGAACGATCAGCAGCGTCACCTTATTACCCGGCACACCTCCTATGCTGTGTTTGTCATAACATGGGCGGTCAAAATCTATCACCGTGCCTGTGTCGACCATGGCGCGGGTCAGGTGCTCTATCTCGTCCATCGTCAAGCCATGAAATTCTTCAGCTAACAGGAAGGCGGTTATTTGTATCTCGCTTAGTCTGTGGTTGACGAGGTCGTCCATTATAGTGTAGTATTCATCTTTGACGAGGGGTTTGCCGCTCATTTTCTTATGGATGAATTTTATTGATTCGGGCGGCTTTGCCAGAGAAACAGAGATGGTTGCACCTTCCTTTACTCTGAACTCTTCATAGACGTCTTTGAAAATTCCGATTTCTCCTGGTTTCAGGTAGGATTTTGTGGTGTCAACGAAGGCTGTTGATGTTCGTTTCCCAGAACTGATCTTTACCCAATCATGAGCAAGAGTTCCAATTTCTTGAGCGTCTTTTTCATGAAGCAAAATCATCCGTTTGCCGACTTCTAGGTCGATTATTCGTGCCTTGAGCTTCAATAACTAAAACCTCTCTACCACGCTATTCAGGAAAAATCAAGATAAGTATTACGTATCCGCGCTCATCCATTATTCGTCTCTCACTCTTCATCTAGGGGAGTTCGTAACAATCAGGCGTCGTCGATGTTTTTCACTCATAATAAATCGAGAAACTCCATGGAATGATATGAGGGTTAGGTTGGCGTCTGTTTTTCTTGTTCGCAAACAACAGCTTCGTGAGCCTGTGCTTCAGGATCGATTATCTGCTCCGTTGTCACTTGAGGTGGGGTTGTTGGTTTTTGGTGCAATGCTTCAGAGGTTGCTTGTGTTTGTTGCGGTTGTCCAGTGTCCCTTGAGGGTTTCAGGGGTCGGGTTCGTGTTAAAGGAGCTTTCTCGTAGAGATTTGGCTGCGCTGAAAATTTGCCCCACGTGTAGGCTTCACGGAGTCCGCCGCTCACGAACATGAGCACTCCGAACAGGATGAGGCCGATGTAGACGGTTGCGTTTCTTGGGTTGAATGAGACTACTGAGATGAGTCCCCATATGATGAGAAGCAAGCCTAAGCCGCTTAGGAAGCCGTTGACGAATGCGCTCAACCTATGTTGCTTTCTTGTCTCTGTTTGCAAGTGAATCACAGTTTTGAGGAGTATGTTTAGGATATAATAACATTATGAAGTCGTAATAACTATACTGAATCCGAGTCTGATGATAAATCCTGTTTTCCAGTGGGGAAAAGGCTTTTTAAGACTATGCGAGTAGGCAAATGCGCAAAGAGGCTCAGGTATGAAAAGTGTCGAATCCAAAACTCGGAGGACAATTTTTGCTCGATTCTTTGAGGGCGAGGATTTACTCGAGATCATTGCGTCTACGGCTAAAAAGAGCAATGTAAACTCTGGCTTCTTCTTACTCATCGGCACGCTGAAGAAGGCAGTTTTGGGCTTCTACAGAGACGGGAAGTATGTGCCAATTGAGAAGAATGGTCCGTTGGAAATAGTGTCTTGTATGGGAAACATATCCGTCAAAGAAAAGGCAGAGCTTGTTGTCCATGGGCACATCGTGGTTAGCGATGACAGAGGCAACGCTTTTGGGGGTCACGTTTTGCCAGGCTGTTCGGTTGACGCGACGGCGGAGCTTGTTTTGGTTGAAATCGACTCAGGGACTCTCAGAAGAGAATTCGACGCTCAGAGAAACCTCTACCTGTTATCCTTCGAAGAATAATCGCTGCTTAGAGTCATTCCAAACGTCATTGCAGAGTTTTCTTCATCCTGATACCGTCTCGTCCAGCGTAGAAACCCTCCAGTGTGCCGATTTCAACGTAGCCTAGTTTTCGGTAGAGCTCACGAGCAGCCACGTTGTCGGCTCTTACTTCCAGATAACAGTCCTTGACCCGTCTTTTTCGTAGAGCCTGCTCCAACTCTTCAAGCAGTCTGAGACCCACTCCTCTTTTGCGAGCCTTTACTGCAACATCCAAAGTGAAGATATGCCCGATTTTCGCATCCTTTCCTTTGTAAACTAGGGCAATGATAAACCCAACGACCTCGGTGCCAACCTTCGCCCAGAGGCTTATTGAGTTCGGTTTCTTCAGGAGAGAAACTATTTCGGCCTTCGAAAACGCTTCAAGGGTGAAGCATTCTTTTTCGATTGCGTATAGCGTTTCTAAGTCGCTGATTTTTGCTTGCTCTACGATGACAGACATGATTGATTATTCCTTAGTTGTTGCAAGTATTACTCGGATTAAAAGCCTACTGCCGAGCCGAACGCAAACCACAAAAATTAATAAACACTGTTCTCAGATTTATTGCGAAAATGATACCACGATATTTCTTCTTGACGAAAGGTTCTGGCAAGCACAAAGAACAACTGCAGTCCTTCGAGGTAGCTTTGAGAAACGCGGGCATCCATCACTGCAACATAGTCAACGTTTCGAGCATAGTGCCTCCGGGTTGCAGACTTATTGCACGAGAGAAAGGGTTGAAGATGATAAAACCGGGAGAAATAACATTCATCGTCTTAGCCCGAAATTCAACCAACGAACCACATAGACTGGTTGCGGCGTCGATAGGGGTAGCGATTCCTTCAGAAAAGAACACTTATGGTTATCTTTCTGAGCACCATTCTTTCGGACAGAAGAGCGGGATCGCTGGAGACTATGCAGAAGACTTGGCTGCGACAATGCTAGCCACGACTATGGGCATCCCCTTCGACCCGGAAACGGCTTGGGATGAGAGGAAGCAGCTTTTCAAGACTAGTGGGTTGATCATCAGAACCACTAACGCAACACAGACCGCCACTGGAGACAAGAATGGGCTGTGGACAACAGTCATCGCCGCAGCCGTTTTTGTGCCATAAAAGACCTTTGCAGAAACGTTAAAAACAAGTGGTTGCAATTGAATAGAAAGTTGCGAGGAAAAATCGATGAGTGTTGAAAAAGAAGACCCGATTAAGCTCCACAAAGAAGGCACCACCTTATACGAGATTGGAAAATACGAAGAAGCCGCTGAAAAGTTTCTCAGGTCGTCGGAGCTTTACCAGAAGAAAAACAATTTTTTCGACTCTTCAAATATGATGTTCAGGGCGGGCGAATGCAGCTTCATGCAAAAAGACTACAAAACCGCCATCGAACGCTTCAACAAGTCTGCCGAAATCGCCTTCAGCAAGGGGTTCGACCGTTTCGGTGTCAGCGGTCTAGAATACGCCTTCGACTGCTACAAGGCGTTGAAGAAAGAGAAGGCAAAAGAAGCCGTGGAACTGCAGAAGAGGATAAAGGAAGTCAAGGAGAAACTTGCGTCTCAGCCCTTCTAGCGGCTACTTTTCCAAACTCGGAACGCTTATGTTCCGTTAAACCATCTTTCTCTCTGAAAGCGATTGCGTATGCCCACTCCCTTCCGAAGCCTCGCAGAGCTTTGCGAAAAACTCGAGTCCACAAAAAAACGCAAAGCCATGGTCGACTGGGTTGCCTCGTTCATCCTGCAACTCGAAACCCAAGAGGTCGAGCCAGCTATTTCAATGCTTACGGGTAGAGCTTTTCCAAGATGGGACCAGCGGGTGTTAGAAGTCAGCTGGGCAACTGTTAGCACGATAATTCGAAAGATAACAGACGCGGACGATAGCGTGTTTTCTCGAGCTTTTTCCAAGACTGGTGATGTAGGTGACGCCGTGAAATTCGTGCTTGAAGAGGGTAAAGTAAGAAGGCAAGCTATGCTTTTCCAAAAGCAGTTGACAATACTCGAAGTGCGGCACACGTTTGAAACTATCGCCGGGACTACTGGAACTGGCTCGAGAGAGAAGAAAGAAAGACTGCTCGAAACACTTTTGGGTTCGGCGACACCCCTTGAAGCCAAATACATCGTGAAAGTCCTAATCGGCGAGATGCGGACAGGCTTCCACGAAGGTCTGATGGAGCTCGCAGTCGCTCACGCCTTCAACATCCCCCTAAACGTTATTCAAACTGCAGCCATGCTCACGGGCGGCGTCGGAGAAGTTGCCACGATAGCGAAGGTTAAAGGGGAAGAGGGACTGCTGAGCCTAGGCTTCAAACTCTTCAGACCCATAAAACCCATGCTGGCACAGATGGCTACGACTCTTGCGGAAGCTTTTGAGGCACATGACGGGCAAACAGCCTTGGAGTACAAGCTTGACGGAGCACGCATCCAAATTCACAAGTCAAAAGACGTCGTGAAGATTTTTAGTCGAAGATTAACAGACGTAACCGAAAGTCTCCCAGAAGTCGTCGACCTCATCCGTAATGAAGTCAAAGCCAACGAGGCTGTCTTGGAAGGCGAAGTAATCGCTGTTGGCAGAGATGGAAGCCCGCTGGCTTTTCAACACTTGATGCGTCGTTTCAGGAGAATCCGCAAGATAGAACACGTTGCAGAGGAAATCCCAATCCAACTATACCTGTTCGACGCCTTGTATGTCGACGGTCAAAGCCTAATTAGAGAAGCATACACGACGCGGAGGAAAAAACTAGCCACGGCTGCTGGGGCAATCCCCTTAACAAAACAGGTAATCACTCAAGACGTTAAAGTGGCTGAAGAGTTTCTGAAAGAAGCCAGCGAAGCTGGACATGAAGGCTTGATGGCGAAAAAACCCGACAGCCAGTACACGCCGGGTGTTCGGGGCAAAAGATGGTTTAAGATAAAGACAATTCTTGAACCTCTCGACCTAGTCATAGTGGCTGCAGAATACGGCTACGGACGAAGACACGGCTGGCTGTCAGACTACCACCTTGCGGCTCGAGACACCGAAAGCGGCGAACTGCTAACTGTCGGAAAGACCTTCAAGGGCTTAACCGACGCCGAAATCGTCGACATGACTCATCGACTGAAGGACCTAGCCATCAAAACGGAGGACCACGTAGTCATCGTCGTGCCCAAGATTGTGGTCGAGGTGGCATACAACGAAATACAAAAGAGCCCAAAATACAAATGCGGCATGGCACTTCGCTTCGCCCGGATTACTAGAATCCGTAACGACAAAAGCCCACAAGAAGCGGATACCATAGCCAAGGTTCGGGAGATTTACGAGAAACAGTTCGAGAAAAAAGCCAAACCAAGTAGATTATCGACCATGTGATTTGCCCGTTTTCAGCAAAATATGGTTGTTGAGGCGGGTTATCGTAAATTCATAGACTTTATTAAGTCTCGCTACACTATATAAATTTGGATCCATACAAAAAACGACCGGTCCTTCAAGCAGCATGGATGCTAAAGAATATGGGGTGAGCGTGGAGTGGAGCAAACAGAGCAAGAAGCTCGAAAGGAGACACTTTCTGTTTTTAGAGAAGTGTACCCTATCCAAGAGCCCTACGTTTACGCAGCCATAGTCAAAGACCCCGAAACGCAGAAGGTTCGTTACAAAGTGATAGAGCCCACGCTGCTTGAAGAAGAAACGAAGATGTTGAGGGAAATTAAGGGCATTTTGATGGAAGAAATCGACGTTAACCTTAAAGAAATCGACACGAAAGAAAAAGCTGCAGAATACTTGAAGCAAAAAGTTCACGAAGTTATCAAGAATTACCGCTTGAAGGTCGCTGAAGAAGCCGTCGACAAGCTTATGTACTACGTCGTGCGTGACTTCATCTACTACGGAAAAATCGACCCCTTAATGAAGGACCGTATGGTTGAGGATATTTCTGCCGACGGCGTCAACATCCCCGTGTATGTGTGGCACCGCGAATACGAATCCCTGCCCACTAACATCATCTTCGAAGACGAGAACGAGCTGAATTCCTTCATCGTGAGGTTGGCATACCTTTCTGGCAAGAACGTGTCCATAGCGTCTCCCATGCTGGATGCCTCTCTTCCAGATGGAAGCCGCGTCCAACTTACCTACGGAAGTGAAATCACGAGGCGTGGTTCAACGTTTACCATAAGACGCTTCCGTGTAGACCCCCTCACAATCTCGGATCTGATAAGCTTCAAGACGTTATCGTCTGAGATGGCTGCGTATTTCTGGTATGCCATAGAGAACCGAGCTTCGGTCTTGGTGGCTGGAGGGGTAGCATCTGGGAAAACAACCATGCTAAACTGCCTATCAATGTTCATCAAGCCAGAGTTGAAGATCGTAAGCGTGGAGGACACGGCTGAGCTCAACTTGCCTCATGAAAACTGGATTCCCTCCGTCGTGCGCAGTGGTTTTGGACATGAAGAAAAGGGTCCAGGAGCCATAACCTTGTTCGACCTTCTTAAGGCAGCAGTGCGTCAGCGTCCCGACTTCATAATCGTGGGGGAAGTGAGGGGAGAGGAAGCGTACACTTTGTTCCAAGCCATGGCTACTGGCCACTTGGGTATGAGTACAATCCACGCCGAGTCTGTAGACTCTGTGGTGCATAGGCTGGAATCTGAGCCCATGAACATCCCGAAGCCCTTGCTGGCTATGATTGACGCCATCATGATTCAGGCGAGAACAGAAATCAACGGAAAACCTGCTAGGCGAACTGTAGCAGTAACCGAAGTCACCGCTGTAGACCCTAAGACGAAAGAGCTTATCATGAATGACGTGTTCAAGTGGGACCCCAGAAGCAACTCCTTCGAATACAGAGGGCACAGTCACATTCTGGAGAAAAACATGGAAAAGATGGGGGTCACTGAAGAAGAGGTTCGCACTGAGTTGAAGAGAAGAGCAACCGTGTTGGAGTGGATGGCCAAGAAAAACATACGAAAGTACACCGAAGTCGCCAACGTCATTCGAGAATACTACGCAAACCCAGCTCGAATATACAGGAAAGCAAGGATGGGCGGTCAATGAGCTTAGTCCGTCTCAGGAAGGCTATAGGGCGAGCATGGCAACGCGTTGTAAACGAAGTTCGCTCAGCAGCCCTTTCTCTTATGAACCGTCCTGTCCAATCAACAGACAAAACTGAACCAGCAAAGTGGAAGCTTGAGTTGTTCGCTTATCGCCTTTTGGGAAAGAGAACGCATCGTGTTCTCCCTCTTTTCAAGGACATGGACACGGGCTTGCACAAATCTGGGATGCGGATGAGTTTTAAGCCCTATGTCAGTCTCACGCTCCTCACAAGCCTACTTGTCACTGTTTCCATCATGCTTCTCGTTCCTCCAATACTACTTCTCATCCTCCAGACACCGCTCTTTTCATCCCTTCTCTTTGGCTTCGGTGGTGGTTTACTGGCAGGTGCCTTAACAGTGATTGCCTTCTACGTCTACCCCCTTTACCGAGCAGACAGCATTAAACGAGACTTGGACGACAGCATGGCTTTTACAAGTGGTTACTTGGCGATTTTGGCAGGTGCAGGTGTTCCTCCTGACAGCATGTTTCGCTCTCTGTCAAAGATTCCTCATAAGCTAGCTGTCGTTAATGAGTCGAGAATCATAGTTCGAGACGTGGAACTCTTCGGTGCAGACATAATTACAGCTTTGGAAAATGCGTCAAAACGTTCGTCCTCTGAGAAGTTCAAAGAACTGCTTGAGGGCTTTATAGCTACAGTCCATTCTGGAGGCGATTTAATGTCATACTTGCTCCACAGGTCAAGACAGAACATGAAGCACAAGCGCATTTCTTTGAGGAAGTTTTCAGATACGCTCGGAGTGCTTTCAGAATTCTACGTAACGTTGCTCGTAGCTGGTCCACTTATCTTTGTCGTGATGCTCGCTGTTATGGCTATGCTTGGAGGCGCCGGGTTGGGAATACTTAACCCTGCTTTGTTGTTGATGCTTCTAACGTACATTGCCATACCCATCGGCTCGGTTATCTTTCTAATAATCTTGGATGCTCTTACACCGCGGTGGTGAAAGTGCCAAAAGTTGAAAGGCGAGAAAAGAAAATCGCGTGGGCTGTCTCCATCAGTTTAGGCGTGGTTATAATAATAACTGCGATCCTGACGTTGACTGGAAATCCTCTCTTTGAGGACTATCTTTTTTTTGCAGCTGTAATCGCTGTGTTTCCCTCAGCAGTTCTTGATTACGTGGAATACCGATGGAAAAAGTCGATAGACGAGCGCTTGCCAGATCTTTTCAGGAGTATCGTTCAGGCTCAGCAGACAGGTATGACTTTGCCTCAAGCTTTGGAAGAGGCTTCAAAACGGAATTATGGTCCTTTGACTGCAGAATTGAAAAAAATGGTGAACCAAATGTCTTGGGGCTTGCCTTTCGAGGAGGCGCTTCAAGAGTTTGGCAAACGTGTCGATACCACTTTGGTGCGGAGAACCGTGCCCTTAATCATCGAGGCTAGCCGTTCTGGGGGACGTGTGGAGAAAGTTTTCGCTCCGATGGGAAACTTCATTCAAACCACTCAGACTCTGGAGAAGGAGCGAAAGGCTCAAACAAGACCTTACATCGCGATTATCTACGTTGCCTTCTTCGTCTTCGTCTTCACCATAGTCTTACTCTACAAAACATTCTTCATAACGATGGATGATTCGCCCATCATAGGCTTATCTGCATTGTCTTCCGAAGAGGCGTGGCGTATCTTCTTTCACATGAGTTCTATACAGGCGTTTTTCGGCGGTTTGGTCGCAGGAAAGATGGGTGAAGGAACCGTGAGTGCTGGTTTGAAACACAGCATAATACTGATGGCGAGCGGCTACTTGGCTCTAAAATTGGTGGTCTGGTGGTAGTATTGAGGCGATTCTTGAGGAGTAAACGTGGAATCACCCCGGTCCTGAGCAACGTGCTATTGATGGTTGTGGCGGTTGCCGCCATGTCCTTAGCAGCCTCAGCAACGTACGTGATAACTGATAACATGCGTCAAATTATGGGAGAACGCGTCATCGCGGAAGACGTGTGGTTCAACTCTAACCAAATTTCGATTTACCTCCGAAACACGGGGAAGGTTGCGTTTGAAGTATCTTCGGTTTACATTAATTTCACGGGCCAGCCTTTTACACCGCTCACTTTGGAGGTGGGGGAGCATGGATGGTTGAACGTAACTTTCAGTTGGGAAGCCGATGCTTTGTATCACATAAACGTGGTGACGAGTAGAGGGACGAAAATTGTGGACTATTACAAAGCACCTTCGTAGACTCAAACGAAACAGACGTGGTGTGAGCAACGTCATAGTCATAGTGCTAAGCCTCGTCATCCTCGTGATAATAACTTCAAACGTAATCTTATGGAGTTACCAGATGAACCAGCTTGATTGGGAGAGAATGCAGGAAGACATAGGAATCAGCGACGTAGCGCTGGTAAACAGTTCAGTATGGTTTGCAGCGCAGAGCGAGTACACATTGCCCATAGGTAGCCGCACAAACGGTTCCTACGCCTATACGACAACAGTCGACGAATTCTACGAGTCTTTCCGAGAGGAAAATCAAGCGATTATCCGTCCAGAATCTGCTGGGCAGTATGCGGAGTGGGGTGCAGTGTTTCCTACGGGCACGGCGCATTGGGATTGCTGCGACGAAGAACCTGTCGACGATGACAGCTCCTACGTCCGAACCACGAACGCAAATTGGCGAAGAGAAGCTTACAACTTGAAAGACCCCGACGACTACGGCAACATCACGTGGGTAAGAGTTTACGTGAGGGCGAGAATCAGCAGCCTCGGCGCGTCCCAGGGCATCAGAACCCTAATCAGAACACACAGCACAGACTACACTTCAGCAGACATAGCCTTGACAACTTCTTATCAAGACTTGTATACGCAGTATGATACCAATCCCTTTACAGGAGCATCGTGGACCTGGGATGAGGTCAAGTCTCTGCAGGCAGGCGCCTCTGGAAGAACCTTTGGAACCAGATATACGAGGCTTACTGCCGTTTGGGTAGTCATAAACTACGTCGGACAACGCGCTGACACTATCGGAAGTTTCACCATAGATGTATCTACCTACACCCTAGAAAACGTGAAAGGCGTGGAGATTCAGCTAAGATACAGAGCAAGCGACTCTGAGGAAAAATGGTACTTGAAGGCTCTCAACTGGACTTCTGGAGCTTACAGCGACAACGGCTTTAACTCCACAGCAGGGCATCTCCCGACCACAGCTTGGGACTACTATACTGTGAACCTGACTGACCAGTGGCGAAGCTACGTCCGAGCAGATGGTAGCATGAACATAAAACTCGTCGATGCAGGCGAAGATAGCAACCAGACAGCCATCGACATCGACTTCCTCGCCGTCAGAGTACTCGCCGAGGGGATGCAGATTACCTTAAACAACAAGGGAGCCTCAACCTGCCATGTCGTCTCAATCTGGGTAACCAACTCGACACTACACAAAAGATACGCGGCAGACATCTTCGTCAGTTCAGGAGAACGCTTGAACTACACTCGAATAGACATCGTAACCCCGACGAGCACATACCTGGTTAGGGTTGTGACGGAACGGGGCAACGCCGCTGTTTTTCCAGTGAGCTAAAAAGCCTATTTTTCCTGCTTAACGCATCTGTTTTCTAATGCCTTTATGGCTTCCTTCGGGTTTTTCGCCTCAACCAAAGTAATGTTGTAAAGCTTCGCCATCCTCTTCCCATTCTCACTACTCTTAGGCATTGCGATTAGGCATGCGTTGTCAGGAGCAACATCGTAGATTTTGGCAAACAACGCTATGACCGGCTGCTCAGAGACGACGTCTTCGGGTGACGTTGCGAGGTCTATAACCATCATGTTCTTAGCTGCACCTTTTCTGAAAGCTGTGATGTCAAACATGTGGTTTGCACCCGACTTTCCTTTCAAGAAGCCC
>CAZJAQ010000030.1:0-16078 GCA_964544285.1 uncultured Candidatus Bathyarchaeia archaeon
AGTCTGCCTCTATTTTATACTTCTGAACCCACGATATGAATTAGAAATAAACATCGATGAACCCAATTCGTAACGAACTATTTGACACCATAAAAACACCTCATCCATGAGTAAAAACACGAAAAATCCCTCTGATTACCGACTTATCCTTACCCGAAAAAACCTCAACAAATAGGCTCTTCAGGCTTTTCGCAATACCCTACTGCAATCAACTCTGAATCCCCATTATTCTTTCTCAGCCTTCTCCAAACACCAACCTTTTTCTTGACAAATTTAAAGGCTTTCCGAGGATGAAAAATTCCTTGCAGCAAGAGCCGTTTTGCTAACCTCTTTTTCCTCTCGTCCTTAAATGATTCTAACAACCCCAACAGTTCGTCTCTGTTCAAGTCGCTCACGGCTACTCTCTTTCCCGGGTCGTCTTGAAAATCGATTTCGAATTCGTCCCAGTTCATGTAATCATTGACTACTCCTTTCTTTTTAGCATCGTCCCAAACAGGCGTGTTTGGTAAAGGCAACATGACGTAGGCTTCGAAAGAATCCAGTTTGCTATGTTTAATAAAATCTAAGGTCTGTAGAATCTCTTCTCTAGTTTCCGTGGGACTTCCAATAATAAAAGTGGCGTTCACTTTCAGCCCGCTAGACTTTAAGACGTTTATGGCATAGTTGTTGTCTTCTACCGTGACGGAGTCCATTTTCAAATACTTTAGCATTCTTTCTGACCCAGATTCCAACCCCATGGATACTTGAGTGACCCCGATTTTCTTCAGCAAAGTCGCAATTTCATCATCGACGAGGTTGGCACGTGCTTGACAAGTGAACTTTACATTTCCGTAGAATTCTTCTTTTTTAATCAAAGAAGCGATTTCCCTTAACCTCTTCTTGTTCACAGCAAACAAGTCATCGCAGAAATCTATTGCCTTTGGATGATAATTGTTTACAATTTCCCTAATTTCTTCAACTACATATTCCGGAGAAAAATATCTAACACTCTTCCAAAAAGCAGAGGAACTGCAAAAGACACACCGGTATGGGCAGCCCCTTGAAGTCAGCGTATAAATGTTCGTACTCTCATTAAAATTCAATAAATCTCGTGCTGGAATAGGAATTTTATCCAAGGGAGTAATCAATTCTCGTTTTGCTGTTAGTTCGAGTTTTGAGCTGGACGGTTTGAAAACAATGCCCCTAATGTTGCCAAGATGATTTTTGTCTAACCCGTCTTCTTCATAACGCGATACAAGTTCTAACATGGTTTCTTCGCCTTCGCCACAGACCCCAATGTCCATGTCGTCTGTCAGATTGTTTGGCAACATTGATATGTGATAACCCCCCACTACGACAGGAATGTCTAAAACCTCTTTGACTGTCGCAGACAATTTTTTAGCTATGTTGAAATGCTGTGTAATTGACGATATCCCGACGATGTCAGGGTTGATCTCCCTTAATGTTCTTTCAGATAAATTGCCACATTCTATGACATGAATATCTCTATGCCCACCGTAAGCTCTTAGATAGGAAGCTAAGTAAAGCGTTCCAAGATTCGAGAACCTGATTTCAACTTCCTTCTTCCTAGATCCGTTAATCACGTTAACAAAAAGAATCCTAGTCAACTTCCCTTCTACACTCTCCGATTCTCACAGTGATTTCACCTGGTCTGACGAGTCCGAAAAAAGAGAACCATGGCACGTAACTTAGGGAAACTGAGAACGTAAACTTCTTATGTGAAGAGTCTCGTAGCCTGCACAATGTTCTCTCAAACCAAAATAGGTTCAAGTATCTGACGTGAAAAGGCAGTTTTGCCCCTCTAGAAAACCTGTGAGGACATTTGATCGTGACACAGTCGCTGGAAACCCTGATCAGTTCCTTCAGGAGCTTTAATGGGTGTTCAACGTGCTCTATCAGATGAAAGCAATCAACTTCTCTGAAACAGTCAGAGCGAAAGGGCAAGTGATGAGCATCACACTTGACAAAATTCTTTATCTTTTTGGGTTCGATAAAAATTCCTTGTTTTTGGTCTCCGCCTTCTAAGACTTTGCCCACGTTTATGTCGCAGTTCACCGTTCCTTGGGGGTTGTCTCCACAGCCAACGTCAAGAGTCATTCTTTCAGGATACTTAACTACGTCAATGATTGGTTCTCTAAATTCTTGTATAGACGTCTTAGAACTGGAAGGCGACACGTTCTTGCCACGTGGCTTCGAAAGTTCTTGGGAGTGTTCTACAACTGTTTCCAAGAATTATTCTTCCTTAAGATTCCAACTCTGAATCTGAGCTCAGTTTGCATCTACTTTATTCTTATGAATCCAAGCTATGAATTAGGAATACACGTTGAAGAAATCGAGAAGACTGTAGAGGATATATTCCCGAAGGAGACATATGAACGGATGTAAAATAAGGTGTATATTAAGACTAGCGATATATTTTCCGTAGTGAAGCCCGTCTTACACCATTAAAAGAGCACAGAAGGGAGAATAGTGGCTTATTTCGGAGAAGAAACAGAAATCATCCGCGGAAAGGAATGGAACTGGAAAACCTTCAGATCCACTGAGGGCTATCCAGTCTCCGAAAACCTTCTCGACTGGGTCATCGGGCAAGAACGTGCCCTGAATGAGTGTTACCTGTGCCTCGAAGAATGGGTCCACAAACTCAAGCATCTTGAGCAAGAAAAGTGGTACGAAGCGTGGAAAGACCCGAACAAGGAAAAACCCGGCGTCACGAAGACGGTTCCTCCTGGTCCTTACCTTCTCTTGTTGGGAGACCCGGGAACGGGAAAATCTCTCATCGGCAGAGCACTCGCTGCCCATCTAACAGAGCTGTACAAGAAGCACAAGATAGTGCTCCAAGACGTTATCTGTTGGCAAAACGACATAATTCCCAGCGAACCAAAAATCTCTTCTAACCCCGCGGGCGAGGGGAAGAAAATAATTTTCAAGGAAAAACTGAAAGAAACTAAGAAACTGTTTCTCCAACGGGTGGGTATTAAGGCTCTGACTTATCTGATGATTACGGTGGCTTCTGTTTTCCTGTTCGCGGGCTTCTATTACTTGTGGCAACAAAAGCTTCAATGGGACACTAACGCTGCATCTGTTTTCGGGCTTCCTGTTCAAGAGGCTTACGGCGGCGACTTTACCAAGTACATCCTGGATAGTTTTGTTTCCATAGGTACAACGACTTTTCTGCCTGCAGGCATGATGCTCATGTTCTTAATACTAGTAGTCGCTTTAGGACGCTTCGGAATCATGGGCGGCGCAAAAGGCATCGGAGGGGCCAAAGCCACTACAGTGCCAAAGCTGATAGTGGACAACGCCAGGAGAGATGCTCCTTTCATCGATGCGACGGGGCATGGCTCTGCACAGTTGTTCGGCAGCATCGCATGGGACCCGCTGCAGACTGGCGGCTTGGGGACGCCCGAACATCAAAGGGTGTCTGCGGGCGACGTCCACAGGGCGCATTTGGGCATCCTCTTCATAGACGAGATTAAAAACTTGAAGCCCGCCGAAGCAGTGACTCTGTTAACTGTGTTAGAAGACGGGCAGTTGCCCATCACTCTGAGAAGTCGCTGGGACGAGGGCAACACGGCTGCGATGGCAGTATCCACCGAACCGGTGCCGTGCACGTGCTTCCTAGTGGGAGCTGGAAACTTCGACAGCATCGGACAGGTGCATCCAGCCCTCATGGACAGAATCTACGGATACGGCAAAGTCGTCAGAATGAACAACGACATGCCCAGCAACGTGGAAAACAGGCACAAATACGTCCAGTTCATCGCGCAGGAAGTTTCGCGCTTCCACCTTCCACACTTCAGCAGAGGAGCATGCGAAGAAATCGTCGACGAAGGACGCAGAAGAAGCAACAAAAGAGACGGCTTAGCCACGAGGTTTCGACCTATGATATCGATAGTAAAGACAGCCGCGACCTTAGCCACCCTCGACGGTTGCAGAAATGTGGAGAGAAAACACGTAAGAGAAGCCATAGAAAAGCACTGTAAGACTATTCAGAAACAAATCCTCGAACATCAAATAAGCGAGAGGGGCCAACTTCTTGACATTAAACCTGAAGGGGCAAGACTTGGTCAAATATACGGTTTAGCCGTCGTGTCTGACCCATTCAGCGGTGAAATGACGGGTAACGTGCTGACCGTCAAGGGATTCTTGGAGAAACGTGACGACGGAAACAGCAACCACTTGCATGGGTATTACAAGGTAACTGGAATCGCGAAGGGCGGAAAAGAGCGATTTATCATCGACAGTGTCGCAAAAGTAAGAAGTGTTATCTTGCAAAAATACGGGGTAGACATCGCCCAAGACTATTTCACTCACATAGACTTTGCTCAAGCTTACGGCGTCGACGGACCAAGTGCAGGCGTCACGATGACAATTCTTTTGTGTTCTTTGATAGAGGGAAAACCAATACATCAAGACGTAGCAGTCACTGGCGAGATCAACGTGGGTGTTGACGGTGAAGTGCCCGTGACTGCAGTGGGCGGGCTTCACGAGAAGATTAAGGCTGCAGAGGCGTGGGGTTTCAGAAAAGTTGTGATTCCCGCGAAGAATTATAAGCATTCGATTGACCCGCGGGACTACGACATAGAGGTCGTGGCTGGCGAGACGTTAGAGGACTATCTGAGGGAATGCTTAGTCGACGAGCAAAAGCGCTTCAACAATCTTAAGAGAATCGACCTTGCCAAATAAATAGGGAAGAAACTTTTCCGAGTTGTGTGCAGTCTTGCATGTGGCGATGCTTGGTTAGCTTATAATTCTTCTTTTTAGGCTAAGGAGAGAAGTTTCGCTCTCACGATTTGCCAGCCCTTTAGGTGTGTAAGGCTTTGTCACATACAAATTCTCTTATCCCACGGAATCATGAGTAGAAACGATACTCTAAGGGTGGATTATCAATGGTAGAGAAGAAAGAAGAGAATCCGCAAGAAAGACAGAATGAAGATGCTCAGCCAGAGCAGTTGCCCCAAGATGACACATACTTTTCGTACACACGTCAACTCCAAAACGAAGAAGGAGAAGAAAGCATGGAAATAGACGAGAAACGTGGGGAAATCGAGAACAAGTTTAACGATTTTCTGAAAGCCATAAGCGAGGAAAGCCTGCAACTGAGCGAATTCTTGATAGAGGAGAGAAAGCTAACGAATGACTTGTGTGGCCTTCTAACCCAAATCCTTAGGCGCTTGAGAATCTCCTTCAACATCTTGCCAGAACACGCAACAAGCCTTGGAAAAGCTAGGCAGGTTAAACTGAACATGGAAGGACACTTGATAATAATCAGAGAGGGCGATAAAGTCGACTCTAGACTCTTGCAGGATTATCCCCCAGACGTAATATTAACGGTCATGTGGATCATCATACCAGAGCTTGAAAAAGCGATTAAGGCTTACCGGAAGAAGATAAGCAAGAGAGTCAACCTCCTAGAAAAGATTAAACGCGAATTGAAAAGCATACAAAAAGCGTTTTCACCAGACGAGAAAGGAAACCTAGAGCAGGTTCAAGACGAGGGAATAAAGAGACCCTTGATAGCGAGCGAAGACTAGGCGTTAACCGTAGAAACTGTGGTGAAAAAAGTTGGTAAACGTAGTCACGGAGATACGCAGTTTCTATTCAATCAAAGAAATAAACGAGGCTCTGGAAGAAGAGATAGAGGAATACAAGTCCGTAGCAGACGAGTACAGCCAATGGCTCGGCTCCTTTCTACGAGGCTCAGAAGCTGCACAGGAAAACGAAGAATGGACCAAAAAAATGGCAACGTTACAAAAGGCGAAACCAAAAGGAAAAACTAAGGCACCAAAGAAAGAAGGCAAATCTAGAAAAACACAACAATCGACAGACTGGATTCAGTTCAAGGAAATTATGCTCAGCGCATCCGAACAGGGTGAAGCCGAAATTCTCTTCGAAGCTATAGAAGGAATAAACAAAAAAATACAACGGCTAGAGAAAGTGAAGGACTCTGTAGCGCAGCTGGAAAAATCTGGGCTCGGCAAAGACATAACATACATCACATACATTTGCGATGGAGTGCCCGAGAAAATCGTTCTCCGTCACAAGGAAGACCGAGAATTCGCGAAGAAATTCCAGTATATCGCTGATTTTTCTGTCCTGAACGTCACCTAGGCTAAGCTGTGGCACTGTATTGGATGAAGATCTTCGTGAATTTCTTCATCAAATCGTAGGGAGTATCCACAACACAGTTAAAACGAAAATAGTTCTTTACCGCTCTGCTCTTGACGCCTATGCCGATGACTCCGACGCCCGAGCGTTCAGCTTTTTTCACGTTTTCAACGAGTTTCTGTTCGATGTCTTTGTATCCAGACGGAAAGAAGTCGGACACTACGATTAGTACCTTAGACTGTTCGTTGTGTCTTCTCAGCATGTTCGTCGCCACGAGTATCCCGTCGGGCAGATAGGTCATTCCGCTGTGTTTGAGCCCGCCTATTCTTGCTTGTGAAAGGGCTGTGTAGTTTTCTGTAAAGTCTTTTATTATGTAGAACTTGTTGTTGAATGCGAACATTCCCCAAGCACGTTGGTCGGCGATAACGTTTTTTGCAACGTCTCCCAAGCTGAGGGCAACGCCTTGCACCGTTCCCAATGCTAGGTTCAGGCTGTGGCTCGCATCCACTAGGACCGACCAAGCCTGTTCGCTTGCTTGCAGTTCTTCCCGCACGAAAATGTCGGTGCGGCGGCTTTTGCTGGCAACCACTTGAATGGCTTCCTGCAAATCCAGAAGCCCGCTCTCATGCTTGAAATCTTCACCAGTGACGTTTCTAAGAAGGCGGAGTTTCTCCATTATTCGCCTTATCTGTCCTCCAAAGAGAGCTCTTTTGCGCAGATATTCAGCATAGTCCTCAAGAGGAAATTCGATTGAACGGAAATTCGTGTTCTGTAAGAGGGGCTCGTAGCTTTCCAAAATCTTCTTCTGCTTGCTTTCCTTTGCCTCCCAAGCAGAGAAGACTTGGTATATCTCGCTGTCGAGCGCGCTTTCCCTTTGGTCTGTTTTCACGTTTTCTACACCAAGCACGCTCGAAGCGTTTTGTAGAGCTTCATTGACTCTGTCTTCGGTGGGTAAGATGCTGTCAAAAAGAATTGGGTTTTTTCCATAACTCTCCGTATGCAATAAGAAGGGTACTTCAGCTATTTCACCGTATTTTTGGAGTATGTTGAAGATTTTTGTCGCTGTACTCAATCTAGAATCAACGAGCGTGGCAGAGATGGGGGTGGATGAATTCTCTTCTCCATGAAATTTCTGGGACGCCACGTTTTCAACTTCTCTTGCAAGGAAAACCACGGTGTAGACATCGTCCAACAATTCCTTCGACATTTTGCTTTTTATCATTCCCACATGGTATTGCAGGAGCGAGGAAACCATGGTTAAAAGCGCCTTGTTGGAGGCATGGCTCCATGACCGCATCCTCAGATAGGAAACAGCGTCTGCGAAGGCGATGTCTTGTAGTAGGTTGGGCCACTTTGCTTTAAGATAGGCAGTTTCTACTGCGTCTTCGACGAGGCTGGCTGAGAAAGTTGCTAGGTTGACATCCTTGTCTTTTGTCCAGTCGTCGTAGGCTTTGAAGTCGGAGACGGCAACGTGGGCGCTTAGATGGAAAATTGATGCTTTGAAGAGCCGCCACATCATTCTTCTATGGAACAAATCGTCGTAATTCAAGACCATGTCTTGGTACCGCATCAAGTTGTCAGTTATCCTGTGGGGTTTTACTAGACAGATTACGAAGCCAAGGTCGTCATACCCGAGAATTGGAAACGATAGGTTGTCCCTGATGAGAAGCTTTACTTCTTCTCGGTTTTTCTTCGAGACTTGGAGGAGTGCCGACCACGCGTAGTCAAAAAAACTCATAGCTATCCCTGACAGTGTCTGTTAGCTTCTGAAGTTGGCGCGAACTACTCGTCTGACCATTTCTTGCACTTCTGGGTCGTCGCTCGTGGTGGAGATGATGGTTTCTTCGGCCGCTTCGGCTGGTGTGCATCCGTCGGAAACTAGCACCGCCCAGTTGATTAGGTCGCCGGGCGAAGGTCCGTAGGGTAGGTCGCCACTCTTGTATTGTCTCCGTAGTTCTGCTCCTACCTTAACGATGTTGTGTGCAACGTCTTCGCTTGTGTTGCTGCGCTTCTGGACGAGGGCAACTTCGTCTTGGCATATTTTGTTTCCGACGCTTAGGTAGTCGAAGTTTATCCAGACTGCCATTCGGCGTCTGAGAGCGGCGTTCAAGGGTTTTGTGCCCACGAATTCTGCCGAGAAGGGGTTCATAGAGATGATAAGGTATCCGCATTGGTGGCGGTGGACTACTTCGTTGTCTTTTTCCGTGAGAACTACATGCCCCCTCGTGTCAAGCAGAGGGTTTAGTCGAGACGCGATGTCTTGCTTCATCATGTTGGCTTCGTCTAAGTACAGAATCCCACCCAGCCTGCACCACGAGATTATCTGACCGTCAATCCAGTTCTCCTTTCCTAAGCCGATGTACCTTCCGAAGAGGTCGTAGGACGAGGTTTGTAAGCCGCAGTTTACTTCCCATATTGGAAGGCCGTTGAGTTCGGCTACGAGGTAAACTATGTGGGTTTTTCCTGTTCCGCTGGGTCCTATGAGGGAGCATTGTTTGAAGTAGTAGAGGGCACGGGTGATGCGTTCTACGTATTTTTCTCCCCTGTCGACGTATTCGGGCGTGTTTCTTGGGATGAGGCTCTCCACAGCATCAGAAAAAACGTAGCCTGGATGCAAGTCGTATTTGGCTATGTCGTATTTTTCGTAGAGGGCTGGCTTTCCGTTGGATTGTTTTGCGAGGGAGATGTGAAACCGCGTGGCGTCTATCTCTGCGCTGTATTGGGTTTCCTTTAGGTTGAGGGTGTCCTGTTTCTTTTTTTGCCCTTGGTGACTGAAACCCATGGCTGAAGAATTGTCGTTTGTTTTCGGCACGGCGGCGTCTCCTAGGGGGGTACATGTATGTCTTGGGGAGCAAGTGATTTAAATATTGTGCATTACGATTCAATATGTGGGCCTCCTTTCCTTGTCTGTCGCTGGGGTTTACACACAAAGAGGAAAAGCTGGTGTGGGGGTTAAGGGTGGTTTGGCTTGGTATGTGATTTGTGAATAGTGGGGTGTTGATCATTTGCCCGTCGGTTAGTTCCTTCGGCGTTGCGGTTAGGGTTGGGGTTCGTAGTTTGTTAGGGGTGCGGCTGGCGGACAAAGTTCCGAGTGGTGAGGTGGTTAGTTTTGACGTGAAAGCCAGGATGGAGGAGAAGGAGCGAAGGAGCGGGCTGGTCAGCGTTGGTTTTGCTTTGAGTATGGTGACCAAGCCGAGTGTGGTGAAGTTTGAGGTGGAGGGGGTTGCCATTTTGGAGGGGGCGAATGCGGAGATTGATAGGATGTTGGAGGTTGACCCTGAGACGCAGGTTCCCTTCGTGTTCCAGAGGGTGTACCAGCATGTTTTCATGTCTATGTACTTGTTGGCTACTTTGATCGATGCGCCTCCTCCGCCGCCGAACCTACTCTTCTCCGGTCAACAGCAACAGGTGCCACAAGTTCAGTTGGACAAGAAGGAAGAGGCTGCTGCGACGCCAGAGGCTGAGGTCGCAGAGGAAGCCGCTGCGGTTCAAGAGAGTAAAGCAGCCCAATCCGAAGAGGCAAAGCGTCCCTCGTAAGCTGACTTTTGCGTCTTCTCTGCGCCTACCCTAGACCGTCCTAATAGGAAAGTTGCGAGGTTGTGTTGGGTGGGCTAGTTAGTGTTAAGTACGCAGTTACGTGTTAGGAAGGGAAGGTTGTTGCGGTTTTTTGGGTGTGTTTCGTTTTTGAGCGAAAAATTTTTACGCTTTGACTATAGTGTATAATTTGTGTGAGGTTTGCGTTCTTTTCTTGTGCGGGTGGGGTTGTTTGCTTTTTCTTTGTTAGTGCTTTCCCTACTGCGTTTACCGTTGCTTTGCAGTTCAGTTGAGCTTACGGGGTTTTCTGCTTCGAGTGTCATCAGAGTGCCGCAGGACTATGCTACTATCCACGAAGCGGTTGGCGTGGCGAGTCCAGGCGACACTGTCTTAGTGAGTGCTGGGAATTACATTTACGACTATGCAAACATAACCAAGAGCGTAAGCGTTATCGGAGAAGGAGCAAGCAAAACCAGAGTCGAGAGTGGAAGAATTTTTGAGGTCCACGCCGACAACGTCACAATAAGCGGCTTCACAATGTACTGTTTAGCATCTTGTGTCGAACTGTATGAATCACACGGATGCAACATAAGCAACAACATCATGCTTGAGGGCTGGAACACCATTGCCCTCGTCGAGTCAAGCAACAACACAATCGCACACAACAACATTTTTCCATCTGATAATGGTTTAGGAATCCTTCTCATCGATTTCTCAGAAAACAACACAATATACGCAAACAACGTCACTGGAGCGATGTCAGGCGCCGGAGTATGGGTATACTCCAGCCCCAACAACAAAGTGGAGTGCAATAGGGTCATGGGGAACCACTATGGGATTTTTATAGACAGCAACGACAACAGGATCATAGATAACGTCGTCGAGAACAATTGGGAGGGAATCACCTGTTGGGGAGGGCGACGAAACCGTGTTTACCACAACAACCTAATCAACAACCCGAGCGAAGTGGTGGATACCGGCGAGAATTTTTGGGATAATGGCTGCGAGGGCAACTACTGGAACAACTACAACGGTACTGACTTGGACGGCGACGGCATAGGCGACACCTACCTGCCCTGGAGGGGCGTCGACCACCATCCTTTAATGACCCCGTACTGGAACCCAGCCGACGTCAACCACGACTTGAAGGTCAACCTCTACGACGCAGTCCGTGTGCTAGCAGCCTACGGCTCTGGAATAGGAGACGAAAACTACAACCCTCACTGTGACATTGCCGAACCCTACGGAACCATAGACCTATTTGATGCAACTGTAATACTGACTAATTATGGAAAAAGATGGTAAGAGATATGAGGGATTGAGTGAAAATTCTTCAGCTCTGATCTTTGACGTGCCCTCTTGAATGTAGAAAGCTGGATAGTAACATAGACGCAAGCGTAAGAAGAAATTGCATCGTCATTCTTTGAACTGCTTAATCTGTGCTAGGGCAGCGATGGTCAAGCAAGCTGCAATAGTGATGACAAAGGGCGTCTGGGGCGAAGCAACATACAACACTCCACCTGCATAAGGCGCCAGAATACTCGTCACCTGAGCCGTCGTCTGAACGACCGAAATCCACCGAGCCCTCGAAACAGCAGGAGCAATAGCCCCCACAGTCGCGCCGATGAAAGCCCACATGGGAAAAGACGCACCCCTCAAGAACGAAGAAACCACAAGCAAACCAAAATTGTTGACAGAGACGAAGATGCCCAACGCCAAAGCCACGAGCACCATCGAAACCGAAACAGCCATCGCCTTACCATACTTATCGCCAATCCTACCCAAAGCCAACGACAGAACAGAACCACCAAAATACGTGAAAGACCCCAAAACCCCGATCTGAGCAACATCATAACGGTACACGTCGCTCAAGAACTGCGTAACCAACGGAAACACCAGGGCGAGGAAGAACATCACAGCAGCGAACAACACCGAAAGAAAAAGAATGCTGCTCCGCCTGAAAGCCCCCGCTTCAGACGCTCCAGACTCCACAGCGACAGCCGAAGGCGCAGTCGTCGCCCGCTGACTACTAATCCGAGTAAGAGTCACCAAAGTAACAAAATAAAAAGCAGTAGTCAAGAAGAAGACAAACTTCATACCCACCGTCTCCGTCAAAAAACCCGACACGGTAGGAGCGAACGTGTAACCAATCCCCCAAGCCGAAGCCATCATCGAAAACGTAGAAGCCATCCGACGCCTATCAGAGCACCCCGCAATGTAAGCACTCCCCGCAGGACCCGAAATCAAAAAACCATAAAAAAACATGGCTGGTGTCAACTGCACCCAATCCGTCGCAAAAGCAAAAAACAGTGGAACGGGCGTCCAAATCATCCAGCCCAACAACAGAATCTTCTTACGATCATACTTGTCAGCCAACAAACCGCCTGGAATGATGGTTACTGCCGAAGCCACGGTCAAGACAGAGAACAGAAAGCCGACATTCTCGGGCGTAGCGTTGAGGTTCCTTATGAATATAGGCAGAAGGTAAATCGTGAGTCCATCGCCGAAAGAGGCGAAAAGGTTCGAGACGAACAGAATCTTCAAGTCTCGGTTCAGAGAGTGAAATGGAAAAGCCTGCTGAAACAGACCTCGCATTCGCGTGGGAAATATAGCTACCACATGCTTCTACCTTTCCCAACTGACAAGTCAGAAGGCGCTGAAAAACTTTGCTGCAAAGAACCTTGCCTTCAGCCCTTTAGAAGCATCATCAAGATAATGCCAAACAAGAAAAACACAACCTCAGCGATGGAATTCTTAACGTTAGTTTCCTTGTGCAACTCGGGGATAAGGTCCGTCGTCGCGATGTAAATAAAACTACCCGCCGTGAAAGCGAGAATGTGGGCTGTGTTTGGAAGGAATGGGCTGAAGAAAAAAGCAAACAAAGCACCTGTGATAGCTAACACGGCGCTCAAAAAATTGAAAAAGAGAGCCTTTGCCCGAGTAAACCCACCGTAGAGGAGCACCCCGAAATCCCCAAGCTCCTGCGGTATTTCATGCATCAAAACCGCCACAGTGGTGATAATACCCAAAGGTTCTGACGTAAGAAAGCTCGCAGCAATAGCCACTCCGTCGATGAAGTTGTGAACCCCGTCGCCCACGAGGTTCAGGTACGCAAACGGATGAACTGGACATGCCCTCTCATGGCAATGGCGCCACAAACTCTTCTCAAGAAGAAAGAAAACCACAACCCCCAAAACAACCGCGACGAAGACGCTCTCGTCGAGCGAGGAGAAAGACTCGGGGATTAAATGGAAGAAGGCGCCTCCCAACAAAGCACCCGAAGCAAAACTAACCAACACGAGAAGAATCTTCTTCAGGACATTCTCCTTCAAGGACAAAAGCACCGTCCCGATCAGCGAAATGATGCTGACTAGAAAAGTGGAAATCAAGATTAAGGCAAGAGTAAGCACTTCACATCGCTCCCTTATCCATTACTACATAGGCTAATAAAATATCTACCCTTCACAAACACAAGGCGAACTACACCCTACTCGCGAACTACAGCATACGTTTAAGAAACATACTTGGCTCAAAGCTGAAAATTCTCGAAGAATCCAAAGAAAACGTGTAAACCAAAGCTTAAATACAAATTTTCAACAAGAATTAATGCTGTAGAATGTTTCGAAAAATTCACATCATAACCACCCTGCTACTAATATCTCTGGTTTCAGGCATAGGCATAATCGTTGGAACCGAAAGGCTCTCAGGCATAGACCTCGGATACGAAACTGAGTCAGCGTCATCGGGCTACTATGTTAGCATCTTTCCCTTCGCTATGACAGGCGACGTTGGCGACACCTTCACCCTCGTCGCCGGGTACGGATGAGTCCAAAATCTCTACGGCTTCGACATCGAACTAAAATGGGACCCAACCATCGTAGAGTATAGTAGTCATGAGATTATGGCTCCAGTAGAAGACTATGAAGACGGCGTTCTCCACGGACCTATCTTCGCGCTGAAGAACGAGGTCGACCCAACTGGAGGAACAATGTGGATTGCGTATTCATCGATGGCACCGCAGAACCATTCAGCGGAGACGGAATCTTCCTCACAGTCACCTTCACGATCCTCTCCACATCAGTCAATTCACCCTTTGAGCTGAAGAGCGTCACGCTATCTGACGATACGGGTCAAGCAATAGAGATTCATCAATACCAAGATCTGTGGAGAGAAGCCCTGACACGGGCAGCGAAGGGTCTAAAATCCCGTCGGTACCTCGAGAGCAACAATTGAGGTACGTCTACGGCTACCGGCTGTGGTGGAACCTGTGTGTGCGGCGAAAATACGGATTCTAGTGCGAAAACTTTCATAGCACTCCCTTTCCCCCTTTTTTGCTACATAAGCGAATGAGAACCTTGGTCTTAAAGAATCACATTTCCTTCCTTAGCTTGCCAACACTATTACTGCGTCATGTAGCTCGATCGTCTGCACACATATGCAAGAAAGCGCCAAGAACGTAGGAAAAAGTTCGACCAAGTTTTATATGCACTCGTTAGTCCATAATGAATTCGGTGCTAGGATGACAATCTACGTCAAGTGGCTTGGGCATTCCAGTTTTCAAATCAAAGCCCTGGGCAAGGTCATCTACATAGACCTGAAGAAGTATGGGAAGGTCGTTGAGACTTCAGAGAAAGCAGACATCATACTGGTGACGCATAATCATGGCGACCACTGCAGTCCCCCAAAAATCCAGAAGCTCCGCAAAAGAGACACAGTCATCATTGCTCCAGAGAACTGTGCTTCAAGAATCGGCGGAAGTGTCAGAACAATCAAGGCTGGAGAAGAAATCACAGTGGATGGCATACGCGTTGAGGCAGTTGAAGCCTACAACGTCAAGAGGTTCAAGCCTTCTGGAAAACTCTGGCACCCTAGAGGGTATGGAGTAGGCTACTTGGTAGCGGCTGAAGGCAAGACGGTCTACCATGCTGGAGACACCGACTTGATTCCAGAAATGCGGTGCCTCAAGAAAATAGACTTGGCTTTACTTCCCACGGGAGACAAATACACGATGGACAATGCTGAAGCTGCCGAAGCCGCTATAGCGATTAACCCTAAGGTTGCGATGGCTATGCATAACTGGGAAAGTGACCGTGGGGAATTTAAGCGGAGGGTAGAAGCCAACTCGAGGATTAAAGTAGTGCTGCTGCAGGAAGGCGAGGAATACCAACTGAACTGAGACCCGTAAAACACTGAAAAGAGAAATTGAAAGGAGCGGCAATCTCCACTGCTTCATTCCTTAAGACGTGGGCATCGTGAGGGGGTTGCCTTAGAGCCATAGGACCCAGACTACGATTCCAACGAAAGCCAGCAGTATGATTAGTATCACGAAGATGATGACTGCGAATATGCTGATAGCCAGTGCTTTTAGCCAGCCACAGTCGAAGAAATGTTTTACCAAGGCGAGCCAGATTATCAGTTGAATGATTGCACCCACCAAACCAGTGACGAAAATTCCAAGGAGAACTCCGACGACGGTGCCGAGGATGACAATCCAGACGGCGTCAGTGAACTTCGCCTTTTCTTTTCCCACGAGACCTCTGCCCGACAACCAGAGAACGGGTGAAATCACGATGATGTTTACGGCGACGCCTATCAAGAACGTGATTAAGTCAAAAGCCAAGCTTCAAACCTCCAAGCCTCGAAATACATTCAAGAAATTCTCTTTATAACACTTGCGTGGGTTGGTTCACAAACACCGCGACGATACGATTTTTGTAGCGGGCGGGGTGGGATTTGAACCCACGACCACAGGCTTAGGGGGCCTGCGCCCTATCCGTACTAGGCTACCCGCCCACCTTTTTTCAATAAGCCTCAAACGCTATTAACCGTAACGCTCAACCAGAGCAACCCAATGTCAGAGATGCTGTCGAGTCCCGAAAAAGCATCTCAGAGAGTTAAGCGAACCTTTTAAATCTGGAAAACCACCTATTAGTAAGACAAGAAAAATTGATGGAGAAAAAACGTGTTGAGCGAGCCTAAAACTTCCCGAACCTTAAGAACGCTTCCCCGAGACAAGGCTTTTTACTTCTTCACGTCGATAGGGAACTACACTGGAGAAAGCGCTGCGTCTTTAGAAGAGTTTGTCAAGAAAACTCTAGAAGTGAACGTCAAATCCTTGGAGTTTCACCTTTACCGCGGTGATTTTGAAAAGTGGATTGCCGAAACGCTCGAGGACAACGTTCTGGCGGGCAAAGTTAAACAGCTTAAGGATGTGAAGGCAATAGGGATGGACCTCAGAGACCGCTTGTACCTCATTGTCTCGAAACATTACGAAAGCCTCAAGAAGCCACGCTCTGCGCCGCCCACCGTCACGAAGCCCAAGGCGACAGTGACCTTCGAGAAACCGCAGTCGCATGGAACTGTGGAAACTCAAATCAAAGAATAAGGCAGTCGCTTCGTCTCAGTCGAAGAAGGCATCCATACTACTAGGTTTCCG
>CAZJAQ010000031.1:0-15571 GCA_964544285.1 uncultured Candidatus Bathyarchaeia archaeon
GCATAGGTTGACGAGGAAAATCCGATAAGCTATTAGTGGCTGCTTGTGCGTTCTCTGCGCCTAGTCTAGACCGTCCTATTAGGTATGTTGGGGTTTGCGTGGTTTTTTAGGAGTATAATTTTCCGACGATTGTTGAGAGACGTCTCTAACAATGTGCAATCTACCCCACGATTAGCCCGCTTCCTTCTTCATCATCCCCGCAATCTTAACGGCACTCTCGATATTCCTCTCGAGCTCATTCATGCGGGGCGCAGCGGCTCTGTAATACTCGAACACTCCACGGTCGGCGGTCCTCAGCAGAATCAGGTTTGTGGGATAGAAATAGTGCCCGAACACGTCTTTGCTGCGCAGAGACTCTTCTTGTGAACCCTTACGATACTTAACGTGCACCAGCGTAAACGCCACTCTGCTTCCATGCCTCTTTCGAATGACTGCGGCTAAGCTGTCCAGTTTAGGCTTCTGCTTCTCGCACGCTGGGCACCCGTCCCGAGTTATGGCGACAACGTAGACCTTTCCAACTTCAGGCGCCAAAAAGTCGATAGGAGACTTCTTTCCAAGCTTCCTTTCAAGCTCCCCAAGCTCTAATACATTAACTCGCATAACACCTAATCAACAATCAACAATATTTAAACACACACTTAGCCCTTAAACACAGCAGATATAAGCAACCTTTCAATATACCATCAGCACTTAAAAAAGGGAAAGCCACCATGAGCACCACAACCAAAACCCAAACCATGATACAGACACCCACCTGCACCAGCTGCAACCGCACCATACCCCCAGCCGAAAACGCAACAAAACTCGAATGCCCCAACTGCGGCGAAATCACCATCTGGCGATGCTCAAAATGCCGCCAATTCGGGCGCCAATACAGATGCCCAAAATGCGGCTTCACGGGGCCATAAACATGGCGAACATAGTAGTCAGCTACAAAATCTTCCCAACGGGCATAGAAGTAGACTTTAAGGAACTGCAGAATCAAATAGAAAAAGCCCTCCCACCCCAAGCCAAAATCTACGCCGACTACCAAATCGAACCCGTCGCCTTCGGACTAAACGCCCTCATCGTCCACATCCAAATCCCAGAAGACGAAACAGGCATCGTAGACCAAGTGGAACAGAACATACAAAAAATCTCCACAGTAAGCCAAATCCAGACGCTCATGGTAAGAAGAACACGCTAACCCCAAACTTGTAAAACTTATAAGCCACACAACCCCTTCCACATCTCCGTAAACTTAACACTCACAAAAAGAAGTGCATCCACATGAGTGAAACACAACTCCGCGTAGGAGACGCAAAACAAAGAGACGTAGGCCGCGGCATAGCCCGCCTCGACCAAAAAACCATGCAAAAAATGGGCATCAGCGCAGGAGACGTCATAGAAATCACCGGCAAACGCACAACCAGCGCCATCGCATGGCCCGCCTACAGCGAAGACCAAGACAGGAGCATAATCCGCATAGACGGCTTCACCCGCAAAAACGCAGGCGTCGCCATAAACGAATACGTAGTAGTCAAGACAGCTACGGTGAAAAATGCAACAAGCGTAGTCCTGGCACCAGTGGACATGCGCCTAAACGTAGACGAGGACTTTACGAATTTCGTCAAGAACCGTCTCATGGAACGCACTTTCGTCGAAGGCGACACGACCCTCGTCATGATGCTCGGACACGCCATACCCTTCACCGTCACCAAAAGTCGCCCTCACGGAATAGTCCGCATCACCAAAGACACTCAATTCCAAATCCTCAACGAGCCAGCCCCGGAAGCAAAAGGCGTCCCCCGCACGACATACGAAGACATCGGCGGACTCCACGAAGAAATCCAACGCGTAAGAGAAATGGTAGAACTACCCCTACGGCATCCAGAACTCTTCCAACGCCTCGGCATAGAACCACCAAAAGGTGTCTTACTCCACGGACCACCCGGCTGCGGCAAAACCCTCCTAGCAAGGGCGGTGGCAAATGAGTCGGAAGCGAATTTCTTCTCCATAAACGGCCCAGAAATAATGAGCAAATTCTACGGCGAATCCGAGGCAAGACTGCGAGAAATCTTCCAGCAAGCGCAACAAAACGCGCCCAGCATCATATTCATCGACGAATTGGACGCAATCGCACCGAAGAGAGAAGAGGTCACGGGTGAGGTTGAGAGACGAGTAGTCGCCCAACTCTTAGCCCTCATGGACGGCTTGAGCGGAAGAGGAAACGTAATAGTCATAGGCGCCACAAACCGCCCCGGCGCCCTCGACCCAGCACTCCGAAGACCCGGCCGCTTCGACCGAGAAATAGAGATAGGTGTCCCAGACAAGCAGGCACGCTACGAAATCCTGCAAATCCACACGCGCGGCATGCCCATGGCAGAAGACGTGGAGTTGAAGAAGTTGTCTGATATGACCCATGGCTACACGGGCGCGGACCTCGCGGCTTTGGGCAGAGAAACAGCGATGAAAGCCCTAAGGCGATATTTGCCAGAGATTAACCTAGAAGAAGAGCACATACCGCCGTCAGTTCTTGAGAAGATGGAAGTGCGCATGGAAGACTTCATCAACGCCTACAAAGAAATCACCCCCACAGCCATGCGAGAAGTCTACATAGAAACACCTACCGTACACTGGACTGACATAGGCGGGCTGGAAGGAGTGAAGCAGGAACTCATAGAAGCGGTTGAGTGGCCTTTGAAAAACCCCGAAGTTTTCAAGCGAATGGGCATAACGCCTCCTAAAGGAATCATGCTGTTCGGTCCGCCTGGCTGCGGCAAAACAATGCTTGCGAGAGCAGTGGCGACTGAGAGCGCCGCAAACTTCATCACTATAAAGGGTCCAGAAGTCTTCAGCAAGTGGGTTGGAGAGTCAGAGAAAGCCATAAGAGAAGTGTTCCGCAAGGCACGGATGGCTGCGCCCGCGGTGATTTTCTTCGACGAATTCGATTCTCTCGTGCCCCGGAGAGGTATGGGGTTCGCCGACAGCGGCGTCACAGAACGCGTCATCAGCCAGCTTCTAACCGAAATGGACGGTATAACAACCTTGGAGGACGTAGTAGTCATAGCAGCATCTAACAGACCTGACATCATAGACCGCGCCGTGTTGCGGCCAGGACGCTTCGACAGACTCATCTACGTGCCAGAGCCAGACGAGAAAGCACGGTTGGAAATTTTTAAGCTGTACACCAAAGAGATGCCCTTGGAGAAAGACGTTGACTTGGGGGCTCTGGTCAAGACGACAAAGGGCTACAGCGGTGCAGACATTCAAGCTCTAAGTCGCGAGGCTGCGTTGAACGCGCTTAGGCGAGACATAGGTTCAAAAGTGGTGACGTTTGAAGACTTCAAAGAAGCAGCAGGCAAGATAGGTCCAACGATTTCGCCGGACATGGAAACATGGTATAAGGGGTTCATCAAACAGGTTAGGCAGGTGCAGAAGCCTACGACACCTGTGGCTTAGGAGGATGGTGAGAAGTGGCTACTAAAAGTTGGAGTCCTCATCCCCTTTCCCTAGTTATTGCGGAGCTACTGCGACGTAAAGGATCTACTACAGACGCCGAGTTATACAGCATGGTTAAGGAAGCTTATGGCGACTTGGGGTTCAACGCTTTCAACAAGGAACTGATGCGATTGGAAATAGAAGGAATTATCCACGTTTCTGCTTTGGCAAGAGGCAAACGACGAGTAGAACTGCTGAAAACTAAAAAAGAAAGTGCGTGAAAAAAGGTTTCGCGTTAGCCGCCTCTTTAGCCTTCCGTAGAAAGCCCTTTTGCTGCGCGTTTTGCTGTTTCACCGAGCTTGGTCGATGGAACGTAGGCTCCGCCGGTGAAGGTAAAACCGCATTTTCTGCATTTCCAAACTCCAACACTTTGGCGTTTCACGGCAAACGTGTGGCATTGAGGGCATCCGTGCTGTTTTTTGGTCTCTTTCATCACTTCGATGTATCTTTTCCTCACAGTCGCACCGTATCGGGCCTTTAGCCCTCCTGTTGGACCGATCTTCTTCGTTCTTCCCATTATTCCTTCACCAGTAGCTTACGTATTTCCGAGGCTTTTTCTTTTGCTATCTTCGCTACTTCTAATATCTGCTCCGTCGTGAAGTATCCTGTTCCTCCCTTCTGAATAGCGCAGATTTTTCCGTCTTTTTCGATGGTAATGGTTAGTCTAGAATCCATCACTTGTTCCTCTTCCAGCCAAGGGTCGACGGCAAGCTTGTCGTTCATTTTTGCAAAGGTTATGGCGATGGGATAATTCTGCATCGGCAATGGAATGTAGCCTGGTTTCACTTTGACTTCTCCCTCTTCAAGCTCGTACTTGAACATCTTTGTGTTTATCAGAGCAGCCAACGCTGCAAGAGCAGAAGCGTCGATTAGGTTTCCATCGTGGTTGAGCACATAGACGTCTATGAAGACAACGATCACTTTCTTCCCTGGTTCTAGGCAGAGTTTTTCAAGGTTAATGGCTTTGGACTCTCTTATACCTCGGTCCACGACTCTTGCAAGTTCGATGGAGTTTTCGTCTGGGGGGCCGGGTTCAAACGTTGGCGATGCTAGGGGAACGAGTTCAGCGTTGACTGTTAAGACTCCTTCGTTGGGGGTGTCTGTGAAGGGTTCGCCTACTTCAACCTTCACTCCGACTAACACTTCAGTCTTGCCTAGAAGAACCCGTGCTGAACCCTCAGCTTTTTCGATTAAGCCCATTTCCACTTTGATTTCGCGGTACTCGTTCAGCTCTCTTCCGTCTAGTCTCTTACCCTTGCTCATCAGTTGAGCGATTTGCTTCTGTTTAACACGTACGATCGACATTACTCTTCCACTTCTCCTTCCTCTTTTACAGCCACGTACTTCGCCCTTAAAGCTTCCTTCTGCATCGTGTAGAGTTGTTTGCAGCCTTCGAGCGAGAGAGTGATGGTTTTTTCGAATTCTTCAAGCGTTAATTGACCATCCATCTGGAGCAGTGTTATGGCGTTTAGGTTAGGCATGTATGCTAATGGGACGTCTGCTTCGCCTTTCTTGTCTTCTTCATCTGTCAAGTCGAGAACAAGCTGTCCTTCTACTTTTCCGGAGGCGCAAGCCACGGTCAAGTCTCGCATAGGAATACCTGCGTCTGCCAAAGCTAATGAAGCTACGGTTATGCCTGCGCATCTGGTGCCGCCGTGTGCTTGGAGGACTTCTATGAAGAGGTCTATCGAAGTTCGAGGATAGTATTCTAGAAAGATCGATGGTTCCAAGGATTCCCTTATCACTTTTGAAAGCTCTAGTTCTCTTCTCGAAGGAGCAGGCGACTTTCTCTCATCCACTGAAAAAGGCGCCATGTGGTATCGGCATCTCAGCAGACAACGGTCGGGCAGGGCGAGGTGTTTTGGATGCACTTCGTGAGGTCCATAAACTGCTGCCAGAATCTTGTTTTTTCCCTGCTCAATGTAAGCTGAACCGTCAGCGTTGCCGAGAACGCCTACTTCTGTCTTTGTAGTTCTCAACTCATTAAACTTTCTTCCGTCTATTCTAACACCATCTTTATCGATCAATTTTTCTTCTGCTTTAGGCATTTTTAATTTCACCTTCCTTCTCTTTCTCTTTTTTCAACATTTCCATCACGCGGTCGGTTAAACCGCTCATGTGGGACTCGCTTTCTATTTTCCGAATAGCCATTACTGCAAGCTGTTCGTCTTCAGGGTTCTTTCCACTTATGTGTACCAGCCCGTTTTGGCCCAGAAGAATATGGCAGCCTGTCTCATTCTTGATCATGCTTATCATCGAGCCCTTTCTGCCGATAATTCGCGGGATCTTCGTCGGAGTGATTTTGATTATCTGACCGCGCGTGATTTTTCCCAGACCAGGTTCTCGTACTGATAGAAGGGGGTCGCGGGTTCTGTCATAAGACACGATTTTAGCTATGATTAGGTCTCCGACGTCGAAGATAGCTGACAACTCGTCTTTTTGGGGACGAAAAGAACGTTCCATCACGTCTCCTGCGCGTAGGAGTGCGGGGTAGGGTGCGCTTATGTCTACGAGCCATCCGCCTATCGTTACGTCTGTGACTTTGCCTATTATTGTGTCTCCGATGTTTGGGATGTAGAAGGCTTTCAGGGCTACGACGCTTACCCTGCGTTCGTCGTATTCAACTAGTCCGACACGAGTTGCGTATAGCTTGTCGTTTTCTTTGAAAGTGTTCTCACCGGCGGCGTAGTTTCCTTCTGCTAGGAGGTCGCCGGGGGTGACAAGCTGTCTTCTTTCGTAGAATGTTGGCATTTTGTTTCATCTCCTTTTTTTCTGTTTTTTTCATAAAGTTCTCATAGTTTTTTTGCTTCTGCGTTTCCTTTTGTTAGTTCTCCGAGTTTGTCCAGAAAGGGTCCGTAGAGCCCTGCTGGCATTTCGATTATGGAGAACCATGAACCGTCTGCGCGCCATTCTTCACGTTTTATTGTGCCATAACCTTTGACTGTTCCGTAGGCTCTTGCGGCGTGTTCTGGTGGGATTCGCACTTGGACTTGTATCTGCTCTATCTTTATGGGGATAACTGGGCGTAGAAGCTTTATGATGTCTTTAGCTTGTTCTTCGACTTCTTTGAAGGGATCTATGGGGTAGTGGATTTGCTCCATGGCTTGTTCAATGCGGAGGGGTGGGTGAGGTAGGTTTGTCTTGGGGTCGACGGCTTGACGCGCTATGAAAGCTATGATTTGTTTCCGTTTCTCCGCAGTTAGTTGTCTTCTTTGGTCTGTTGTGAGCTGCAGTGTTCCTTTTTTCAGTATTAATTCGGCGATTTTTAGGGCGTCTGAGGTTTTGAAGACAGTCTTGAGTTTTTCTTCTCCAGCTTTGGTTCCCTTGTTTGCGTCAGTGAATATGGTTTCAGTGACCAAAACTTCAGAGAGTGTAATGGTTCTGCCCATCGTGTAGTTGAGGGCAGGCTGCGGTTTAACTAGGATTTCGAAGTGTTCACCGTCGCGGGTTATGCGCGCAACGGTGTATCGTTCGCTCATTTAGCGTTTCACTCTATGGCTTTCATGTGTTTTTCGATTTCTTCGTCTGGCATCAACTGGAAAATCTTCGTGGATGCAGGTATTGTGGCGATTTTGACTCTCAGCTGTTCGTCTCGTGCTTGAAGAGCCTTTTTGAGGCATTTAATGGCGAGTTTTGCAGCGTCTTCTAGGCTCATGTCTTCACGGTATTCGGCTTTCAGGATTCCTTCGACTGTTTCTCTTCCGACGCCCACGGCTGCTGCTTTGTAGGCTCGGTAGGTTCCGCTGGGGTCGGTGGAGAAGAGGCGGTTACCCGTTTTGTCGACGCCTCCGAAGATTATGGAAACTCCGAAAGGACGTACTCCCGCATGTTGGGTGTAGAGTTGTTTTATGTCGCCTATGCGTTTTGAGATGACTTCAACGTCGATGGGTTCGTCGTACATGAGCCGGTTGCTCTGGCAGTAAACTCTTGCTTGGTCGATCAGGATTCGTGCGTCGGAGCCTAAGCCGACTACTGCTGCACCTATGTGGTTGTCTACTGGGAAGAGTTTCCATGTGAAGTTTGCGTCTTGCAGCTGTGATTCAAGCTTTTCCTCTGCGCCTAAAACCATGCCTTCTTGGCAGACTATTCCTAGTATAGTTGCCCCTCGATTAACCGTTTCAAGGGCATATTCTACTTGAAACAAGCGGCCGTCTGGGGAGAACACGGTTATGGCTCGGTCGTATGCTCCTGGTGCCGCAAATATTGACAACTACATTTCACCTCACGCAGACGTTATTCATTGCTTGACAAGAATCAGCATGCTACACTAAAAACCTTTTCGTTAGGGTTTCTGAGTTATGGTGCAGCAAATCTGACTCGGATTCTGAATACGTACGGTTACTCGTAATTCAGACTCCACTTTCATACAAGTTAAATCCGATGATTCTCAACCTCTGTTCTTGCAGAAAGAAGCGATGGTGAGCGTTATTGGGGTGACCAAGCGGCTGTACGCCGCTGAAACCTTAGACGACTTAATACTCAAATCGGTGGATACGACGCTTAAGCAGGTCTTCAAGGAAATCGGCGCCAACGTCATCTATGATTATCTCGAGAACCACTTCGGACTGAAGCGGGAGGAGATAGCCGAAAAGCTTGAAGTTCTTTCTGCTGGTCTAGAGAGTCTTCTGGGGTCTGCGGCGTTCGTGGTGGAGCAGTTGATTCTCAAGAATCTGTACAGCAAGCTGGGGTTAGAATACGAGGAGAAGGAAGGCTATGATTTTTCAGATTACGTTGAGGAGTTGAAGCGAGGAATTACTGAAGAACCTGCTAGCTTATGATAAGGCTTATCTTGTCTCTTCAACCGTCTTATTAACGGTGCTCAAGTTTTGGGCGTCAACCTGAAAGATTTGGTGTCGAAAACCCAAGTCAGCCTACCCGACCTCGCCGGCAAATCTGTAGCCATAGACGCCTACAACGCCCTCTACCAGTTCCTCGCCATAATCCGCCAGCCCGACGGTACTCCTCTGAAAGACAACAGCGGCAGAGTTACCAGTCACCTCAGCGGCTTGCTCTACCGCACTTCAAACCTCACAGAGATGGGCATAAGAGCAGCCTACGTCTTCGACGGAACTCCGCCAGCCTTGAAGGAAGTGGAGATTAAGCGACGGATGAAGACTAAGGAGGAAGCCACCGTCAAGTACGAAAGAGCCTTGGCAGAGGGCAAGGTTGAAGAGGCACGTACCTACGCTCAAGCCACTTCTCGCCTTAAGGACTACATGGAAGAAGACAGCAAACGCCTCCTTACGCTCATGGGCATCCCTTGGGTTCAAGCGCCAAGTGAAGGAGAAGCCCAAGCTGCATACATAACTAAAAAAGGAGTGACGGACTTCTGTGCCAGCCAAGACTACGATTCCCTGCTCTTCGGCGCTCTCACCTTAATCCGCAACGTGACTATAAGCGGCAGACGTAAGCTTCCCAAAAAACCGGTGTACATCGACGTGGTTCCAGAAGTCGTAGAACTCAACAACGTCTTAGCCGAATTGGGCATAACGTACGAGCAACTTGTGGACATAGGCATCCTCGTGGGCACAGACTTCAACCCCGAAGGAGTAAAGGGCATCGGACCGAAAACCGCCCTGAAGCTAATCAAGGAAAGCGGCAGTCTCGATGAACTGTTGCGAACAACATTGAAAGACGCCGAATTCCCAGTCGACCCCAAACAGATAAGAGACATTTTCCTCCACCCGAAAGTCACAGACAACTACACTCTGAAGTGGAAAGAGCCTGACGTGGAAGGTGTCGTGGGTTTTCTCTGCAGGGAACGCGACTTCACAGAAGACAGAGTGAGAAAGGCTTTAGAAAAAATGAGCAAGGGCATAGAGGAAGAGAAAGCTAAAACCACTCTCGACGCGTTCTTCGGGTAGAGGGCTTAAACGCTGTGACCGTAGCGCCCTGTCAGGGGTACGAAGGCTACTCCGCCCAAGTTTTCTCGGGCTAAACTTCCATCAGCATTCTTCCGTATGCGGATTAGAGACTGAAACAGGTGGACACTGCCAACTGGAATAACCAAAACGCCCCCAACTTTGAGCTGCTCCACGAGAGGAGGAGGGATTTCTGGAGCTGCTGCAGTAACTAAGATGCGGTCGTAGGGACTCTGCTCAGGATAGCCCAAGGAACCATCTCCGTGAATCACTGTCACGCGGTCGCCGAACCCGTGGCGCATTATGTTTTCTCTTGAGAGTTGTGCCAACTCGGCCACCATCTCGACCGTGTAAACATGTCCTCGCTCCGACCTCGAAGAATCCTTCGGGGCTACAATCTCGCTTATAGTTGCGGCGTGCCAACCACAGCCAGCACCTACTTCTAGAACACGATTTCCCACGTGTAGTTCCAACGCTTCGTTCATAATCGCAACCATGTGAGGCGCACTGACCGTCTGCCCCCAGCCGATGGGCAAAGGTGCATCCACTGACGCGTATTCAACTGAACGCTCGGGCAGGAAGAGGACGCGTGGCACTTTTTTCATAGCACGAATCACGTTGTCAGAACGGAGAATTCCTTCTTTAACGAGGTTGTCGACCAATTGGTCCCAAGACGCTGTTTCTCTTCTCATCTTCAGTCAGCATCCACCGTGCCTTACAATACTGGCAAGGTTCCTTAAGAACTTACAACCATAAAAGGAAGAAAATTTCTTAGCGTGCGTCTTTCATTCTATTTTCAATAGACTCTATGAAGCTTTCAGGATTCTTCGGAGTAATGATGTAGTTTCCCTCTTTAGAACGTATTATGACACCATCTTTGAAGTTTGTCATCACCATGAAAGCTTTTCCTAGTCCTGGAAAGTAATAATATCCGCCGTAGAAGCTTGCTCCGAAAAGTCTAAAGCCGAAGGGTATTAGTGTTCTCTTAACAGATTCTATTTGTTTTAGGGGGATTTTCTTGGTGCCTCCTATAAATCTGGATGCTTTTAAGATGAGTTCTCGTTCTGTCAAAATGTATCTTGTCTTGTAGATTGAGGCTAGTAAAGAGAGCATTAGAGTTTCCACGGCAGCCAAAACAACCAATCCTACTAGCGCCTCGATTCGAGGCGATTGTAAATAGAGGTATGTGAAGAAAAACCCTAAAGCTGCTATAAAAAGAACGATTCCTCCATAAAGCCACGTTAGAGGCCCTACAACCTCAGGCTCATTTACTATAACCATTTCAACCTTCAATAAAAGAGACTCTGGACGAAATTAAAGTTATTGTCATCTGAAACGGACTGCTTATCATTGTCGGCAGCTACTTTACAGTCACTGACTTGGCTAGGTTGCGGGGCATGTCGGGGTCGCATCCTCGCTCAAGGGCCATGTAGTAAGCGAAGAGTTGAAGGGGCACCACGTAGGGTATGGGCGACAAGCTTTCAGGGATTCCCTTCGTGACTTCAACGTAGTCGTCGACCAACTTGATTATCTCTTCATCACCCTCTTCACAGATGGCGATGATGGAAGCCCCGCGAGCCTTCATCTCCATGATGTTCCCTATCAGAGTCTTCCGCGTATCGTCCGGTGGACAGACAAAAATCACTGGGAACCCTGCTTCGATGAGGCTGATGGGACCGTGTTTGCTCTCGCCAGCGGGGAACGCGATAGAGGGCACGTAGGCAATCTCCATCAGCTTTAGTCGTCCTTCGAGGGCGGTGGCGTAGCTTATTCCTCTGCCCAGGAAGAAGAAGCATTGTTTGTCCCTGTATTTTGTGGCTAACGCTCTCACTTTCTCTTCTTGCGTCTCGACGATTTTCTCCACGATGTCTGGGATTCTTTCTATCTTCTCGTCCAGTAGGTCGATTTCTTCTTGGGAAATCTTTCCCCGTTTCTTAGCCAAGCGGATTGCCAGCTGGGAGAGGACTGAGAGTTGCGAGGTGAACGTCTTGGTTGCTGCGACGCCGATTTCGGGGCCTGACTGTTGACCGACGTAGACTCTGGAGACGCGGGTCAACGTGGAACCCACGACGTTAGTCAAACCGAGAATCGTGGCTGCCCTTTGCCGCGCAGTTTCAACCGCCGCAAGCGTGTCGGCTGTTTCGCCCGACTGGCTGACTGCAAGGATAGTACTGTCTATGTTGACTGATTTCCCATGTTGCTCGATGAATTCTGAGGCTATCACCGGGTGGGTAGCTAAGAATGACAGTTTGGAGAACATGTAGGACGCTGCCAAGCAAGCATGGTACGAGGTGCCGCAAGCCACCATGATGACTTCACGGCTTCTGTCGAGAAAGGTAGTTAACAACTCTAAGTATTTGTCTTGCAGCCTCAACGTGTCGCGGAGACATCGAGGTTGCTCGTGAATCTCTTTCAACATAAAATTGGGGTATCCCTGTTTTTCAGCCATCTCCGGCGTCCACTCGACGAGCCTTGGTTCACGAACTACGAGGCTGCCGTCGACAAGCTTCTTCATCTCGAAGGCTTCGTCACTCAAAACTACCAGTTCGCCGTTTTCCACGTAAACAACCTTGTTTGTTAGTGGTAGGAATGCGGGGATGTCGGAGGCGAAGTAGTAGGCATCGTCTGCGATGCCGAGGACGAGGGGGCTTTCGTTGCGTGCGCATATTATTTTGTTGGGTTCGTGTGTTGAGATGATTGCGATTGCGTAGGAGCCTTGGAGACGATTAACAGCATCCATCACTGCTCTCTCGAAATCAGAGCCAGCAACTTCGGACGTGTCTGCTTTGTTTTTGAGGTTCTCTTCTATCAGATGTGCTATCACTTCAGTGTCAGTCTTCGACCTGAAAACGTGTCCTCTGTCTTCTAATTCCTTCTTGAGTTCTGCAAAATTCTCGATTATGCCATTATGAACAACAGCTATCGTAGGCGGGTCTGAACAATCAAAGTGGGGGTGGGCGTTAACTTGAGAAGGCGCTCCATGCGTAGCCCAACGAGTATGCCCAACGCCAACCCGTCCAACTAAATCGTCAAGGTTCCGCAGGGCGTGAACATCGTCGATTTTTCCCGCATCCTTCTTGAAAACCAGCCTACCATCATCTATTGTCGCTTCGCCCACCGAATCGTAGCCACGGTATTCTAGGCGTTTTAAAGCCGCGTGGATTATTGGCGCCGCATTGCCTTTCCTGAGAATACATCCAAATATGCCACACATTTCTTCTGCCTCATCACGCTCTTGATGAATCGATGAAATTCAAGACTTAGTAAGCAGTGGGGCTCTTTAAGGATTTTTAGGAAAAACCTCTCAGTTCTGAAAACATTTTTTTAATAGGCGCTCGTGTCTGATGGGGGTTTAAGAAGTGTTAGCTGTGTTTCGGTTTGAAGCATTAATAAAATTTTTATAAAGGAATTGGTCTATGCTCTGAAGACGACCCTTGAAAAAGAAACTCTTAGTCGACAAAGACAAAGAACAGCGAGAAACCAAGGAAATCGCCATCTACGACCACCCAGAAAAACTGAAACTTTTACTGAACAAGTTGACGTGGAAAATTCTCCTAATGCTCAGCGAAGAAGAAATGTACCCCATGGAAATCGCCAAAAAACTAAACGTTCACGAACAGAAGGTCTACTACCACATAAGAAAGCTGGCTGAAGCAAACGCAATAAAAAAAGTGAAGGAAGAGGAAAGGAAAGGAGCAATCGCAAAATACTACCGGGCAAGCTTTCCAGCCTTCGGGGTAGAGTTGCCCTTCGGCGGTCAAAAGCAAAAAGGAGCACAGCCTCTTTTTATTGACCAGAAACTGCAACAATTCCTGAACCCTATCCTGAAAGACGGCTCTTTCGACGGCAAGATAGTGGTGGGAAGCCCTGACCCCCACGGACCCTTCAAAACGAGTGCCCGCGATGGACATTACGCATCTTATTTGACGTTCTTTCTGGGGCAGTATATGGAGTTGCCCGATGAATTCGCCATAAAGCTGGACGTGGACGTGAAGGCTGAGAAGGAGGAAAAGAACAACCTAATCCTCGTAGGCGGTCCAGGAACCAACCTTCTCACGCAGGAAATCAGTGACCATCTACCCATTAGGTTCAACATGACTCCTTCAAAACACGGTTTTCTCTTCGGTGGCTTGGTCTCTCAAAAAACTAAGAATGTTTACACCGCTGACTCGATGGGGCTGATTGCGAAGATAGTGAACCCTTGGGACAAAGAAAAGCGAATAATAGTCCTTGCGGGCAACAAAGCCGTAGGCACAAAAGCATGTGTCTTAGCGTTTACGAAGTTTTGGAAGCAAGTCCTCGAGAACTATCAAGGGGAAGACAATTTCGCCACGGTTATTCAGGGCTTTGACCTAGACGGTGACGGAAAAGTAGACTCCGTAGAAGTACTCGAATAACGGTGCAATGCTGCATGAAAGTAGTAGAAGTCATCACTGCGTGGGGTCACGAGAACGTTCTAGCCACGAATAGGAGCACGTTTGAAATCACAAAAGACACGCATCTCACCAGACGAGGAGACTGCATAATCGCTGTAGCAGCAAACAAAGGCATTAATGACTTGAGTGATGAGTTCAAGAGGGCTCTGAGAACAGGCGCTAAATTGGTGGTTGTCATTCGAGTAGCAGACGAAGAGGAAGTGGTAGAGGCTCGGGGAGACCCAAAGCTCCAGCTATCTCATCCCACGGATTTGGTCGTTCGCAAAAGCGACTACATCTGTGACCGAACACTGGCAATCGGGGCGAACAAAGCAGCTAAAGATTTTTCAAGACACCTCGTGGCGAAGCTGAAGAATCCTCAACAAAAAGTTGAAGTAACGTTAACCGTTGAAGGCATCATGTGATTCTGGCAACGCAGTAGCCAAGCGTTGTGCGCTCTCTTGAGCACCCTATGGTCTATCCGTTCGTTCCTTCGATTAACCGAACCAAGCAACACTGCAAGTTTAATGGTCGTAATAATGTGTAATATGGCTCTCTTACACCGTGCGTTGAGATTCTGAATACTGTTTCAATTTTCATAACTTTTATCCTAAAAACAAGCGTCTTCTATGTCGATTCGCTATGGGTCAAAAGGAATTGTTTTTGAAGGAAGTCGTCAAGAAGGTTGGTGACAACGTGGGCGGGGAGTCGACTACCGAGAAGGTGGAGCAGTTCGCGAAGCATGGGACGTTGTACTTGTTCTTCGAAGTCATAAACTTGAAGAAAGAAGTCGATAGATTGAAGAGAGAAGTGGAAATCAAGAAATAGTTCCCCTCGATCTAGCAGCGCTTTAGATGTCTTGGCGGTTTCCTCGTATTCTCAATCGAAGGTTAGTGGCTACGGTGGATTAGAGGGTAGGAGGCGGAGGAGGTGGTGGAATCTCTCGGGCAACCATGGCGTAGTAGAGGTAGGTTGTCGCTATCGGATAGATGGGACCGATAAAAGCGAACACTGTGTTTGAGATGAGAGGGTTGAAAATTAGATGAGTGGCGCTGAAAGGCGTTGCTATCGCGAGGGCGACACCGCTGACGACTAGGAGAATTAGGCTTATGACTAGTAGGAGGACGAAGGTTTTCAGCCAACGATTGCTCACGAGCTTTCTGCTTCTTCCTAGGCTCGCAAGAGCGCCTTTCTGTTCGACGATTATCGAGGGAATTATTAGCGAAAACATTATGGCAATTATGATGCCTGGCACAACGAAGAGAAGCAGCCCTATTCCTACTAGGATTCCGCTGATGAGTTGAGCTACGAGTAATGATGGAAGCTTGGAGACTACGTAGCTGAAGCTGGCGCCGAGGTCCATAGAGCCTTTTTCTATCTGGTCAGAAGCAGACTTGACGATGATTCCGGTGACGGTGGTGCCCACGATCCATGAGACGAGAGCCGACAGAACCCCTATCATGATGATTGCCGAGAACAGGGCGAAGAGCCAAGCGATTAGTTCTTCGTAGGAATACGTCATGCTGGGCGGTGAGGGCAGGGGAAAGGACGAGGTTATGATGTAGCTGGAGAGACCAGTTATTATGCCGCCTATTAGAAGGGGGAAGAGGAACTGGAGAAACTTGGAGAGGTAGAGGTTGAACGTTAACGAGAGGATTTCGCCGATAGATAACTCGTGTTGGGGTTTTCCAACGTTCAAACTATTACGACCCTATCTCTGTTATTTCTTAGAGCAGTTTGTATTTAAAATAGGCGATGTGTGGCGGGCCCGAGGGGAATTGAACCCCTGACCTACGGATTAAGAGTCCGCCGCTC
>CAZJAQ010000032.1:0-15137 GCA_964544285.1 uncultured Candidatus Bathyarchaeia archaeon
TGCGTCAAGCCTATTTCGGCGCCCTTAACCTGCCTCTTCTCTGCCTGCTCGGTCAGCTGAAGGTATATCTCATACGCCTGAGCGGTGCCCGTCGCGCCCACTGGATGCCCCTTCGACTTCAACCCGCCGCTCGTGCATACGGCTACCTTGCCTCCAATCTGGCTCTGTCCCTCCTTCACGAAGCGTCCCCCGTCTCCGGGCTTGCAGAAACCGAGGTCTTCGTAAGCCACGATCTCTGCGATGGTGAAGCAGTCGTGGACTTCTGCAACATCTACGTCAGAGGGATCAACACCAGCCATTCGGTATGCTTCCTGCGCTGCGAGCTTTCCAACCTTAAGAGTCGTAAGTTCCTTCCTCTCGTACAGCCCGATGGTGTCGCTTGCCTGTCCCGAACCGATTATATGGACAGGTGTGTCGGTGAATTTTTTGGCAAGCTCTGGCTTCGTTAGAATTAGGCAGCTGGCGCCGTCGGTTATGAGCGAACAATCGAAGAGCTTGAGGGGCCAAGCCACGAACCGCGAGGACAACGCTTGCTCCAACGTTATTTCCTTCTGCATGTGCGCCTTAGGGTTCATGGCGCCGTGATGATGATTCTTAACCGCCACCAGAGCCATCTGCTCTTCCGTCGTGCCGTACTCGTGCATGTGCGCCGTCGCAACCATGGCAAAAAGCCCTGGAAAAGTCAAGCCATTCCACTGTTCGAAGGGAAAGTCACAGGCCATAGCAAGATACTCAGTAACGTCTGCCGTAGCCCTGTGCGTCATTTTCTCCACACCGCCCACCATGACAACGTCTGCAAGACCCGAGAGCACTGCGAAGATTCCGCAGCGTATGGCGGTTGCAGAAGAGCCGCATGCTCCTTCCGTTCTGAAGGCTTGAGTCGGCAACAATCCAGTCCAGTCTAGAGCAGTCGGTCCAGTATGACCTTGATGCTCGAAGGATTCGCCCATCATGCCTAAGAAGGCTGCTTTAATGTCTTTTTTGGGGTCGAGGTTTGGGCATCTTTCGAAGGCTTCGCTTGCCGCCTCGACGAAGAGCTCTCTACCGTACAGTCCGTCGCGTTTTCCGAACTTTGACATGCCCGCAGAAATTATGGAAACGAGGGGTTTTCCCGTCAACTACTTGCCTCCGTTTGAGTGAAACATCAGATTTTGGGAGAGCCAATAGTATAGTCCAGACGAATATATAAACCACCTCTTATTACACGTTGGCGTTTGAAGAAACTTATTTGTTCTAACAATGAAGAGAGACGTTACAAGAGACTTTTTAACACTGAATCATTTCTTTTGTCGTGAAAAAATGTTAAGGTTCGTAGCCCTGAATTACGAACATTAAATGTATTATATTTTCAATCTCTGGAACACTAAATTTTAGGTCTATAGATTGTGATGGTCCCAAGTAAGCTCTGTTGTCATCGTCAGACAGCAAAAGTCTTTTTATGTTTCCAAACTTGTTGTGAATCGCTTGGTACAGATGACCTTCATACATCTTGCCATTCACGTCCATAGCATATAACTTCACGTAGTCAATGTGGCTAATGGAGTTGTTGAGTTCTCTAAGGGATAGCAGATAGTGATCGTCTTCGGGCACTAACAATTGCTCGATTGTATGCCAAATTGTGACATCAGAACCTCCGTGTAGGTGAAGGGTAGCCTCCTTTATGTATTCTGAACCATTCCAAACAAAGAGTGTTGGGCTCCGTAATTTTGGAGGACCCGTACCGCCTCCACCTCCACCACTGCCTCCGGATGAAGTTTCATAAGAGAGTCTTAACCTGTGAAGGTTACACATGATGGATGGACTGGTTACGACAGCGTCGGCTTCCGTAGTGAAACTGATTTTGGAAATGTTAAGATCATTTATGTTAAGATCATGAAAAGTGCAGGCCCTCTGGATAAAAGGTTTTACATCTATTATCCAGCGCATTACATCGCCTGGGTATATGATTCTCCACACGTATTCTCTCCAACAGTCGATTGCTGCACGATAGTTGTATACTACAGGAATTTCTGCTCAAAAAGTATTTTCTCGATCTCCCCCCCAGAGCAAAAACATGGTTCCTTGCCCAACGATGTAAAATTCCATCATAAGCCTTACTGCATTAGGATTAGAATGATTTTGGGTCAAAATTACATCAAACTTTATCCCAGATGGACTATCTGGAGAATAGTTCCACCACCAATCGGTAACCACTCCTTCAAGTCTTATTGCGCTACAATCACTTACCTTTAATGGTGGAGGTTGAGCAGAGACTTTTGTGAAAAACACCCTGTAGTGCCAGAACCAAATGTTCGACCAGAGGTTTACTGTGCCGTCTACGACCAGAGATTGTGCCCTGCCTCCCCATCCATAAACACCCAAGTCAGGTATGCTCTCGTCCATAAAACTAATGCTATTGCCTTGATAGTTTGGTTGATCGTACAGGGTGACTATGCCGTTTACCTTGAGAGAGTAACCACCAAACGGTAATTCTGGACAACGATCATGGACCGCATTGTTTTCATATCCCTGATCGAAATTTGTCGCTCTCCAATATCCTGTGAAAGAATCTGTCGCTTTTGATTCTACAAGACCATCTCCCATCCAATTGACGTAATTATTGACCTCCGGGGCCTCAATATACAAATCGCCAAAATACCACTGCCAAGTTCTGCTATCCCATCCTCCTAAACCAAAGGCTAAGCAGGGGTTTTCATTCCATGCTACTCCCCACTCGTCGCTTGGAATCGGAGAACTTGAGAAAGCTATACGACGCCATCCTGACCAGTTTGATTCATCGTATAAATAGGTTGTGCCACTGACCTTTAGAGAAGAAGCAGTATTATCGAAGTTATAGTCAGCCAGGTTAACAGAAGTATCTGTGAATTGTCTATTTTGACCAGCAAAGTTTGGATGTTCATAGAGTATAACAGTGCCAATCACTTCCAAAGAAGACGCCAAATTATCCCACAAGTGTGGCCATGCGAGATCAGGATATTCCACGTAAGTAGCTTGTACAAGGGGGATAACGAGGTTAATAGCAACATTGCTCAATAATAGAATTAAACTAAGCGTTACAACATGCTTAAACGTTTTCTCTCTCACGAGACTCCCCTTCCATGAGAAAGGGGATTTTTGTATTTATATTTTTTGCGTTCATTTTTGGGAATCAAAAATTTTTTATATTAAATTGTATTGATATATATATATATAGGGAAAGTATCTGAGTGCTCAGTTTTCGAGGAGAATTATCGTTCTACTTAAGACGGGAGTAATTGGCTATCTCCTAGGAGCGGTTGCTTGGTCGCTCTTTTGGTTTGCGTATGCCCTAGCCAATTATAGAGTTTGGGTTTTTTTGAGGTATCTTGGCTTTCCCTTGGTCGCTCTAAGTTTTGTGATGGTGGGAATTAGCTGTTTTGCCCTTTGGAAACTCTATGGCAAACGACTCGCAGCTGTTACAGGTATTGCTTACGTTGCCACCGCACTGCCATTCTTTGTAATGAACATCTTCCTAATCGGTCCGACTTTTCCGATTTATCGTTGGCACGTGGAGTTCATTATGCTGCCAGGATATACCCTGTTGATAGTATCGTTGATTCTGTGGAACATGACGACCGCCAACATCGCAGAACTCGTGCACCACAATCGTCTTGCTATTGCCCTTACTATCACCTCTATAATCGCCATCATACTATTGTTTTTCATTCTTCCTGCTGCATTTATATTTGGACCCGTTTATCCTGCTGTCTTTTTCTTTTCGCAGCCTTACGTCCTGTCGCAGATATTGAGCGCAGTACTGCTCCACAAGATTAGTTTCGATGCGAAGCAAAAACTGTAAACCTCTCCGAGACACCCTCAAGACGTGCTGAGCTTGGTTTTATTCTGTGTCCTCCAAGCCAGTTTTTCTGCAAAAGACTTATAGTCGTTGATGCCCACTAAACTATTTCTTCCGTTAAAAGGATGGTGTAAAAGGTTGAAACGAGTCGGCATAGTAGCCGGTAGTATTTCAAGGTTCGACAACCCGAGACACACGTTACAAGAAGAGATGTGCGCAGAAGCAGTTAGGATGATACTGGACGATGTGCCTGAGCTTGAACTCGGAGACTTTGTGAAGAAGGGATACGCGTGCTGCTACTCCTACTTCAGCGACATTTTAGAGCAGCAGCAGTGCATGCATTGGATAATCAACGACTACTTGGGACTGAGCGCTGTACCGTGTTTCAGAGTCGAGTCGGGCGGAGCGACCCCGATTGACGCGATTGTTAACGCGGCTCTGTGGGTGCGTTCGGGCATGTTTCCGTTGGTTCTCGTCGTGGGTTGGGAGAAGATGGATGAGCTTCCGATACAGAAAGTCAACGAAGCGATTGCCATCGCGGGAGACACAGATTGGGATTTTGTCTCTGGTTTCACTTACAACGCTTTTTATGCTACGATGGAGGCGCGGAGGATGCATGTGTATGGGGAGACTGAGGAGGACTTGGCTGAAGTTTCGGTCCTGTGTCACAATAATTCGTTGGACAATCCTTACTCGCAGTGGGTGGCTCAGCATGGGTTTGGCAAAATCACGGTGGAAGACGTCTACAAGTCCCGTTTGATTTCTTGGCCTTACAGGCTCTATGAGTGTGCGATGACGAGCGAGGGCGCCTCTGCTATTCTCTTGGCGAATGAAGAACTCACGAGGAAGCTTACGGATAACCCCGTGTGGATAAGCGGTGTGGGTTTCGGGTCGGACACGATGAGAGCTGGAGACCGTCCAGACAACCCGGCGTGGAAGGGCTTGTATCCTGAGGATGAGAAAATCTGGCCTAAGCATGTTCCTGCTCCGATGTCGCCTTACCCTGACCTGTGCAATTTTGGTGCTCTGCGGGTTTCGGCGAGGATGGCTTACAAGGATGCTGGGATAAGGAATCCGCGTAAAGAGATTAGCCTCGTAGAGATTTTTGACCCGTACGCGGGCGTTGTTTTGGCTGGGCTTGAAGACTTCGACTTCTGCAAGAGAGGAGAAGGAAAGAAACTGCTCCGAGACGGCGTGATTGAACCTCATGGTGAGCTTCCCTGCCAACTGAGTGGAGCTTTGACTGCACAGGGTCATGCAGTGGGTTCTACGTCGATTGCTCAAGTGGTCGATGTTTACTGGCAGTTGAGCAACCAGATAGGCAAAAAATGGGGCGCACCTGGCAGACAGTTGAGCAACCCGAAGAAGGGCTTTATTCATGGACACGGCGGCACTGGCTGTCAAGCTGGTGCTGTGGTTCTGGAGGTGTAAAAAGGATGAAGCAGCCTGGACCCGAGAAGGTTTTGAAGGAGAAGAAGATTGACGAGCAACGGTGGCTGGATTGGGAGCGTAAGGGAAGCTGGAGACCTGAGGGCTGGAAGATTGTGGAGATGAATGATGGACCGACGCTTAACGATTTGAAGCCTGACAAGTTCTTGGTCGTGCATCGTCCCCATGCCAACTTGTTCCACCACAGCTACGGCAAGGTTTCGAAGTTTTTCACGGGACTGTTGGACGGCAAGTTGTATGGAACGAAGTGTCCGAAGTGTGGGCTCGTGTACTGTCCTCCGCGTGCCCATTGCTTTAATCCCAAGTGTAGACTTGAAGAAACGGGCTGGGTGGAGCTTCCGAAGAAGGGAGAAGTCCACTCATATACCATCATGGCTATCGCGTGGCCGAGCATGGCACATCTGCAGCCGCTTGTGGGAGCGATGGTGAGGATTAATGGGACGAACACGTGCTTGCCCATGACGATGCGGGACATCGACCCCGAGAAGGTGAACATTGGGCTCAAAGTGCATATTCACATCGAGAAGCAGCCGAGGGGCGACTTGTTGGATGTTTATGCGACGCCTGCGGAGGAGCCTAAGGCGCCGAAGAGGTCGCCGGAAGAGTTGAGACGTTTCAGGGAAGACATGGAGAAGACGGTGGCGTGGGTTAAGAAAAAATTCGGCACAAAATAGACAACAAAGAGTACTTCATTCAAACCAGTAAACTGCATGTACTAGAATTGCAAAATGGGAGAGTTGGGGGTGGCTGTGCTGTGCTAACGTGTGGCACTTGGGGAGATGACAGCTAAACCCCCGCTGATTTGTAGTGCTAAGGGTGTTTCTGTCAACTCCTTGATGCGGTTCTCAACTGTCGTGCGCATTTTCTTTCTAAGGCTCTCGTCACATGAAGAACGTATCCTTCCAATCCTCTTCGCCAGCTTAGAATCGCCGAGAGTCGTCTCCACCCACCGTTGGAAATCCTTCCTCTGAAGATGGAACGTCAAGCTCTCTAGCTTGACAGATTCTATCTTTTTCAAGAAGTCAGAAAGACTCCCAGCGGCATCCCCAGTCGGCTCCTCAACAGCCGAGTAAAAACGGAAAGCTTCCTCGTCACTCAACGACCTCAAAGCCCGCACAGCACCCACGTCAACATCTACACCCCGCCTCTTCCGCCTAGACTTAACCATCCATCATGCCTCCACACGCTGAATAGCGAAACCAAGTATCGCAAAACTTAATAAACCTTCCCGCACACCCGTCCAACACAAAAACACTAACCAACATTCCTATTAGGACGGTCTAGACAAGGCGCAGAGCACACAAAACCTCAAAAAACCCTACTGTTTCACACCGTGCTTCGCCCATATGCGACAAGTTCCCTCGACAGAAACCATGCAAGCACCCTTCGGCGACTCGGGCGTACAAGCACCCGAAAACAGCGGGCACTCGCTGGGCTTGATCTTCCCAATCATCACCAAGTGGCATTGACACCCAGGCAAAAGGTCCCTACCCTTCTCCACTCTCACGCCATGTCTCTCACGAGCATCCCACCTCGCATACTCGTCCTTCAAAGCAAGCGCCGAAGAAGGCAAGCGCCCTAAACCCCGCCAGCCACCCTCCACAACGTCAAAGACACGACCGACGAGCTCCAACGCCTTCACGTTGCCCTCCAACCTCACAGCCCTCCCATACTCGTTCTCCAACTTCGCCACACCCTCCCGCAACTGCCGCAACAACATGTCAACGGCGAACAGAACGTCCAAAGGCTCGAAGCCCGCCACCACGACAGGCATACGATACGCACTCGGAAACACCTCGTAGGGCTCCAAGCCGATAATCGTTGAAACGTGGCCTGGCGCAATAAACCCGTCTATCTGCAGGTCTCCAACTCCCAACAACAACTCCATAGCAGGCGGAATCAAACGATGCGAAACGAGAAAACTAAGGTTCTCAGGTGGACCCTTCAACACCTCATTCGCCGTCGAAGGCGCAGTCGTCTCGAAACCAATCGCGAAGAAAACAAACTCTTTGTTAGGCTCTTCCTTAGCCATCTTCACAGCGTCGCCGACGCCGTAAACAACGCGCACGTCACCACCCTTAGCCCGAGCCTCAGCCAAGGACAACTGCGAACCCGACACTCGCAGAACGTCCCCAAAAGTCGCCACCGTAACCCTTTTCAACGCCAACTCAACCGCCTCATCAATCTCAGCCGCAGGCAAGACACAAACAGGGCACCCGGGACCCGCAATAACCTCCACATTCTTCGGAAGGAGACTCCGCAACCCAAAATGAGTCACAGTCCACTCATGAGTCCCGCAAACATGGCAAAACTTAACCAAATGATCGGGCGCAAGCTCCTGAATATGCTTCGCAACATGCTTCGCCAACTCCGGGTCACGAAAACCTACCACTTCCTCCAAACAACACCACCCCTAAACCAGCATTCTTACACTCTTGATCACGCAGTCTTTCCCGCTGACGATTTCTACAACGCCGTCACACTTCGGACACTGCAAGGTAGGCATCGGCACGTGAAAAGTAGAATCGTCGGCATACTTGAAGCTGCCCTCGTAGCCGCATTCCGCACAACGCACGGTGCCCTCGCTTTCCTCAATCACGAGCTTTGAACCCTCCAAAACAGTGCCCTTCGTCAACATTTCATACCAAAACATGACCTGCTCGGGGTTCAGAAAAGTCAGCGAACCTATCACGAGGTCAACTTCGACTACCTTCTTTGCCCCTCGTTGATTAGCCTCCCTCAACACAGATTCGACGATCTGCGTCGTTATCGAGCCCTCATGCACCCCTCTCGCAAGCTCCATTAAAGCCTAAAGCCTCAACCACAGCCGCAACGCCTTCACCGGTGCGGCAGTTGGCGAAAACCACTTTTGCTTTCGGGTTGATCCTCTCAACGTCAGCCTTCACCCTGTCCAAGTCTACGTCCATAGCCTCTGCCAAGTCCACTTTGTTCACAACGACAACCGCAGCGTCCATAAAAATGAAGGGATGCTTAATCACCATGTAAGGACCCTCTGTAACGCTCACGACCACCACTCGTTTCTGTGACCCCAAAGGAAACTCCGCCGGACAGATGAGGTTCCCCACGTTTTCGATGAAAAGCACGTCTATCGCGTCAAGGTCAAGTCTCAGTAACGCTTTTTTCACCAAGTTAGCATCCAAGTGACATTCTTTGCCGGTGTTTATGGCTACGGCTTCGACGCCGTGGCGTTTGATAATCTCGGCATCGATCGTGGTTGTTAAGTCTCCTTTGAAAACGGCTATTCGATAATATTGCTTGAGCTGTTTTACGAGCTTTTCTATCAGCGACGTTTTGCCTGAACCGATAGACCCCATCACGTCAATCGATGTGATGCCATGCTTCCTCAGCAGTTCTTTGTTCTCGTCTGCTAGCTTCTGGTTTGCCTTCAGAATGCTCTCTTCCAGTTCTACGTCAAAGACTTCGCCTTCACCAGCTTTCACAACATCTTTAACAATCTTAGACAAGAATAAAACTCCTTATGCTTATGCGTTTGGTTCTTCCATTTTCAGGAGCTCATTCCACAACCTCAGAGTCTCCTCCGCTTCCTTTCTGTCGACTACTTGGATAGCGTAGCCTGCATGAACCAGAACATACTCGCCAACTTTGGCTTCTACCAACGCAACGTTCACCTCTCTGAGGACGCCTCCTCCAAAGTCCACACTGGCAACGTCACCGTGAATCTCTACAATCCTTGCTGGAATGGCTAAGCACATGGTTTGTCATCTATCGAAAACTTGTAGCCCTCATAAATCAGTTTCGATTTAGAGAGGCAGGAAAAGGTTGTTCCTTAAACTCGGAGATTGAAATAAGCTATCAGCGCAGAATTCTTGCCGTTAAAAAGAAAAACGCGCTGTTTTAATCCTCGATTTCTTTGGGTTTCTTGTCGTTATTCAGCAATAGCTTATACTCGTTCACAACTTCCTTCAAATCCGCTTCAGTTTTCTTGGTTTCCTCTTTGCCAAGTCCATACTGTAACTTAATACGCTTGTCCTCTTGTACCAGCGCATAGACTACCAAGATCGAAGGAACGACTATAAGCGCCAAAGGATGAATGTAGAACATTATCGCAAGCTGAGCCCACATGTACAACGCAAAAATTACAGGAACCCAAAACCAAACGGTGGTCATACACGTCTTAACTATCGTCCAGATGTCCCAGATGGATTCTTTGAGCCTCGCCACGCGTTCCATCGACCATCAGCTCATCTTACATGAGATTTTGAGATACTTAACCTTTGAGGCTCACATATTAATTTTACTAATCAGCAGAAAAAGCAGCCGCCAGAGCTTGTCCGAAGGAAACACCCCCATCACCAGTGGGAAGCATTTCATGAACATAGAATTCAACACCGTTCTTTTCCACCTCTCTTCTAATGGTCGACGTGATGTGGGTGTTGTAGGCTACACCGCCGGAGAACCCCACGGTTTCTATGCCCGTTTTCTGTGCTTCCTCGAGGGCGATTTGGGCCAACCCTCTTGCCAAGTAGGATTGAGTAGAGTATGCCAAGTCTGCGGGAGGGAGTTTGTTTTTTTCTTCAAAAATGGCTCGTACGATGTTGGTTGTGTTCAGAATTCCATCTGTGAATTCTGGCTCCAGCTTCAAGGCGTCGTGGCCTCGTATTGCTGCTGACTCGAGCTTCATCGCGGGTTCTCCTTGATACGTCCTCTCATAGCAAATGCCCAGAATCGCCGCGGCAGCGTCTAAGATTCGCCCAAAGCTAGTGGTCGTTAAAGAAGAGTGTGTGGCGTCCATCTGGTTGATTATTGTTTGCGCTTCCTCTATTCCGTGGGGAAAGTGCTTGCTGTTTGCGAGAAGCCAATCTTCAATGTTTACTATCTTACTGAGTATTCCTGCTACCATTCGAAGGGGATAGCGTGTTGCCAAGTCGCCGCCTATCATGGGTTGCTCCTGAAGGTGGCCGACTCTCTCAAAACGGTCTTTGTTGCAATGTAGAATCTCGCCTCCCCAAGGTTTTCCATCTGTCCCGTATCCATAGCCATCGCAGACTATTCCAACGATTTCGTCTAGTCCATGTTCGCCCATCAAGGAAAGCACGTGAGCATGATGATGTTGAACGGGTATAACTGGGCAGCCTGCTCCGTCTGCTACATCTTCAGCTAGTTTTGTCGTTGCGAATTTCGGATGCAAATCGCATGCAACCGCGTCGATTTTGGCGTTTGTTAGCATCGTTAAGTGGTGAATTGTTTTCCTTAGGAACTCGAGAGTTTCGAGGTTTTCCACGTCGCCTATGTGTTGGGAGATGAAGGCTTTGTCTTGCCGTAGAATGCATGAGGTTACGTTTTCCTCTGCGCCCACGCCTAGCACGCACTTGTTGAATGAATGTCTAAGGTTGATGGGTGCGGGAGCATATCCTCGCGACCTCCGGATGAAACTAGACTTTTTGCCGTGGAGTCGGACGACGGAGTCGTCGCATCTTTGTGAGATTTCTCGATTGTGAAAGAGGAAGTAGTCGACCGTGGAGCCCAACGTTTTCATGGCTTCGGCGTTGTCGTTGACTATTGGCTGGTTTGGGGGGTTTGCGCTGGTCATCACGAATGCTGGTTCCTCTGTGTGGTCGAACAGTATCACGTGCAACGCTGTGTATGGTAGCATCACGCCGACGTTGTGCAAGCTTGGAGCGATTAATTCTGAGAGATAGTATTCGTCTGTTTTGTCGAGGAGTACTATGGGTCGGGTGTAGGATGTCAGTGTCCTTGCTTCGTCGGGGGTGACTTTTGCGAAGGTGCGGATGGTTTTTAGGTTTTTTGCCATGATGGCGAAGGGTTTTTGGGCTCTGTGCTTGACTCCTCTGAGTCTGAGGATGGGTTCGTCTTTGGTCGTGGCTGCTGCTACGTGGAAGCCTCCGTAGCCTTTGATTGCGAGGATGCAGCCTTCGCCGAGTAGGCGGCTTGCTTCGCGTATCGGGTCTCTGCTTTGTATCGGTTTGCCCTTGCTGGTCGTCAAGTATGCTTTAGGTCCGCATTTTGGACAAGCTATCGTTTGGGCGTGGAATCTTCTGTTGGCTGGGTCTGTGTATTCTTTCTTGCAGAGTTGGCACATTTCGAAGTCTTGCATCGTGGTGTTTTGTCTGTCGTAGGGCAGTTGATGGATTGTGGTGTAGCGGGGACCGCAGTCGGTGCAGGTAATGAAGAAGTAGTCATGTCTGGGGTTTTTTGGGTCGTGGAGTTCTCTTAGGCATTGGTTGCATGTGGCGACGTCGGGTGGGATTACTGAGCCCACAAGTTCTTTTGCTTGTGTGCTAGGGAGTATGGTGAATTGGTCGTAGTTCTCTGTTTTTTCGCTGTAGCGTACGAGGGTCTGGTAGATTTGGGCTAACGGTGGCTTTTTCTCTTCTAGGTCTTTTAGGAATTTTTTTATGTCGTCTTCGTTGCCTTCGACGATTATTTCTACTCCTGCGTCGCCGCGGTTTCTTACGTAGCCTTTGAGGTTGTTCTGGGTGGCTATGTGGTAAATGAAGGGGCGGAAGCCTACGCCTTGGACGATGCCGGTTGTTTTGATTTCTGCGTGCATCTGTTGAGTGGTTCCTTTTTTTGAATTGCGGGTTTGGTGCCTACTAATACTTTACGTTTTTCAGAGGTTGCATTGATGGGTGATGGAGGTTTGCAGTTTGCGTTCTCTGCGCTTAGTCTAGACCGTCCTAATAGGCTCCAACTTTGCTCTTATAGACACCAAACACTCGTGGTTTGAGGTTTCGAGTGATGAAGGGGACAATTCTCATGGAGTTAACACTTCGAGCAACGTCTTTTTCACTTGTTCAGCGGTTCTCCTAACCTCTGTGCTTAGCCTCTCGCCAAAGTCTGTTCGCTTAGGCTGCACGATTATCAAGGCTATTCTGGCACCTAGCGTTTTTTCCAGATACTCACAAAATATCCTTAAGGGAAGCGCGTGTGTTGAAACCGCACTCGCCGTCGGACCCAAAGCTTCAGTGGATTCCATAAACCTCACTTGACCTGCCTCTAATCCCAGCAGTCCAGCGTCGATTACTAAGACGTGAGTGGGGTTAAACTTGATTATTGGTTCGATGTAGCTCTCGGGAACCGTCTCGCTTTCGACGAGCATCACATGCCTTGGGACTTTGCCCTTCAAGCCTCTGACGATTTTGACACCGACAAAATCGTCTCTCCGCAACTCGTTGCCAACACCAACCACCACAACCTTCTTGGTGCTCTTCAGCCACTTCCGCAACGCATCCCTAACATCTTCAACTCTGCCCACTTGGAGTTCGCCTCAGGCTCGGTGTCTGAGCAATCTTCTCTGAAGCCCCTTCAACGTCCCAGAAACCGCGACCACGCGAATCACGGCACGCTTCCCGCTGATTTCTGTGATAGCCGCAACGGCAGCCCTAACCATACTCAACGCCCGATGAGAACACCTGACAACCACAACCCCGTCCTCCCCCTTATCCCACTTCACGAGGGACAAACCCGTCTGACTAGCCCCAAACTCCCCAAAAAGCTGGTACACCGCATCCCAAACAGCGTCCATTAAACCTCTCTCATCGAACGACTGGTCGCTCTCAGCCCTCAACGCCAAATACCGTCTTCTCACGTAACGCAGTTCTTTCCCCTCCGAACCACACGCACACCTCTTGCCACATAACCCGAATCAAGCTTCCCCCTATTACGCTCAACGATAGCCAACGGGGCTCCCGAGACCGCGTTCAGAGCAGCCGCCTCGTCCATTCCAAACAACACAGCGAGACTCGCAACATCGTGAGGTCCGCGCAATTGATACGGGTCAACAGCGCCACTGCTGATCACGATGGGAACACCGAGCTTCTTGGCAATCGCCGTCTCCTTCTGTAAACAGGAAAGAAGCCGCACTCTGGAAAACCCAGCATGCCTAAGAATTAAAGCCAACTCAACCTCCAGGGCTGCAACTCCTTGAGAAGCAAGCGTCGCTTCGGCACGGTCGAAGAAACGTTCCCGCGGGTCGTTCGCAGGAAAAACAAGCAAGTCGACACGATGGTCTTTCGCCGCTTGCCTAGCAACCGCCTTTGAAAAGCACCTCACTGCCACCAACTCAAATTTTCGCCGAAACAACCTCAGACTTCTAAGCAATTCATTAGGGGATTTTGGCGTCAAGTCCATTCTCATTGCTACGTCAACGTTGTAGTCTTTGCAGGTTTTGCGTAAAAAACTGATTGTTTCCTCCTCCAATCTCGAAGGTAGAGATACCCCCACTACACTGAAGCCTAGCTCTGACGCCTTGCATACAATTCTCTCAAGCCGTTCTCTGTCATCTAGGTTTGGTTGCAAGTGGAGGTCAGCGAAGCGTTTCATGGCATTAACCCTAGTTCTCGACAAATCTCAACGACGCTTCTCTCGTCTTTCTTCTTGAAATGAACCCGTATGTGAACGGGGTCGGATTTACCGAGTTTAAATTCCCCTCCAAACAAAGCCTGCTTGTCAAGACGAAGGTACAAGTTGCTCTTCTCGATATAAAGGTCTGATTCCCTCAGCATTGTCTCTTTATCCAGCTCACTGAGAGAAACGGAAAGCTTCTCGACAAATGCCCCAGTCAACGCGTCATCTTTAATCCGTGCTTCGAAAAGAATTATGGGATTACCGTGATGACCCTTAACAACATCTTCCCTAAAAATCACTTCATCGACACGTTCAAGGGGAAACAAGTTGTAAGCAGCCTTCTTCACCTTCTCTGGGTCTTCGGTGGCGTGGGACGAAAAGCGAACATCCACGTACGCTACGGGCGACTTCAAGCCTCACATTCTCCAGCCATACTGCTCTCAGGAAGCTTTCTTCTCTTTCTTAGCGCGTTTTTTGACAGGTTTGAGGCTATGTAGCTGTTGCTTCGCGAGTTTCACGTTTTCTTCACGAACGGTTCGTCTCCTAACGTCAACGGGCAACCCTAAACGTAGAGCTTGTTTCGAGCTTATTCCAGCTTTTCTCAGCTCTTCCCTGCTGAAGCCTCTTCCCTCACGCTTTCCCCCATTCTTCTTACTAATAACTAGACGATTTCGCAAAGCCGTTCTTTCATTCCTCAACATTGGAATCCTCTTTTAGAAGATTCACTACAGAGCTAATAAAACTATTTAGCTCCCTTGGCGTAAGGCAGAAAATGGGAGATGGAGACTAATTTATCTAGCTTTTTCTGCGCCCCTTCCCTTATGGCGGAGTCCTCTAACCTTCTTTCCCGCACTGGTCAGTCCTCGAAAAACTCGCCTTCTATGCACTCCTTCGCCCATCCAGCCGACATCCTTGTCTGCTTTAATGACGGGATGCGCCGGGTCAACTAGGATAATCTCGAACCACTTGTGGCGTCCGTCTTCTCCAACCCAGTAAGAGTTAAGGACTTCGAGGTTTGGAAACTTTCTCGCCGCCCGCTCTTCAGCTATAAGCTTGAAGCTTTTCGCAGGCTTGTATCGTGTAACACCCATGCGTCTAGGACTCCTACCCGACCTGGGTCTGGATTTGCTCAAGCCCCCTCGCCTTATCCTAACCCTAACAACCACAAAGCCTTGTTTAGCCTTATACCCCAGCTTTCGCGCTCTGTCCAGCCTAGTGGGCTTTTCAACTCTCATGATCGTGGGCTGTTTGCGCCACTTAATCAGCCTATGCCACATTAGCTCTTTCACAAAAGAGGCTTCGGGCTTTTCCCAAGCTTTCGCGATATACTTGTAAGTCATTTGTGCATTCTCCGTTTGTGGTTCAACCCCAACATGAGGGGTTACATTCCAGCGGACATTACATCCGCCAGCGTTGTAGGTAACACAGAAAGAATCCTAATAAGCTTTTCCAAGCAGCTGCTGGCAATGAATTTATTAGCCAAGTTGAGGTAGCTTAGAATCGAAGAAAGATGGAAAACTGGGAC
>CAZJAQ010000033.1:0-14881 GCA_964544285.1 uncultured Candidatus Bathyarchaeia archaeon
TACTGGGTTGTTGTCGGTTTGTATGCCTTGCGGAGTTTTAGGGAGAAGCGATGATGCGAATGTTGTTTGTGGCGCTTTTTTGTGTTCTCTGCGTCTAGTCTAGACCGTCCTATTAGGAATGTTTGGTGGTAATGTTAATTAATTGTTGTTGCTTTATTCAGAGGGCATGGGGCTGTCGGCTAGCTTGGTCTAGGCTATGAGACTTGGGCTCTCGTGACCCCGGTCCAAATCCGGGCAGCCCCACCATTCAGCGTGTAGACGCACACTTCTTCGGCACTGTTCTAAAAATTGGAATTATAAGCACGTGTTGTCAACCCTTACTACAGGAAGATGTTGCTTCTTGAGTTCAGAGAACGGCACCAAGTTCGAATACTCCCTTCGCGGAAAAGACTGGGACGTCTACTGGCTCCTACTGAAAAAAGGCTGCCCCATGAGCATACGCGAAGTCCAGAAAGCCCTCCGCTTCAGCAGCCCAAGCGTAGCCCAACACCATCTCGAACAACTCCGCCAACTAGGGCTCGTGCAAAAACAAGACATAGGCGGCAACTACTTCCTAGCCAGCGAAGTAAAAATCGGAGTGCTCCGCGACTTCGTCAAGCTCGGGCGACTCCTCTTCCCCCGATACTTCTTCTACGCCATCTTCTCAACCGCCTCATACATCACCTATCTCCTAGTCTTAATGCAAGGCTTCTCACGCGAAAACCTGTTCTTCCTCGTCTTCGGAGCGGCAATAACCATAATCCTCTGGCTCGAAGCCTTCCGAGTATGGTCCCTAAAACCATTCTAACTTCTGGTACAACATGTTCTAATGCTTAGCATAAAATATGATGAACCCCTACTTTCTGGTTGGTGCAAAAAACCTATGGAAAGCAGAATCAAAAAACAAGCACTAGTCTACGGAGTCGTCGCCATTCTTCTAGTCACACTCGCAGCCGCCTTTGCCTACAAATTCGGCGTATACAACCCAGAAACTGGGAACCCCCCGCCTGTTTCAACCCCTCCTTCATCCTTGTTCACGACGTTTGCTTCCTACGATGTACTGAGAAACTTTCTGCTGACGAATTCGAGAACTCAAGGACCCTTCGCTTTCTACAGCCCCGCAGACGTCCGTCAATTAGACGCTCTCGTTGAAGGCTTTGAAGCGACTTCCAACTCACCAGGCTTAACCACCGATTACTCGGGCACGAACATTCAGGTGGCGGGAGTTGACGAAGCAGACTTTGTGAAAACCGACGGCGACTACATCTACGTCTTGTCCAACAACACCCTCTACATAATCAGGGCTCATCCACCCCAGACCGCGGAAATAGTGGCTAACATAACTTTCGGCGACTTGTACCCTGAAGGCATTTTTGTGAGTGGTGACCGCTTGGCAGTGTTGGGAAGCAAATACTTCATCCCCTCGAACCCCTATAGCTATGGGTACTACACTATAGACGTCAAAACCTTCATACAAATCTACGACATCCATGACAGAACAGACCCCACGTTTCTAGATGACCTTGTCTTGACAGGCAGCTACTTCAACTCCAGAATGATAGGAGACTACGTCTACTTCGTCGTAAGCCAACCAGCCTACGTGGTTTACGACACGGTTATCCTTCCTAAAATCTACTCGAACAACCGATTGGTAAAGGAGGTGTTGCCCTCTGAAATCCACTACTACAATGGCTCAGATGAATATTATCAGTACACCACGTTCATCGCCATGAACATGCACAACATGACCGAAGCGCCGACCTACATGACCCTCATGCTGGGCGGGACGAGCAGCATGTACGTTTCGCAGGACAACATGTACGTAACATTCCCAGAATTCAACGCCAACACCACAATCAGCAACACGGCAATCTATCGGGTCCACATTCAGGGCAACAACATGACTGCCGAAGCCAAAGGACAAGTGTTGGGCAACGAGCTTAATCAGTTCTCGATGGACGAGTACGGCGGCTACTTTAGAATAGCCACTGCAACATGGATAAGCGGCGTTCCGCGAAGCAACCTATTCGTATTGGACATGGACTTGAACGTCGTTGGAAAGCTGCTGGACATCGAGGTCAACGAGACCCTCGACTCAGCAAGATTCATGGGAGACCGCTGCTACCTCTCAACGTCAATCGTTAGGAGAGACCCGTTCTTTGTCATAGACGTGGCAAACGCAAGCCAACCCAAAATCTTGGGCTACTTGAAGATTCCAGGGTTCACTCGCTATCTCCATCCCTACGATGAGGATCATGTAATAGGCGTGGGCAGAGACGAGTCCAACAACGTTAGGGTTTCACTCTTCGACGTCAGCAACGTAAGCGCCCCGAAGAACATGAGCGAGTACAGGTTTGAAGGCTACTGGTCAGAGTCGCTGGCTTTGTCTGATCATAAGGCGTTCCTCTTTTCACAAGCCAAAAACCTGCTCGCGATTCCAGTCACAATCTATAGCTACGACTATTCGGTGGAACAAGGGCTTTTCGTGTTCGACATAACCCTGACTGATGGTCTTGTGCTGAGGGGCAGCGTGACTCATCTAGAGGATGTGGTCTACAACCATTGGTATTACTACGTCAAACGCGCGCTCTACATCGACGATGTGCTCTACACGATATCTGACTGGAAGATTAAGATGAACCGCCTTGGCGACCTCGCAGAAATCGGGGAAATAGGACTTCCCTAAACCTCCTCTCTTTTTTTCTGTGGAGAAGCTGTAAGGTTTTATGTTAGCTGCTCGTACACGGGGTGCCCCTTAAACCGCAGCATCGTCTCCGATTTCTCGTAGGTTCCGCTTGGCAGCCGCACGCAGAGTGAGCTGACTATGGCGCCGTTGGGGATGAACCGCACTCCGTCTAGGAGTTCCCCTTTCGTGACCCCCGACGCTGCGAAGACCAGCTGGTTGCCCTTGGCTAGTTCTCCCTCTGAATAAGTCTTGTCGACGTCGACTCCTTCGGCCTCCAGCCTCTCCAGCCTCTTGGCGTCGTCTTTTTTGTCTCTCCAAACTTTGACGAGCATGGTTCCTCCGAGGCATTTGACGGCGGTGGCTCCGATGGTGGCTTCTGGACCGGCGCCTGCGCCGAGGAGCAGGTCGACGCCTGAGTTGGGGATGCACGTTACGACGGACGCGGCGATGTCTCCGTCTTGGATTAAGATTATCCTGACTCCTAGTTTTCTCAGTCTCTCCAAGATTTCGCGGTGTCTGTCGCGTTCGAGCATTATGACCGTGAAGTTTTCGAGGCGCATCTTCTTCTGCTCAGCCACTGTCTGCACGATTTCTTCGATGGACATGTCGAGGGAAAGCTTGCCCTTCGAGTGGTAGTCTGTGGCTACTTTGAAGTAGTAGCCGTCGTCTGGGAGGACTTGGAAGCAGCCCTTCGGGGCGCATGCCAGAGCGGAGATGGCGTCTTTTCTTCCCTTCGAGGTGGCGGTCGTGCCGTCGACGGGGTCTACGACGAATTCGACTTTGGGTCCGCGTCCGAGGCCTACTTTTTCTCTTCGGCTGAACGCTGGGGCGTTGTCTTTCGGTCCTTCGCAGCTGATTACTTCGCCGTCGATTTCCATCTGTTTTAGGGCGGCTCTGGAGAAGTCGACTGCTCGTTGGTCGACGATTTTGGGGTTGCCTTGTCCTATGTGGAGGGCGGCACCGACTGCGGCTGCGATGGTGATTCTGGGCAGGGATGGGGCGAGAGCCCTTAACGAAGCCAAGTTTTTTCCTCGGCTAGTTGCTTTACAAAGCCACGTATATTGCTTTTATTCTTCTTTAACCGCTTTCTGAGATTTTTCTCGGATTTTTTGGGCAAGTTTGCTGTCTTCGACTATGAAGGTTCCGCGGTAGCCGCAGTCTTTGCATTCCCAGATTGACCATAACTGGGGTAGTCCGCTTGCCCATTGGATGTGTGTGGAGCCGCATTTCGGACAAAACTTGACCCGTGTTTTCTGTTTTTTCAAAGCCTTTCACTTAGAAGTTGTTTGGGGTCTGCCCGTCATGAGGTCCTCATCCACGACTGTCGGTCTGGGACGGCGTCATCATCCCCCGCTAATAGAACAGCATCCCACACTATTTAACGTTCTCTGGTACTTGAAGAAAGAAAATAATGTGTTTCTTTTTGTATGTGTCAGATGTTATGAATAGAAGATTCTTTCAAAAATGATAATAGGAAGAAAGAAAGACAGAGTGTGTTTGGAGAGACTAGTTGAGAAGAATAAGCTCATTGCTTATCCTGACTTCACTTCTAATGGGAATGTTACCGTTATCATTCAGGATTCTACCAGTCGGAGCTGGGACGATAACAGTCCCAGATGATTACCCAACAATCCAAGAAGCAGTTGATGCAGCAAGCAATGGAGATACTGTATTTGTAAAGTGTGGAGTATATAATGAGCATGTAGTTGTGAACAAGCCTCTATCTCTACTTGGCGAAGACACAAACAACACAGTTATCGATGGAAATGGAACTGGTTACGGGATCTTAGTTACAGCAGATTATGTCTCCGTAAAGGGATTGCGAGTCCAAAACTGCGAGGAAGGCATAAAAGTGGAGAGCGATGACAATGCTATATCTTCTAACCTAGTCTCTTCGAATGGCCGCAATGAGACTGAGATTCGGACTAATCAGGAGATCTACCAGGATTTCGTATCTCCCGTCAATAGATGGTACTTGCACAATCTTATCAACGGTAGCTACACTGCCTTTTTTAACATAACTGAGCATACGCCAGCAATCAGCATTCAAGCTTTGGGACGTGAAGACGTAAATCAACTATTCATTGGGCTCTTTTATGACAGAAACAATGACAATGAACCACAACTTCAGGAATATGTGAGCTATGGGGATGCTAAAGAGCGAAATGTGCATGTTTATCTTATTAATCCACCCAATGGACATTACATAATTAAGGTGTTAGGTTGGGAAGTTCTAGCGAACCCTGGGCATTTCGACCTAGAGATAACAAGATACCTTGGTTATGGAATCGCAATCTTGTCATCTAGGAATAACATGATCGCTGACAATCTAGTTTCCCATAACCCCGTGGGCTTGTATCTGTATGACTCTAGCAATACAACAATTCAGTATAACGAAGCTGCAGAGAATGTTGGCGGTATTGTCCTGAGTAATTCCTCGTGGTGTTTTATCTCAAATAACAATGCTAGCTTGAACAAGCTTGGCTCCGGTATACGCCAATTCGGTAATGGAATGACTTTCTGGGCAGTTCAAAATTCCCAGATAGCTGAGAACAACGTATCTTCGAATTTATTCGGGATTTGGTTGCTTGATTCTTCCAACAATGACGTAATAGGGAATAACTTGGTTTCAGATCAGGGCTGGGGTTTAGTGATGTACGCTTCACACGATAACGAAGTTGCATACAACAACATATCTATTTCTGGTCCTTCCAGTGACGGAGTAAGAATGATGTTCTCTCGACAGAACTACTTCAGAGAGAATTGTTTCCAATCGAATGGTCATGCAGGAATCTACTTTTGGCTAGATAACAAGAACAACAGCATCATCAGAAACAAGTTTCATTCAAACGGAGCGCATGGAGTGGAGCTTAAACTCCTCTGTGACAACAATATCATCGCCGACAACGATATCAGATTTAACGGAATCAATGGTATTCTGATACTCGAGTCCTCAGGTTGCACGGTCACAAGAAACTATGTATTTTCAAACAATAGAGGAGTGATCTCACATGATTCTCTTGAAAACATGATTTATCATAACAATATCATAGATAGCTGGGAGCTGCAAGCAGCTGACTTCAATTCAGCTAACACGTGGGACAATGGATGCGAAGGCAACTACTGGAGCAACTACAATGGCACAGACTTGGATGGTGATGGGATCGGTGACACTGAACTACCCTGGGAAGGAGTTGACAACTATCCTCTGATGAATCCTTACTGGAATCCAGCAGACATAAACCATGACTTAGAAGTAAACCTCTATGATGCTGTTCTTGTTCTAGTATCCTACGGCTCAAAGCTAGGAGATGAAAACTTCAATCCACACTGTGACATAGAAGAACCTTACGGAATAATAGACCTGTACGATGCAGTGCTTATACTCGTAAACTATGGAAAAAGATATGACCCTTAGAACCTGTAAACCTTCAACCCTTAAAGAGTGCCCCTTTACACATAAAATTCAAAATTGCTTGGATGGAATGGAAGGGAACCGTTAAGTGTCTTTAGTGTTAGGTGGGATTTGGGTTGAACGTGCTTTTCTTCTCCTAATAGTCAGCTGTTCCACCAGTCAAACTCGCTTTCGCTGCTGGCTATGGCCTCTTTAATCGTCTCAAAACCAACGTCATACTCAAAATAACCGTCAAAATACGGGTCGTCCCACCACACGACTCTAATCGTCGTAGCCTCAACAGGCATGTACCCGCCTTCGCTCGTCTCAACCAGCAACCAAGCATGAGGTGCCCCGCCGAACGGAGAATCTCCAACAACAATGACCGTGTTCCATCCTTCATTCTCCAGAATCCGTTCCAGCGCGGCACTCATCTCGCTGCAGTCAAACACGTCCTCCTGATACGGCTTATCCCACTCTAAACCCTGCAAGTAAGCGTCCAAATCGTAAACCCCAAACTTCTGCCCGTCGGGCTTGACGTAGTAGAAGAAAAACCGTGCCTCCTCATACTCCGCGTTCGTGTACTCGTGGCTAGCCACATAGCCCTCATACTCAGAGTCAGCATAGTGATGGTTGGCCACGTAGTCCTCGTATTCCGAGTTGCTGTAGTTATGAGTCGCCACGTAACTCTCAAAATACACGTTTATCAGGTTCAACTGACGCTGAAGACTATCGTTCAAGTCCCTCTGCGCACGCAGGTCGGCACAGACCCAAACGCTGAAAGAAGCAAGGGCAACAGCCACAACGACACATACCACAAGTCCAACCTTTACTTTATCGATCCCTTTCTTTGCAACCTCTGTTTCCAACCCAATTCCTCAAAAAATTAAGTAACCACGTGTTTTAATAACACTTCGCAAAAGCCTTTATGGCTCTTTATTTACCGATTGTGCAGTGGCTTGAGATGCTTTGGGTCTTCTTATACCTTTGACTATGAGCATAGCACCATACAAGACAACCCCGGCAAAAAAACAGAACAGGCAAAAAGCGTGGAGCTCAACACCAATAAACCAGCCACCGCCGAAGAAGGGGTTTAGACCAAACGGGTAGAAGGGCATTATGTCCCCATGCATAACAGAATCCAGCAATATGTGAGAAAAAGTCCCTAGGAAAGACGCCAAGAACACACTATTCGACGAGAATTTCTGCTCAAGCTTAAACGGCGTCATCACCAACGTTGTTACACTGCTAAGTCTCAACATGACGAACCCAAGGACTACTGCCACGATGGAGCCGCCGACAAAGGAATGGAAGAATCCATGTAGAGGATAGTTAAGACCAAAAAACAGCACGATGAAAGGCTCCACATCCAAGATGACACTTGCCACCAAGGAAGTTGGAAAGTCAACAAACTTAAACAAGAGTAGGCCAAAAAGTAGCGCAGGCCCTAAATGGAAAGGTGTTAAGGGCATTCTATCTCAAGAACTATTGTAGAAAGTATTCCAATATTACACTTACGAAATTATCTGAGAATTTCCCTCAACGAAGCCGCTATGTAATCTACCTGTCTAGCAGTCACAGCTGGGTGAACGGGCAGAGAAAAGACCTGTCTAGCCGCCCTCTCAGTATGAGGAAGACGATGCTTGCAGAACCTTCGATAGAAGGGCATCAAGTGGATAGGCACGGGATAGTAGACTGTGGCTCCGATGCCAAGCCTCCTCAACTCGCCCACAACCCTATCCCTCTTCTTCACGTCAGCGTCTTTGAGCCTCACGGTAAAAAGATACCAACTATGCCTGTAGCCCTCGGGCACGGTTGGCAACTGCAGCTCGTCGACGCCGCGAAGCTCTGCAACAAGCCTCTCAGCGTTCCTCCGCCTCTGGTTTAGGAACTTCGGCAACTTCCTAAGCTGCACGCAGCCCACTGCTGCTTCCATCTCGGGCATGCGGAAATTCCCCCCAATCATGCTTGAAACGTACTCTCTAGTCTCACCGTGCGAACGCATGTAAGGCAGCTTACCCGCATAGTCATCATTGTTCGTGGTTATCATACCACCTTCGCCAGTAGTCATGTTCTTGCTGGCGTAGAAGCTCCAACAAGCCAAATCAGCGAAACTCCCAGCAGGCTTTCCACCATATTGAGCGCCGTGAGCCTGCGCCGCATCTTCAACAACCACCAAACCGTGCTCTTCAGCGATTTCTTCGATGGGTTTCATGTCGGCAGGCAAGCCGAAAAGGTCGACGGGCATAATTGCCTTTGTCCTCTTAGTCACCGCTTTCTGAACTTTCTCGGGGTCGATGTTGTAGGTGTCTGGGTTTATGTCGACAAAAACGGGCTTAGCCCCCACCAGCATGACCACTTCGGCGGTGGACACGAAAGTAAAGCTGGGCACGATGACTTCACTTCCACGCCTCACACTAGCGGCTAAGAGCGCCAGATGAAGAGCCGCCGTCCCACTGTTCACCGCAAAAGCATGCCTGGCTTTCACAAAGTCTGCGAAGGCTTCTTCAAACTGTCTCACCATCGAACCGCTCTCGGCGCGGCTCGTCAGAATGCCACTCCTCAGAACCTTGCCAACCGCATCAATCTCTTCTGCATCAATCAAGGGCTTATTTATGGGGATAAACTGCATAATCAAGCCTTCAAGCAAGCTCAGCGATGCAAGTTAACCCAACATGCTAATTAAACTTTCACCGACAAAAAAGCACTCATAGAGGCGCTGACGTAATCATTTTGACGTTGTGCGCAACTTCTTCAACAGTCGTCCTTCGTGGTCGATTTCCAACCGGCGAATTCCGGTCGTCGAAATGGGGTCGCAGTTCTCCGCCAACACCATCTCAATGACGACGATGCTTAAAGGCGGGAGGTTGTTAGCCCTACGTTTCTCGTTAATCTCGCGAGCTCTCGCTTCTGTTTCTCGACTCACCACTATTGCCTCTATTCTCTCATTCGTCAGCGCAGGTCCATACGCATCGTACAGAGGCACGATTTCAGCTCGCTCAAACCAACCATGTCTAATTAAGAAGCTCTTGAGCTCTTCCTGTCTCACGGCGAAGGGCGCAATTTCATGGGGCTTTCCCAATTTTTCCACCAAAGTGTCAGTGCACAACCCAATCATAACCTTCTCACCGACTTCGAAGGCTGTTTTGAGCAGAGTTCGGTGACCTTTGTGGAATTCGTCGAAGGTTCCGCCAACAGCCACAACTTTGAAGGTTTTCTTCAATGTTTTCAACTCAGAAGGTGTACGCCTTGGGTGTCAATCTTTGCTGTAAGAATGTTCGCAGGTGGCAGAACTTCCTTAAAAACTTCCACTATCCTCTTCGCATTATCCACCATAGTCAATGCGTGCACGGCTTCTCCAACCATGTTCTGGGCTGCGCCGATCGCTCCCGCTTTCTCAGCCAACTTCATCAGCTTCTCCGTCATAGGCGTAACGAACCGAGTATTTCTAGCAAACTCTCTACTAGCTTGCATAAAATTCTCCAAAGAAGGGTCGATGAGGATTCTGTGAACGGCCTCTCTCCCAAATTTATTCACCAGTTCACGCATCTTAGCAGACGCCAACACTTCCTTTGTTGGAATCGACCGATAGTAGCCCGCTACTATCCTGTGATCGGAGGTTGTAGGGATTCGGTCGATGACTGAAAGCCCAAGCGCTCCAGGTTCAACTGTGACTACGCATCCGCCGAGGGCCACTGGTCCCACAGTGCCCAAGCCAGTTCGACATTTCACCTCTGCCACATGGGCTATTTTGCCCGCTTGGATTAGTGTGAGGTTGATGCCTAAAGCTTTGCTTAATGCTAATGCTGTGCTTAACGCTCCTGCCGCACTCGATCCGAAACCTGCACCCATAGGAACAGCGACTTTGTGATGTATGGTCGTCTCATATTGTCCATCGGATTTTTCGAGAAGGGTCGTCGCGACAGTTTTCGTCGTTTCTGCGTTCGGTGCAAGCTTTTTGTTGATGTAAACCCTTAAGAAAGGATTTTTCGATTCTGTAACTGCTACTTCTGTGATTACTCCTCTTCCAATCACAAACCCACCGCCACGAGCACCTATGCGTTCTGGGTTGGTGATTGGTGCACCCGCAGGTGTCTTGTCGCAGATTTCAAAGAAGCTGGAGATTCCTGCTGGGCAGAAGGCTTTAGCAGTTTTTACGGCCAATCATTGTCCCTTTCTTGGGCTTGTCTCCCGAGGCTTCAGAGATGGAATCGCTTTATAACATGCCTTTATGATCGGCGGTCCCAGCACCATGATGAATGGAATCTCGGTAGCAAACGTCCACACAAAAATAATAGGAATAAATGACGACGATATAGGAGCCTTGAAATAGCCTTGTGCAGAAAAGAAAACCTGACTGTATGCCCACACCACGATCGCTATTATCGCGCTTCCTGTTCCTAACCCTATTATGGATCCAACACCATAATTTTTCCATTCAGGCCAGAATCTAGCAACAGCCATCATAACGAGTAGACTCGCAACAACGGTCAACACAAATAACAGAATAATTTCTAAAGGCGATAACTCGAACCGAAAGTAGGCTTCGGATTCGGTTGGTAACAAAATCGTAGGCAGCAGGAGACCTGAAACGATGACTACGCTACCTATGATTGCACCTGTGCTAATTTTTTTCCAATCAAGACTTGTACGGGAAATGTAGCCAATGAAGAAGAACATGACAAAATTAGAGGTGACACCTGCGGATAGGCTGAGCAGTGGGTCTCCATGAAAAAGCATGTCCCTTATAAAAATACCTATAGCCGCCCCGATTCCCCCCGTCCAAGAACCAAACAGGACTGCAAACACAGCTGGGATTATTGCTGCAGGCCAAAACGCAACTCCGCCCACTGTAATACCCAAGTCTGTCAATCGACCTACAACTGCGTAAAGAGCAGCACAGACACCTATCATGGCGACCTCGATGGCTCTCATTGAACGTTTCTTCCTCGCCACGAAGAGAAATGGAGTGGGCAAATAAGAATTTCGTATGTATTCTTCAAACTTGTTTAAAGATACGCAACGTTGAAAGCGTAAAGTTTAAGGGTTGTGGGGACGACGTCTCTTAAGTATTCGGCTTAATCAGAGGCTACACGTTTGAGCAGTAAGACTCCATTGACTGTAGATGAGAAAAAAGCTGAAGTTCTCGTGAACCTCAGGGGCTACAAGCTCTTAGAAAAGAAGCGCTACAAGAACGCCGTAGGATGCTTCGTAAAAACGCCAAGGGGCAAATCCATGATCTATTGCATTCCCTCACAGGGAACGGTGGGCGTCCAATACATTAACCAACTGGCGAAAATAATGAAAGAGGAAAAGCTGGAAAGAGCTTTAATAGTCACGAGCGGACGCTACACGCAAGCCGCCAAAACGAACGCGCGAAAGAAAAAAATAGAACTGATTCCACGGATTTTTCCGATTTTCGACATTTTTGACCAAAAGCTGGTGCCGAGACACGAAATCTTACCACAAGAGGAACGAGAGAAACTACTAGCCCAATATCGTGTTCAACCCTATCAGCTACCGAGAATAAAAACTTCCGACCCAGCAGTGAAAGCCATAGGCGCAAGAGCAGGCGAGATCGTAAAAATCATTCGAGACAGCGCCACAGCGGGGAAATACATTGCCTACAGGTACGTAGTCGAAGGCTAATTCCAGCCTTTTTTCCCAGCATTCTCTATAACCCCTTCTCAACCGAAACCTATATCAGACAAGATTCTGCACTATCGCCAGCCACAAGAAATTCGGAGTGTCTAAAGTGACTATAAAGGCTGTTGTCTTCGATCTCGACGGAACCCTCGCCGAGTTCAACCTCGACTACAAAGCCGTAAGAGCCGAAGTTATGCAGTTCCTCATAAACCAAGGATTGCCAGCTTCAGTGTTTTCTATAAACGAAAGCATCTTCGAAATGTTAAAGAAAGCAAAAATCTACATGGTAAACAACGGCAAAAAAGAACGTGAATTCTCTGAGATTCAAAGAAGCGTCTTTTCCATAGCCCGTAAACGTGAGCTTAAAGCTGCCCGTGAGACTTCCCTCATGCCGGGCGTGTCTGAAACTCTTAAGGCTTTGAAGAAGATGGGTCTGAAGTTGGCTATTTTCACGATTAACAGTAAGAAATCCACAGATTACATCTTGGATAACTTTCGCCTCAAACAATTTTTCGACGCAATCGTCGCGCGAGAAGCCGTTTCAAGGGTGAAACCTGACCCGTCGCATCTCTCCACTACCTTGGAAGCTTTGAACATTAATGGCGACGAAGCCATCGTTGTGGGTGACAGCGTCGTCGACATGGGAAGCGCCAAAATATTAAAAGTGATGGCGGTGGGAATGGCGACAGACAACGAGGCGATTAGGAAGCTGAACCACGCAGGGGCTACACACATGATTAAGTCGATTACCGAGTTACCGACCTTGATAACTGAATTGAACAAAACAAACTGTGGGCTTGCTGAGCCTCGTACTTGAAACCGTGAGTCGTAACCAAAACGCTAATTCGAAACATTTTGCTCAATAAGTAAATCCATCTAGGTGAGAAGAAGATGCCCAAGATAATAGTCTGCCTCAAACAAGCCATCGACGTTAGCCAGTTGAAGGTAGACCCGTCCACAAGGCGATTAGTAACAGCCGGAGTGCCGCGGAAAATCAGCGATTTCGACAAGAACGCGTTGGAGGAAGCCGTTCGTCTTAAGGAAAAACTCGGCGGCGAAGCCCTAACCGTCACCGTGAGCGCTGAAGACGCGAAGACTTCGATTCGCGAAGCTTTGGCGATGGGAGCTGACAGAGGATACTTCGTAACAGAGGAGGCTTTGCAGAATTCCGATACACTAGTCACTTCCCTCGTGTTAGCTGAAGCGATAAAGAAAATCGGTCAATTCGACCTTATACTCTGTGGCGAGGCGTCCGTTGATGGTTTTTCAGCACAGGTTGGACCCCGCCTCGCTGAGCTTCTGAAGATCCCTATAATCACGTATGCGCGGCAAATTAGCTTAGAAGGCACTACGCTCACTGTCGAGAGAGTTCTTGAAGACCGTTATGAGATGGTGAGGGCTAGTACTCCAGCCATCGTTACTGTGACGAAGGAGATTAACGAGCCACGGATTCCATCGCTCATGGCAATAATGAAAGCCTCCAAGAAGGAAATAGTGTTTTGGAAGCTGGCAGACGTCAATATTTCGTCAGAACAGGTTGGGGAGGCAGGTTCAGGCGTCAGAATCATTGAAGTGTTGGCACCAAAGGTAGAACGGAAAAAAACCGTCATCGAGGGAGAGACTCCTGCCGAAATCGCCGATAGACTGGTGAAAGCGCTCATCCAAGAAGGCGTTGCGGGGAGGTAAGGAGCAATGAGTGAAAATAAGGGAGTTTGGGTTTTTTCAGAGAACTATGATCTGATGCTGGAACTATTAGCTGGCGGAACCCCACTGGCGAGAGGTCTTAAGACGGAACTCGCAGCAGTTCTTCTCGGAACGGAAATAGAGAACAAAGCCGATGAAATAATTAAACATGGTGCTGACAAGGTTTTCGTAGTCGACCACCCACGCCTAAAAGAATTCCAGACAGAAACCTATCTGAATGCATTAACAAGCCTTGCAAAAAGCAACAAACCTGAAATAATTCTCATCGGGTCTACCAAGAATGGAAAGGAACTGGCTTCCCGTCTTGCCACAAGACTTCAAACAGGATGCACGCCTGACTGTAGCCAACTGTCCATCAACGAAGAAGGACAACTCGCGACCAAGAGAATTGTGTACAGTGGAACAGCCCTCGTAACAGCCTCCTACCGCAAGAAACCTCAAATCGCAACTGTCCCCATGAGAACGTTCGAGAAGCTCGAACCCAAGGAAAGAAGGGGTGAAGTGGTGAAAGCCTCCGTCGAGTTCGAGGAGCCGAAGATAGAAGTCGTGGGCATCAAGAAGGTTGAAGTGGCTGACGTGAAAATCGAAGAGGCACGAATAGTCGTGTGCGGTGGAAGGGGCATCGAGAAAAAAGAAGACTTCAAACCCCTCGAAGAACTCGCCCAGGTTCTCGGCGGTCAAGTGGGCAACACGAGGCCGTTGGCTGAAGACCGAAAATGGTTCACTGGATGGGTCGGCTTGTCGGGGAAGAAGATTAAACCCACGCTTTACATTGGATGCGGCATAAGCGGCATGATTCAACACGTAGCAGGAATGCGGGATTCACAAGTGGTCGTTGCCATCAACAAAGACCCCGAAGCAGCCATCTTCGAAGTAGCCGACTATGTGATTGTTGGCGACCTCTACGAGCTGGTACCAGCAATCGTGAACGAACTAAAGAAGACACTGAGGTAACAACTAGCACAACAGTCAACAGCATGACTATCTGTTCAGAAGGGTGAGTCGGTCAACGAGAGCTTTCCTGTCCTCTGGATGATCTTCCCACAATTTCCGATTGAGTCTGAATTCTTCCCCAGAAATCTTACCCTTCCTTTGTAGTTCGGTGAGCAACTTCACAAAATCTGCAAACTGTTGTTGTCGTTCAATTTTCGCTTTAGCTCCAAGTCCGCCCATGTTGCGAGAATCCATTTTAGGCGGAGGATAGGATTCATATAAGAATCTTGCGAAATAAGGAATTTCCCAAGACTGGGTTTCTGGGCATTTCATTTTGACTTCAAGAACTTCTGAGTTAAGGAGTTCATATTTCTCGCCTAAGGTAAGACTGTCATAGTTTGTCGGGTACTCTTGCCTTTCCACGATATTGGTAAGAAAATGTTCTAGGTGGCTGGTTTTGAAAATGGGCAATATCTCCTCAGTCTCAAAATTGAAGCAAAAAATGATCTTCTTAGCTATGTGTCTATCTCCGCCCAAAT
>CAZJAQ010000034.1:0-12131 GCA_964544285.1 uncultured Candidatus Bathyarchaeia archaeon
GCCCGCTGGGATTTGAACCCAGGATCTCCGGCTCCGCAGGCCAGCGTCCTAATCCGTACTAGACTACGGGCCCAATTTACTGGATTACGACATAACAACGAGAGCCTAATAATAAACACACTAATAAAACTTAAAGCATCTGGACTCACAGACGGAACACTAAAAACATATCCTATTCAGTCAAAAGACTCAGAAGAATAAGCGACTTAAACAAACCCGAAGAAGTCAAACTCGCAATATCGAACCTAAAGGTAGCCTAATACAAGCTTCTTGGCAATCTCGAAAGCCTTGCCATTCTCCAGAGCTCTATACTGATATGCTTCTTCTACCAACAGGCAGCATCACGCCTTCAGCACGCTATCGCCGTCATTTTCTCTGTGTGTGCATAAAATTTCACCCCAACCAACCAACCAACCAAACCAACATGGACGACGACGGACGACCACGACGACCACGACGGACGACGGTTAACGGACTATTAGAAGACGGATAAAAACTGTTTACCAGATTGGGCATACATCTATTGAAGTTAATGGAATAGGAAAGTATAGGTCATATCAGAATCGACTACACATAGATATTATCGAAATCGAGTGAACAGCATACTACAAAAACGAAGAAACACCTCAATTGAGGTTAATAGTACGAGGGGCAAAAAAGACTCAAAAAGCTACCCCTCGCTGAAGAAATAAGGAAGTGGCGAGGCTAGAAATTGCCTAAACATTCTTTTCCCTCCGTGTTGGCGTAAACCATTTTTACATATGGATATTGGGCCCTCAGATTTTCAAGGTCAGCCTCTTCAACTGGGTTGTTCTTCTTGTCAAGAACAAGGCTGAAGCAAGCAAGAAACCTATTTCTTGTCTTCATGTCGGTTAGCTTGATCATGTCTCTTTTGAACATCTCCCCAACTCATTGCTGATGTAACTCTTTATCGGTTCTCACTGACTTAGGACTAAGGGGTTTCTTCGGATTTCCCTCTTGAGAACGAACGGAAAAGCTAGCGTGGTAACGATAGCCATAGCCACCAAAGCATTGAAGATTTCAGGTGGAAGCAAACCATAACGCTGAGCAAGTAAAGCCACCACCAGTTCGACAGATCCCTTTGAGCTCATCGCCCACCCGACCACGTAAAGCTGTCTGAATGACAAACGGGAAAACGGCTTAGTGATGAACGCGCCAATTATCGCGCCACCTATAGCAATGGCAACGGCGATTACTATGAGAATCGGGTTTTCCAGGAGAGCACCAACATTGAGGTTTAGACCGATGTTCGCGAAGAAAAACGGTACAATGAAAGCAAGTGCGGTTAATCTTGTAGTATTCACTATTTGGAAACCACTCTTTTCGCCAATTTTCTTGATAGAATTTTGGAGGATGAAGCCAGCAACTATAGCTCCGATCAAGTATCCTATTGAGAGTAATTCCGATAGTGCCGCCATCCCTATGAGGATGATTATCGCCACGGAAAACAGCTCTACGCTGTGTCCACCTGGTTCCTCTCGAGCTTTGACGTAGACCATTAGCTTAGTGAGTAACTTGAAAAGAACGAAAGAGATAACAATGAACACGAGCAGCTCGAAAGGCAACAGGGCCAATTGGAAGTAGCCTCCTCCCTGTGTCAGTAAGGTTACGACGCTTAGCAAGGTGACTTCCAGGATATCGTCGACGGTGCCTGCAGCCACAAATATCGCCCCCAATTTGGTGTTGGTCGAGTTTAAATCCATCAGGGTTCCAACTATGGTTCCACCCGCAGTAACTGACAAGGCGATGCCAAATACTATTGCCACAGGCAAAGTGTAGCCTATTGCTAGCAGCACAAATATGCCTAGAAATAGAGGCGTTAGTGTTGCTGCTACTCCAATGAGAATTGAGGTCTTGGCTGTTTCTTTGATTAGTTTCATGTCAATCTCGAGTCCTGCTAGGAAGAGTAAGAAAACGATTCCGAAAGTTGAAAGAACATCAAGGGCTATAATGGAGGTTGAGTCGAAAAGCAGAGCCTTTACTATTGGAACGCCAAGGAGCATTCCTGCGAGTATTTGACCAATGATTGAAGGAAATTTGATTTTCCTTAACAGAAGGTTCAACGCGAAAGATAGTAAGAGTACTGCAGATAGAGCAGTCAGAAAGCCTGAGATTCTCTCTTCCCCTTGTTTTTCGCCTATCTGTTCTTTCCTATTTGACCACCAAGACGTTGCAGAGGGAACTCGAAACAACTTCCTTGGAAACGCTTCCTAGAATGAAAGCAGCGGCCTTGCCTAATCCCCTGCTTCCAACAACTACCAAGTCGGCTTTTTCCTCCGCTGATGTTTCCAAGATGGCTCTTGAAGGATTAGAACCAAGGATAGGTTTGAAATTGTATTGAATCCCCTCCTCTTTTAGAAAAGACTCAATGTAGCTCCTCATTTGCTCGATTTCATCCTCGTTTTCTTTTGTGTAAACTGAAACTATGGTAATCGAGCCAGTGAATTTCTTACCGATTTGAACAGCTTCCTTAAGAGCCTTCATAGAACGCTCGGATCCGTCAAAGCCAACCAGAATCTTAATCTGTTCTCTCATCGTTCAGGCCTCCAACATTAGTGGCTATTAGCTTCTGTCTGCTTTTAGTTGTTTGCATTCGCCGCGGAGAACGATTTCACATTATTGTTCAATTAGAAATGAGGATCACGGAGACGTCGCCACCAAGAGTGAGGTTCGAATCCCACCCCCGGCGTCACCAACTGAAATGCGCGCGCATGCGAGAGAAAACAATCTAGAGTGGGTTCAAAATTCATAACGACTGAAGAATAAATGCTTCAGGCCCTCGACGAGGAAGAAGTAGCAGCCAGTATCCCCAAGATTAATCCCAAGAACCATGGAGGGGGCTTGACAAACTCCAAGAGCAATCCAAGAGGGGAGTAAACAATGACCAGAGTTATTGATGCCATTATAATCGAGGCTGCGATCAGGAGATTGCTGGGTCTTGATTCATAGAACTTCCTTCTGGTTCTGATGGAAAAGGTAACGCGCGCGCATATGTTCCATTCTCAACTCCTGAGAGCTTATCGTTTATGAATCTAAAATCAGAATGATATCGGCAGTCCGACTGCAGTTGTCGGGTGACATCTCCACTGCGCGCGCATATTCAGTTTCACCATTTGTCTCAACATTGACGGAAGCCGTCATCGCTTCTCAGTATTCCACTCTTTTCCAAATATTATAGGGGCACTGCCGCCAACAATACGTGCCTCCCTTGAACTGGCAACCTTGACATTCGAGCCTATTAAACATTCGACGCCTGCTCACTAACATCAACTTCCTTCTCTGTTTCTCGGACAGCCAATGGTCTTGGAGATTGAATCTCGACCCACAGTCTAGCATAACGAATTTCCTCTGTTGATCTTTCGTATACTAGTCGGTGGCTGTCAATAGTTGGCGCGAACTCGCAACCTCCATCTTCACACTTAGCAGGTTTCTTACTCATTTGCTGATCGCCTCTTCCATCAGATCCTGTATTGCTTCGCTTATGCCACCTGAATACTTGCGAGCAACCTTCAGAGCAAACTCTCTGACTAGGCTTGAGGGCACACGGTACAAAGTGATATTGACAAACAAATCTTTATCTCAAGTCTAATGGACCGTTCGCAGGGTAGCTGACTAATCCCTTCTGTGGCATTACACTTCACCTTCTTTTTGAACCAAGTCTAGGAACATTTTTATCTGGCGATTCTTCAGCCTTTGATGGGTTTCCCGGTTCAGTCCAATAATTGCAGCTGAAGCCTGTCAGTTTGCTACAGGGTTGGACCGTCGGAAGCCCTCTCTTCGATTGATCGATCACATTGTTGAGGGGCAAGTTATTGCGCGCGCGCATACTCTTTCGGCGGAAAGAGAAGATGAGGCATTGGTCCTTGTTTAAGCGAACCTGACTGGAACAAACCACGCAAACAAAAGGTGAAAAAATGACAAAACGAAGCCTGAAACAAAGAGCCACAACCGAAAGAAACCAAGAAACAAGAATACAAGACAGTAAGAAATTACTAAGCCCTACGACCAGCGTCTTATTCCGTACTAGACTACGAGCCAGAATTAACCAGTGTTTTATGGATAAAGAATCTGGTCTAGCAGTCCCGCTAGGTTTTTTGTCCAGTCTTCTTATAGTATTCCTGTGCCACTCTCATAGCTTTCTCTGCGTTCTTTTTGTCGCTGTAGTATTCAAAATGTTTCACGAAGGGGGAATCTGGGTTTAACTCAGCGTACTTTAAGAAGTATTCCCTAGCCTGTTCGAGGTTTCCTTCGTAAATCGCTACTCTGCCAGCATTCCAATAGTTTGCCCCCGCTATCAATGGGTTTTTGTTCGTGCCTTTTTCGTATTTTTCTGCCAACTCAACGTAGTAGCTTACACCGCTCTTCGCCAAGACGCTTGGGTCGGGGGATACGGTGAAGTTTACGGAGTCGCACAGTTTTTGGTCGTCTCCAAACATGTCAAAACAGGTTCGACGCAGCGACAATGCCTCTTTATCTGCTATGTGTGTCTTCTTCTCCACACTTTACCCTCCAGTGTAATCGCAAGTTACGTGTAAAAGTATAAAACTATTGCGCTCAAAGAAACCCCGAAACATCTTGCTTTTTCACTCTGTCTCCAGAGCTCTATCAAGCGCCTCCGCCACTCTTTGTTTTCCCATAACCATTATGTAAGGACCCAGTCTTGGTCCCGCAGGTGTTCCCAGAAGAATAGTGTAGAGTGTCTGGAAGAACTGCCGCGGCGGTATGTCATGTTTTCTAGCCGTCTCGAAGATTGCGCTTTGAATGGTTTCCGCGTCCACTTTTTCTTGGAGGTTTTCAACGAACTCCTTCACCGCTGTCGTCTCGTTTGCCGCGAGTGTCAGTGCAGTTTCTTTGATTTCCTTGAAGTCTTCGTTCCAGTTTGCGGCGTATTCAATTCTCTCCTTTAATTTGGCAAGAGGTATTTCCTCGTTTTTTGAGTAGCCGTATTCCCGTAGTTTCTGGGCGACGTATTCAGCTTCTTTGTCTTCGGGGGCAACTTTGACTAGGTAGGCTAGGAGGTTGTAGGGTACGTGTACGCTGGGCGTTTTGGGAGGGTTTAGCCACCAGCAGTATTTGTAGAGTCCCGTGAGTTTGGCGAGTTCTTTCTCGTTGGCGACTTGTTTCCTGCCGAAGTAGACGTCTTCCAGTTCGTCGAACTCGTTCATGTAAAGGGGAATGTCTACTACTGAGAGCTCGCGCGTGCCTACGAAACGTTTCAACATGAGCAAGACGAGCGACTGTGGGGAGCCGTAGCGGAACCAAACTTGAGGCGTGAACACGTTTCCAGCGGATTTAGAGATTTTTCTTCCACTCTTGTCTAGGAACATTTCGTATCTCGCGTGCATGGGTGGCTCGTAGTGGAGGATTTCGCGGCAGATGCGGTCGTTTATCCTCACCGAATCTTCTATGTCTTTCCCGTAGGCTTCGAACCTTATGTCTAGGGCTTTCCACCTCACTGCGAACTCGCTTTTCCAGCTGAGTTTGCCCTCCCCTTTTCTGTAGTCTGCTTCACCCTTGTGTCCGCAGCCTTCGAGCCACTTTCCCTTGATTTCCATGCCATCGCAACTGTAAAGCACTTTCTCCTCTTTCAGCAAGAATTCGTGGGCGGTTGTGGTGTAGATTCGTCCGCAGTTGCTGCATACCGGAAAGTACGGGAGCGCCTCAGTGTATCTTTCCTGTCCCACCTCTTCTTTTACGATTTTCCCAACCTGCTTGGCGTTTGTAAGTATGGCCTTGATTTCTTCGTTGAACCAGCCTTCTTCGTAGGCTTTCTTCGCCGAAACGAAGCGATACTCTACCTTTGACCTGTCCAAGGCTTCTATCAGCAGAGAGCTCATGTGTTCTCCGTAGCTTGCATGACATTTGTAAGGGTCGGGTATGCTTGTGACAGGATAGCCTAAGTATTTCTGCATCGCCTTAGGGAAGCCTGCTGGAACTTTTCGTAAACCATCTTTGTCGTCTGAAAAAGCGACCAGCTCAGACTTGTAGCCCTGCTCTCTCAATGCTAGAGTAACCGCGTAGGACCGTGCAGCGTCGCCAAAGCTGCCGATGTGAGGCAAGCCCGAGGCACCTAAGCCCATCTCAGTTCGCACTAGGTCTAGGCTGCGGCCTAGTTTACGTTCTCTTTCTATTATTTTGGCGGCTGTTTTGTCGTACCACGTGCCGTGCCCGATGATTTTCTCAGTCATGAAAGTTTCTGTCCACAACATTATGGAGCGTCGGGAAATAAAAATTGTTATGAAAAAGGCTAACTTCAGATCATGCCTGCTCGTTCTTTGGGCTCGTGTACGAGAAACAGAACTATGAGAAATTGTGGGATGATTAAGCCGAACGCTACGTAGAAGGGCAGTTGAGGGACGCCCATGTTTAATCCTTCTACGAAGAGATAGCTACCTAGGAGCATGCCGAAGCCCATAGCAATGTAGCCAACGAAATTTCTGAGCCCAACAACCTTGCCCCTGTTCACCGGGTCTACGAGGTCTGTTGCAAGCGCCATAGCTGCAGCCATAATCAACAGTTGACCAACCCCGAACAGGGACATCGAAACCATAACCGTCCCAAGGTTACCCATGGCAAAAATCAACGTAGCCGCGCCGAAAACGAAGAGCCCCAAGATTAGCGGAATCTTTCTCCCAAACTTGTCGACAATCTTGCCGATTGGGAGCGAGAACACGACTACGCTTAGCAAGAGCGGAATGAAGACGAGCCACCACTGTTCTATGGGGATTCCCAGCACTTTTAGCGCGTAGATCTGGTTGATCACTTGAGTGAGTGCCATCCCAAACATCGTGAGAGTCTGAACGATGAACAGCCAAAACATCGACCTCGGCACTTTCTTCCAGACGCTCACGCTTTCCTTAATAGCCTTAGGATAAGAGGTGATAAAGTATCTAAAGCGGATTGGGTCTCCGTTGGTTATCGTCTCTTTCAACCTGAGCCTCCACACCGCTGCTATAAGATAGAGACTCGTCATCGTCAGGTAGATTATCCTCATACTCCACTCCAGCCCAAACTGCAGCAACAGAAAACCTGCAATTATAGGTCCTGGCGTGTTGAAGGTGCCATGAATGAGTTGTATGATTGAAGAACCCATGCCCCTACGCTCTGGAGGAAGCGAATCTTGAACCATCGCAAACAGCGCTGGCTGGTAGATTAGGGCGAGACTGCTCACAATCGACCCTAAGAGGATGAAGTGCCACGACGGAGCCAATGCAAAGAACAACCACGATAGAGCCATCCCAAACGTCATCGTCGTGATGAGCCAACGTCTTCCATACTTGTCTGCAAGGTAGCCGCCTGGGAAGGCAACGACTGCCATCGCCAAGAAGTTGGCGAGGCCTATTATTCCTAAGGATATGTCTGGTCCCTTCAGGGTTTCGACGACGTAGGCTTGGAAGTTGGGGTTGGGCATTTCCATGGCGAGGTCCATTATTATCCAGCTTATCACGAGAATTCGGTAGTTGCCCGTGATGAAGGAGAACTCTCGCCTGAGAAGGTCAACTAGTCCCATCGACTCAACTCTTTTTCTTGAAGAAGGAACAAACCTACTGATATAAGCATATAAGCCTTAACCTTGATTGGCAGCACAGTGCTTTTCTGCAATGCTGACGATATAGTTGTAGCGGGAACAGAATGAAACAAAAAACAAGCAGCGAACGCGTCTGGCCCTACGTCCTGCCCTTTCCGTTAGATTCCGAGAAACGAGGAGCAATCTGGAACATTCTTCAGTCGCGGGTTGGACTGAAAATCCTGGGAAAAATGAGCGTTGACGAAAGAACGTATCAACATGACTTGATGGAACAGCTGCCCTACTCCAACAAGTCGATTATAAAGTACTTGAAGAAGATGGTGCGGGCTGAAGTTCTAGAGCAGGGCATGGAAGTAAGCACCGAGAAGGGACGAGCGGTCTGGGTTAAGTGGTACAAGCCGACAAGCTTGGGCAAATGGCTTATCCTCTTCCTGAAACCTCCGAGCGAAGTCTCGCTGGACTTGACGAAGACGGTTATTGGAGAACTCTTTCGCCTCTACTCTGCCAGCATCGTCGAAGTCTGCCAAAGGTACGGCATGGACATCGACTCCTTCCACCAAGGCTTAGACAAGGAGTATTTGCTCGAAGTTGCCAAAAAGCAGCCCAAAATAGAGCCGACAGTAGCCGTTTTCGGAAGTGCCGCCCTCGACATCTATGGAACGTTGGAAAGATTGCCAACCTCCGACGAAGTTGTTTACGTCAGGGAGACTGGACGCTTTCCAGGAGGAATGGGAGCGAACGTAGCCGTAGCTCTCTCGAGGCTTAACGCTCCTGTAGCGTTTTTTGGGACTATCGGAAGCGACTCGGCTGGAAGAACGCTGTTGGAGAACCTGAGCAAAAACAATGTTGACGTATCAAACATTCAGTTCATAGAAGCGTCTTCGCTCAAGACGCTAATCCTAAGCGACAACAGTCAACATCGATGGCTCTTCGCAGTCGGCTCGCCCATATCTGCACTCTCCTTAACATCCCTAGACCAAATTGACTGGAAAGCCCTAGACCAGTGCAGAATCATCTACGTCGGAGAGGTCTTCGTCGAAATCGCCTCGGCAATCGCCGACTACGCAAAGGCACGAAACAAAACAGTCATCTATCGCCCCGGAGCCCCCTACATGAATTTCGGCGTAGAAAACCTCCACAGCATCCTCGAACACACAACTATGTTCATCTTAAACCAGGCAGGGTGGAGACAACTGCGAGCAGCTTCTAAAGAAACGTTGACAAGCCCTGCGGATTTGTTGAAATACGGCATAGAAAACGTGATTCTCACGAAAGGCGCTGAAGGATGTGAAGTCTTCTCTGCAAAAGAACACAGAGAATTTCCAGTGACGTCTCGACTGCAGGCTAGGTTCAAGACCCTTGACCCCACTGGTGCGGGAGACGGGTTTTCTGCGGGTTTGATTAAAGGTTTGCTTCGTGGTTGGAGTATCGAGAGGGCTGTTGCCTATGGGCAGGTGGTGGCGTCTATTGCATGCTCACGAGTCGGTGCTAGCGACGCGTTTCCCACCGAAGAAGAAGTGGAAGGAGTGGTGGTTGGCTAGGGATGGGTGCGAGGGTTAAAATAAGAGTCCAAAAATAGTATCTCCTTCCACTTCAACGGCTGAGGCTTCGAAATGCAGGGTTTTACAAAAGAAGACATCATCAAACTCGTTCAAGAGAAGGGCATAAAAATTCTAAACCTCTGCCACATTCCCGAGGATTGTCGCCTCAAAACCCTTAGTTTTACAGTGAAGAACCAGGAGAGGCTGGAGGAGGTTCTCGAGTTCGGCGAGAGAGTCGACGGTTCAAGCTTGTTCTCCTACGTCGACCCGAACAAGAGTGATATATACATCATGCCCAAGACAGAATCCGCTTTCGTAGACCCGTTTAGTTCGACGCTGGCGCTCAACGTTTTATGCGATTACATTGACGAAGACGGTAACCCCTTAGACATTGCCCCCCAGAACATTCTGTTAAGGGCGGAGAAAAAAGTACGTTCTTCAACAGACGTGGTCCTCAAAGCTTTGGCTGAGCTGGAATTCTACCTAATCTACAAACCAGAAGAAACGGTTTTTCCAGAGGTTACAGAGAAGAATTATCACGAATCTGCGCCCTTTGCCAAGCTAAGCAATCTAAGGAACGAGATTCTGACATCCCTCGAAGATGTAGGGTTAGCCACGAAATATGGGCATGCAGAAGTTGGCAAATTCCAAACTAAAACAGGCTTTGTGTTGGAACAGCATGAAGTAGAATTCCTGCCGCAAAGCCTAACGAGAATGGCAGAAGCCATAACCATCGCAAAATGGGTCATAAGAAACGTTTGCGCAAAACACGGAGTATCTGTCTCCTTCTCTCCCAAAATATCTATGAACCATGCTGGAAACGGAATGCACCTCCACCTTTGCGGGCTAAGAGGGAACAGAAACATAATTACGGGTTCTGATGGTAACTTAACCGTCCACGCAAAGCAGATGATTGGGGGAATACTCAAGTTTGCCTCCAGCTTGACGGCTTTCGGGAACACCATACCCGTCTCGTACCTGCGGTTTGTTTCCCGCAAAGAATCACCCATGCACATTTGCTGGGGAGCCAAGAACCGCTTAGCACTAATACGCATTCCTTTGTTGTGGAACTTTCGAAAAGACTTCAAAGATGCAGACGGTTGCAGGAGAACTTTCGAGTTCAGAGCCCCAGACTCATCAGCGAACAGCTACTTGTTATTTGCGGGAATCGCGATGGCTGTTGACTATGGATTGAAGAACCCAGAAGAGGCTGTGGAGATTGCTGAAGATTTAAACGCCGACAACATGACCAAAAAGAGTAGGGAGCATAAGGTTCTTCCACTGTCCTGCGTCGAAGCCGCAAATAACCTCAGAGAAGACAGAGGATATTACGAGGCAGAGGGTGTTTTTCCAAAAAGAGTGATAGACGGAGTTATAAGCAAACTAGAATCTTACGACGATGGAGAGTTGTGGAAAAGGCTGGCTGATCAACCAGAGAAAATCGAAGACTTGTTGTGGCAGTATTTGCATTATGGATAACGCGCATTCGTGTTACTATGGGTTAAGTTTGTTCGCCAAGTCTTCGGCGTATTTCTTCGCTTTTTCTAGTTCTCCCTCTCTTAGACGCATTTCATCCTTCTTTCCTTCTACATAGGTAACAAGCGGAGGGGAAACAATCTCGAACCCCAGTTTTCTAAGCTTGTTCTCTATTCCTTTAGCCGCATTTCCGTAGAACCTCCCTTGCAGTTGTGTGTCAAAAGCGGCTGCCAACTTGCCAGAAGACTCTTTGTCTTTGAAACTGTCGAGGAACTGCATTATTCCCTTTGTCGCACTAAAATACATCGTGGGCGCACCCGCAACCAGACAATCATAGCTCTTGACGGTCGCCAAATCAATATTCTCAACGAACAAGGAGTCAACCTCCAACCCTCTGTCCTTTAAGACGCCAACGATGGTTTCAGCGATCTTCATAGTCAACTTTTGAGGCGAAACTGTATCATAGACGACCAAAACTTTCATTCAACCATTCCTCTCAAAGGTTTGGGTCACTTTTCCTACTTAATAGGATTGTTAAGAATAGATATAAACGCAACGAAGCAAGAAGCTTAATTTACGCTTGCAGGTAAATTTGGGAACGGTCATGCGCGTTAAGAAGGGTAGAGTCTGTTGGGTTTTCCGCATTTTGGACAGAATTTCATACGTACATCCACCAATTCTCTACAACTCGGGCATTCTTCCCTGATGAGAGTCCCGCAGTTTGCGCAGTAGAAGAACGTTCCAGCTTCCTTTCCACACTTTGGACATTTAGGCATCGAGTACACCCGTAAAATGGTTAATGCAGGGCATTCTTAAGCTTTAATGCATGATGCTCAAAAGAGACCGAACTTCGCGGCAGGAATGTCGCCCTTAATCACCGTTCCCGTCGCCCCGTCCAAGATTATCTGGTAGCGTTCCTTCTTGTATTCGTAAGCCACAAACCAGACGGGCGCATGCAAGTAGACAGCATCGCCAAACTTGAACTCGGTGTGTATCTCGATCACCCGGTCCACCTCTTGCTTGGCTAGAAACTGGTGGTGGGCTTCGATTTCCTGCCTCGCCTTCTCCACCGCTTCAGCCTTCTCGATTTCGCTGTTCAAGACCTTCGCAAACCCCTCTATCTTTCGAAAGTCATAGAACACTTTTCCCTCTAAGGGAACGTCAAACTCCCGAGTGGGAAATTGTGTAGCCTTCCGCGCGAGGACAAGCCAGTCATAATGCTTCTTGATAGCCCCTTCTTTCACCACTGGTGGAGTGAGGCGTTCAAAAACACCCTTGTACGAGCTGGAAGCTTCAACTTCTAAAACCCAGAAAGGAACGTAAACCAGGCTCTTCTCGGTTATCTTTGAGGCTCTGGCCAAGTCGCTTGGCTTCGTGAAGCCCGTTCGCATCCACTCGCGCACGAGGCTTTCAACTCGCGCTTCATCGTACTCGTTGAGGAACATGGAATGCTCGAGGGTGAAGGGCTCGCCTGTTTGGATTACTTGGGTGAACCCGCAGTAGCGGCAGGTGGTCACGATTTCTCCGGGCTTGAATTCAACGGGTGCTCCGCAGTGGGCGCAGTT
>CAZJAQ010000034.1:12231-14303 GCA_964544285.1 uncultured Candidatus Bathyarchaeia archaeon
TCATTCCCGTGTTAACCATGTATAGCGAGCCGCCGAGGACTATGAAGAGCATGCCCCAGCCGAAGGTGCTGAAGGCGCCGCCGTTTTCTCGTGGTCTTACAGCTTTCAAACCCGCGATGACGACAGTCCATACGCCGCTTGACAGGAGGATTAGGGGCACAAGATTCTCTGCGGAGATTATCGTCAAAACCCAAGCAGCTATCCAAACTGCAACGATTATCAGAAAGACACCGAAAGACAGAAGTCGTAGATGAACCTTAGCCAAACGGTTTTCCTCCAGAGACGATGCTAAAAATCTATACGCTTAAGGTATATATGATTTGCACAGGGGAAATTCGATGAGGGTTAGGCGGTATCAGAACAGCGACTTCAACCAACTAGCCAAGCTCTATGGAGATTTCTTCAACGAGATGCGGGAATGGCAAGGCTGGGACCAGCTTAAGCTCAGCGAAAAAGCGGCTGCAGAAACAGCGAGAGAAAGCTTAGCCAAGAACTCCTGGGTCTTCGTGGCGGAAGATTCTGGAAAACTCGTTGGGTTTGCGCGGGTGCAGCTTTGGGACGGAGCGTACTTCGTGAGAGAAGTCTTCGTGGCAAAATCGTTTAGGAGAAGAGGGTTAGGAAGCAAGTTGTTGGCGAAATGTGAAGACCACGTCCGAAAGAAGGGCGAAATATCAGTGTACTTGACCGTGGAGCCCAAACACGCCGCCTCGTTGTGCTTCCTAATCCGCAACGGCTACGACACGCTGAACATGCTGGAGCTACGCAAAGACTTTGGTCGGGCTGATTTTCTCGAGAGACAAGGCGAAGTTGAAATCCTAGGGCACAAGCTGCGCCTTCTCAAAAGAGAAGTGGGATAGCGGTTATGGCTGCCAGCTTTGTTCATAGTTTTTTAGTAAGATGACAGCGTCGTAGAGGAATATTCGTCCGTCGTTGTCTATGTCGCAGTTGGCATCGTAGTATGGGCTGCCTTGCCTCACTCCGTAGCATACTAGCAGTTTGACGGCGTCGTAGAGGTCGACGTCGCAGTCTCCGTCTACGTCACCTGGAATGGTTACGAGGACTTCTTGGTCAGCATCAAGAGTGTTGTCTGTCATGTTGAGTTCCTCTAAAAAAGGGGTTATGAGGGCGCTTATTGTGTAGTTGCCCTTTGGAAAGCTTGACGTGTTCCAAGTGAGCGTGATGGTTGTTGAGTTTCTGCCCGTAAGGGTTATGTTCGTGGCTGTGCAGATGGCTGTTCCGTTGGCGTAGAGTGTGAGGTTGAAGGTTCCAGGGTCGCCTCCCTTATTCTCTAAAGTCACGTTTATGGGCGTTGGGTATCCTTCGCCTACTGCTGTTTTGGATGGAGTAACTAAAGTTACTGCGATGTCTGAAGGAAGTCTGGGAATTCTTATCATTCCTTCTTGAAGTGTATGAGAAATGAAGTCTACGTCTGAATCCGCTAATATGGTACGGGTGAAATAAAGGGGGACTTCAACGTCGACGTTTAACTGCTTTTTCACTCTAAAAGTCATGAGTAAGAAAGTGCCGTTTCCGTTGAATGAGGGAACATACTGGGGCACAGAGCCCTTCTGGCTGTAGGCAATCCAAGCCATAGTTCCAGGTTCAAGACCAGGAATCTCGCCGTCTTCATCTATGACATGGGCTAACTCTTGGATGCCTAGAGTCCCCTTGTTCAGGACTCCGCCGTAAGGGCTTGGAAGGAGAGGGGGTGGGTAGTCGTCTAAAGGTACAGTCACCGTGTGATCCAGGTATTCAAGGAATGTTGTGTTCCACGCGAATTCTAGGTCAAAAGCGTGAAGACCAAGCACGTTCTCAACCACCACTGCTATTGTGAAGTTTTGACCCACCACATAACCCGACCCGAGGTCGACGACTTCTGGAAACACTTTGATTCTCGCAGGTCCCACGCTGAAATACACTTTAGTGGAGGCGCCCATGTTTCCGTACATGTCGTTTGCGTAGACTATCACGCTGTGAAGCTCCTCCGAGAGACTGGTCATGGTTGTATTGCTGGTGATCGTAATGTTTGCTTGATTATCCAAGCTGTAGCCTATCCAAGAAGTCGGTTTGTT
>CAZJAQ010000035.1:0-13881 GCA_964544285.1 uncultured Candidatus Bathyarchaeia archaeon
GAGATAAGTCACGTATCCCGGGCTACCACTGCTTAAGCAAGGCGTCATACCTTTTTGCTTGCACAGCTACGGTATATGTGCTGAAGTATTTGAGTACGAAAAAACATATCTAGCACTTGGCAGAATCGGATAGCCTGAGGAAAATTGCAGGTACATAAGCGGATGCTGGTTTCTTCCATCTCCGAAGCTTTGATGATTTACGGGCTGATAATAGTGGCTTACGGAATACTGGTTATCCACGTAACTAAGACATGGTTCGGAGATTGGCACGTGGACCGATATCTGCCTTGGTTAACCTTAGAACGTTCTTACGATGGTTAGCTTCACCCATCTTTCTTCGGATTCATCATCTGGAAATACTTAAAACACACAGAGAAAATAGCTAACTAGCAGGCACACGGATCGAAACGTTGAAGCGCCTCTCGATTCCTCTCGAAAAATTCCCTAAAAGCAGGCGTCAAATCCAACCTCTCCACTTCGCTGAGCGATACCCAACGCACTTCCAGAACATCACTGCCAGCGTTCAACCTACCTCCGCCCCGTTTTAAACAAGCGAAGAAATCAATGATGACGAAATGGAAACGCCACCTGCCCCTCTGACCAGGTATAAGATTATCCACAACGTCTATCAAGCTGTGGACTTCCACGTCAAGGTTCGTCTCCTCCTTCACCTCCCGAACCAACGCCTCACGCACTCTCTCACCAACCTCGACCAAGCCACCGGGAATGCTCCATCTATTCTTCCCGGGCTCAGAGCCACGTTTCACTAGAAGAATCTTGCAATTCTGAATAACTACTGCACCCACTCCCACGATGGGCCGGTGGGGGTATTCACGCTTCAAACAAGTCCATCCCTGACAACGTCTTGGTGGTGGGCCCGCCCGGATTTGAACCGGGGACCAACAGGTTATGAGCCTGTCGCTCTAACCGTGCTGAGCTACGGGCCCCTCGTTCATTATTCCTTTTTCTTTCTGATTTAAGGGTTTTCTGCTCTTGACATGACAGCAAGTTCGCTTTCTCTCTGAGAACCGAAAGGCTCACCCAAAAATAGTCCGTGCTAAGATGCCTTAATTCCTCTACGTTTCCCGAGCAGGATGCCTAAGCCGAAGGCAACGAAGCCTACAGAAAAAGTTTCGTGGTGAATGTCGGAAACCTGAAACCATACTCCAGAATTGAAGTATTGTTCTGCGAGGATTAGTAATGCTATCAAGAAGCTCAAATAAGCGACGAATTCTGCGTGGCTGGGCATATTTTCCGCTCTCGACAGCTGTTTTTTAGGGTATGAAGATTTAAATATTCCGTGTTTCGTCAGAATAGGTCGTTACGTTGCCGCCGTAGCTCAGTTCGGTAGAGCGGCTGGCTGTTAACCAGTCGGTCAAAGGTTCAAGTCCTTTCGGCGGCGCCTCTTATGCCTTGCGTGCTCTGCGCCCAGTCTAGACCGTCCTATAAGACTGCAAACATGAATGCTGGGGGATTTAGTGAAGTTCCTTTAGCTTTGAATTCGTGCCAGTGTTGGAGTGTTAGTTTGAATCTGCAGTTGGGAGCATGGGAGGAAATATGGTTTATTGCTACAGAAGATTTAATACATCTTCTCCACTACGTTCAACCATAACAGAGGGAAGACTTCATGCCAATAACAGTTGCCAATAAGCCTCAATTCACTGGGATAATCATTCTATTCGTGGGCGTAGCCCTCCTAGCTTTTACTTTCATAAACGCTTTCATGTTCCTTCAAGAACCCTTCGGCATAATCGCCACAGGGGACTTGGCGCTGGTTTTCGGAGAGGCTCTGGCTCCTCTAATTCAAGCATGCATACGTCTGATGTATTTGGGCATCATGGGGTGGATTGGCTCACTTTTGACTGTAAGGGGCATTCCGCTGGTAACGCACAGACACGTTCCAGTAGCCCCGCCAGTGGTAACTACTCAAGCTCCGCCGCAACCACAGCCTCAACCCCAACCGATAGCACAACCGCAGCCAAAGCCGGCACCGGCACCAGCACCAACGCCGTCACAGACACCTCAACCACAGCCCCAACCACAACCTCAAACAGCTCCACAGCAAACCAAACCCGAAGCATCGCCGCAACCTTCTGCTCCACCGCAACCTTCAGCCCCCCAAGTCCAAACTTCTCAACCTACGCCTCAACCTAAGAAAGAAGAGCCCGAAGCAATACTCATCCCGCCTGAAAACCAAAGGGAAGAGTAAGCCCCGATGAACGTGCCACTGCGGGCGCTGAGCTGGGCGGTACGTTTCTTCTGGATAATAGCCCTTGCCTTCGCGGTAACAGGCGTCTATTCTGCAACGCTCATCCGCATAAACTTCGGCGAACCAACGATGACCTTCACAGAAGAAGACTTCACGGTGACGCTGCCAATCATGTTTGACAATAGGGGCTACTACAACCTAGCTGATCTAAACATCACAACTGTAATCACTGACAGTGGAGGCACTCCAATTTCCAGAGCTACCACTCACGCTGCACGGGTTCCTCCGCAGAACAACGCAACCATCTACCATCAAGTTAGCTTCAACATAGACGAAATCATAGCAAACGCAGACTGCCTCTTCACCGACTCAGCCTTCAGCCTCTACGGTTCAATACGCCTAGACTATGCAAACCTAATACCGTTTGGGTTCGGAGCAAACAAGACTATACCATGGGGCGCACCCCTGTTCAACTTCACCGCTGGCATGCCTGAATACAGTGCATACAACGCTACGCATTTGAGAGTAGACGTGCCCATCAGCTTCCAGAATCATTCACCTTACTTCAGCGTGATTGGAACCGTTCGAATCGAGCTTTTCAACGATAGTCATCAACTGTTAGGGGAAGGTGTGGTCTTCGTAGACGTTCCACCCGACGCCGCCTACAGTGGTGTGGTTGAAACACTGGTTAACGCGGGGCTGGTCACGGCGAGGGGGCAGATTCGTATCTACGTTGGCACCGAGTTGTTCGACTATGGTCCGATGGTGATAGACTATGGATGAAGTAGGAACAGAACAAGCAAGCAAACTTACCATTCGGGCTATGATACCGCGCTTCTTAAAAGCTTTGATCAAGACTGTGGTCATTTATCTTTTTTTCGCCATTTTTTCAGCGTTCATGATTCCCTTTGAGGGCTTCTACGATTATCAGGCGCTCTTCACAGTTTTGTTTGCGTTGTATTTGGTCCTTGTGTTCCTCACCGAGCTGACTAAGGGAACAGTTTTTCAACATATCTTCGGCATAACGAACTCCCTGATGATTGTGCTGTACTTTTCGTATGTTTTTAACACGGGGGTAATCAACTATACCATAGAGCAGGTTAGCTTGATGATAGACCTGCGGTTCTTTCTCGCCCTATTTGTCATCGGCGGTCTCATCGGTTTTGCAAAGAGCATGCTGCAGCTTTTGAATTGGATGAACGAGAAGGAAGAGCAGTGGTTGCAGTATCAGCTCAGGTCGCTGTAAGATAGTCTCTCCAAACGTTGGGGGCTAATGCCCAGTTGTTCTTTGAGCTTTTCCAACTTGCTTTGGTCTTTTTTCTGCTGTTCTGCGTCTGGCGAGGTTATGCGTTCAAACTCAACGAAGAAGCCTAAACCTTTCACGGTGTCCAAGTGGACTTGAACTCCTTCGTGGAGGTAGATTTCCCTAACTTTGTCCACAACAGCTTTAGCCTTCATGGTTCGCCCCAGAATTTTTTTGAAAATGTGCGGCTGAGGGATTGTTAAGATGAAGACTGAGCTTCTTTTTGGCTCAGCAATGTTTTCTCTTTCATAGTAGATGAGTTCTGCATCCATTTTGCCTTTCACTTCCCGCAGCTTTAATCTACCCTCTGGAACATTGTAATACGTGTCAACCTGATGAAAAACACCAACCTGCTCGGCGCCACGTTGAACTAGCTTATTTCGAACAACTCCTAAATCATCTACTTTGGCTTTCAACTCAACCATGGTATGCTGAGCTTTTGGGTTTTTAGAAGCCATTTTTTCTTTCCCGCTGGATTCTGGCTAACTCTAGTCTCTTGATTGCGGTTGCAGTATATATGCTGAAGTGGTTTTTTCAATTTTTTTATGGTCTTTCTGTTAATGCAGTCTTTCCCAGAAACGAACTGTTACAGGTGAGAGCATTCTGGACATTGGATTTGTATGAACAAGAACCAATCGAGGATTTTCGTCTCCGCTTGGAAGCTCGTCGGCTTCGCTGACTATCTTCTGGTAGTATAATTCACCGAACCTATCCGTTATGAATATGGATGGGAACGACGCATTCCGCTGGCTGTCTATGTATGTGAACTGTGCAGTTATCTTCCCATCACGGTCTGAAAGCAGGGGAAAGGGCAGAGGCACCTTCTTCAAATATTCTTCTATTTCTCCCGGAGTGTCTGAGGAGATGGCGAGAATCTCGGCGTCTAACTTTTTGGCTTTTTCGTAAACCTCAGCGTACTCTTTCAACTTCTTCTGGCAATGAGTACATCTTGAACCATGATGAAAAACTATGATTAAATTCTTCTTCTGTTTGTAATCCCACAGACTGACCTCTTTGCTTCCGCTTGAGGGCAGGCTGAAGTAGGGGATCTCCTGTCTAATCTTCGGTTTGTACGAAAATGCTTCCCTGAAGTCATAAACCCTATCTCGCTAGCTTCTTCGCCATCACGTAGGCGTCTTCGCCGTCTGCGTAGTACCCGTTCGCCGTGCGGGCTATGTGAAACCCTAATTTCCTGTACATCTCTATTGCAGGAGTGTTGCTGACTCTCACTTCCAAATAGCATTCTTTGGCTTTGTACGAGTGCATGTTCTTCATCGCCTCCTCCATAAGAGCGGTGCCCACGCCTGTACGTTGGTACTTGGGCAACACCGCGACGGATACCACGTGGCCTTTTTTAGATATCCCTAACAAGCCGAAACTCGAAAAACCCGTTTCAACCCGACACATGATATACCCCACAATCACATTATCCTCCTCAGCGACGATGAAAGTGGCTGGGTAACGTTCGTATATTTCCATGAAAAAATAGGGCGAATAATTCTCCGGCAAGCACACACGGTTTATGTGAATGACTCTTTCCAAGTCGCTGGGTTCGAACCGTCGCAGCATGAAGGTCGTCTGCAAGTGCTGGCACGCTCGCTAATGCTTAGGCAATACGCACGGAAGTTAAATGTTTTGCCATAACGTACGCTATATATGTTCCTGGCACAGAGATTAGGGACAGAAGCAATCTGAAGTGACTAAGCGATGAAGGCGTTGGCGTTACTGTCAGGCGGCTTGGACAGCATACTCGCCGTAAAACTTGTCCAAGAACAGGGAATCGACGTCGTGGCAGTCAATTTTACCTCTCCCTTCTGTCTCTGCGGAAAGGGTGGATGCGGCGCAGCTGGAGCATCCAAACAGCTCAAAATCCCGCTCAAAATAATCTCCGTAGGCGAAGACTACTTGAAGATGCTGCGAAACCCCAAACACGGCTACGGGAAGAACATGAACCCATGCATCGACTGCAGAATCTTCATGCTCAAAAAAGCTAAAGAATACGCTGAAGAGATAGGGGCTTCTTTCCTCTTCACAGGAGAAGTCCTCAACGAAAGACCCATGTCCCAGCACCTGAAAGCCCTGAGTGTCATCGAGAAAGAAGCCGGCCTAGAAGGAGAAGTCTTGAGGCCTCTCTCTGCGAGGCTACTGCCGAAGACTGAAGCAGAAGAGAAAGGGTGGGTTGACCGAGAAAGGCTGTTGGACATAAGGGGAAGGTCGCGGAAACAGCAAATCGCACTCGCAGAAGAACTCAGCATCAAAGATTATCCATGCCCCGCGGGTGGTTGTTTGCTGACCTACAGGGAGTTTGCCGCGAAGCTCAGAGACTTGTTCGAGCACAAGAAGAGAGTAGGAATTAGAGATGTTAACTTGTTGAAGGTCGGGAGACATTTCAGGTTTGGAAAGAATAAGATAATCGTTGGACGAGACGAAGCTGAAAACAAGCAACTGCAGAGAATGAAGGAGAAGGGTGATTATTGTTTTGAAGTCCCCGACTGCGGCAGCCCCATCACTCTGCTACAGGGACTGAAAACGAAGGAAGCGGTCGAGAAAGCAGCGGCTCTGACTCTGCGCTACTCAGACAAAAAAGAGGAGAAAGCGCTAGTAAATTTTGGCAGAGAAAAGATGGACAAATCGGTTGTTGTTTCGGCTTTGGATGAACCTGAAATCGAAAAACTGAGAATAAAATGACAGGTGGATGGTTGCAGTGTCTAAGAAGCTGGGAGAGAGAAAAGGACCGTTTATCGTATGGCTCTTCGTTACCCTGTATTTTGCCATAGGTATAGCGTTTAGTAGATCTTCGAACGGAACGTTGCCCCAGGACGTTACGCTCTCTCTCATAACTGCCTTATTAATCGGGATGGCAAAGGGCTGGGGAGTAATCCTCCTTTCTCTTGTTGTCTTTCTGGCATTATGGGAGAGGCAGCACTCTGTAAGGGGTATCTTTTCCAGCATAGGGCTGAAAAGAAAGGGCTCATTCAAAAGCTTGCTTTGGAGCTTCGCTCTATTTCTGTTGCTCATCGTTATTGGCTTCTTGTCGATGACGCTTATCTTTCTCCTTGCTCCCGTCTCAACTCAAACTTCTAGCAATGGGCAACTTCCCTTATGGTATTTTTGGTACATGATAATATACGCGTTCTTTCCCGTCGCAGTTGTGGAAGAGGCAATCGCAAGGGGATACATGCTCGACAGACTCGTGCCCCAGCATCCTTCCAGCCTCACTAAGGCTTTGCCCGCGATACTCCTCAGCTCGTTGTTATTCACTCTCTGGCATGTTCCATCGTACTCGGGATTGTATTCGCTCTCAGCCCCCTCCGAGCTACCCTTCTTTTGGCGGGAAACGTTTTCCCAATATCAATCGTTCTAAGCGTAGCTTACGTTCGGGCACGAACAAGAAACATTATCGGCTCTGTGTTTGTTCACTTTCTGCTGGACAGTATGCCGATAATCCTCTCATTAGTCTAGGATGGCACAGGCTCGGTTTTCACTATCGGCAAAGTCACATGGCCGTGAGGAATCGCCCAGACTTTTGCATCCTTACCAGCCAACTCAAAAGCATCATCCAGAGCGTCATTCAGAGCCCGCGCAGTCTTAAGCCTAAACACGTTGACCGCATAATAGTCGGGCATGGTTGAGACAAGAATAATCTGCGCTTTCTCCAAAGCCTTCGACAGACGGTAAGCCTTGTAGCCTCCGAGGTCAAAGTGTTTCTTGATTTCCTTTTCCACCGACCTCAAATCCTTGAATTTCACCATCCACTCGTAGAACATCTCGTTTCCATAGCCTTCTGGACACTCGGCGACCAAGACGATGACACCGCCACGCTTGACACTGTCCAAGGCGTTGTCGACGGCTTTGTATGCTTGGTAGAGGTTGATGTCTGCGGGATGTCCTCCGGGGCTGACGACTACTATGTCTGCGCGGCGGTCGATTGGCACTTTGTACATCTCTTCAACCAGCTTCACACCTTCGTAGAAAGCCTGCTCCAAGTCCCCAGCAAAAGCCCTCGCAATTTCGCCTTTGCTGTTCGTCACAACGTTTAGAATGAAATCAACCTTTGCGAGTCTCGCTGCCTCAACCATGTCCTCATGAACGGGGTTTCCCTCTAAAATGCTGGTTCTGGCTTCAGGGTGCAAGGTCAAGGCGTGGTTGTGTTGAATGGTCTCGGCGCCGCTGACTGCGGGTAGAACGCTTTTTCTGCCGCCGCCGAAGCCCGCATAATAGTGCATCTCGATGTCGCCTGTTAGAATTCGGACGTCTGCTTCTGCAAAAATTTTGTTGACAAAAACCTTGGTTCCATGTTTTTTTGTCGTGCCCATGTAAGCAAGGTCTTTAGCGTGGCAGTCATGACTGATGGTTTTGACGCGGTTAACCACTTCCACGCCCAAGAGTTCCTTAGCCTCTTCGGGCTTAACGGCTCTGTGGGTGCCGCAGCCAAAGATTATCGTGACATCTTCGTCCTTAACGCCGAGTTCGTTTAGTTTCTCGAGGAGGGGAGGGACCATTACCTTGCTTGGAGCAGGACGGGTGACGTCGTCGACAACTATCGCGACCTTGCTGCCCGGCTTCACTATTTCGTTTAGTGGCTTAGAGCTGATGGGTTCGTTCAGTGCTCGTAGAATCTCCGCTCTGGAGTCGGGCACACCTGGTTTTTCCTTTGGTTCGATGGTTCCGAGGAAGTTTCGGGTTGGGATGCGTGCACAAACATCTGTTTTGTCGTAGGGAAGCCAAACATCTACCATCAAAAGGCACTCCGAGTGAAGCAACAGTTGACGCTTTTTCCCTTTTAAGCATATCGAAGACCACTTTCGAAAGCTTTTCCAGAGCTATGCTAGGCGCCAGAGTTTTCAAATAGAGCTAAATAGCTGAAAAAGAAAAATAGCGCAGAGAAAGGTGAGCTGAATGACTAAGGTTGTTTGTGAACGAAGAGACTGTAAACACTGGGTAGACGGCGAATGCTCCCAGAAGAAAATCGAAATCAATGAGAGAACGTTTCCTCCAGACGAGGAAATAGCAGTCTGCAAAACCTTCCAAATGGTTGCAGGCCTCTGCTGAAAACATCAGCAAATTCTTTAACCCAAAAAACATACAACTTATCTGGAATGTCCAATGTCCATGGAAAAAACGGTTCCCAAAAAGAACGAAATAGCCTTTAAATGGTTCAACAACTACGCGGGCGTCACGATAAGAACGCCGGCTAAAACACTCGTGATAGACCCCGTGGACGTAAACGCAAAAGACTTCGCAACTCTAGATGCCCTCCTCGTCACACATGAGCATTACGACCACCTAGACGAACCCTTAGTGAGAAGGATTCAGGAACAAACTCAATGTCAGATACTCGCAGACCCAACGTCTACAAAAAGACTTAGCAACTCGATACCCGCAGAAAAGCTGCAAGAGATGAAACTTGGAACAGAAACAAAAATAGGCGACGTAACCGTGAGGGCGGAAATCTGTAACCACAGCCCCGCGAGCACGCCGGTAACGTTCTTGATAACCAGCGAAGACGGTATCCGAATCTTCCACACGGCTGACAGCCTACCCTTCCCAGAGATGAAAACTATAAACGAGGAGCATAAGCCAGACATCACCTTCTGCACAGTAGGCATAGCACCCGGCACGTCGCCAAAGACAGGGGTGGAAATCGTAAAACTCGTCAAACCAAAAGTCGCGGTGCCCTACCACACGGCTTCAAAGGCTGACTTGAAGATGTTCTGCGAGATGTTGGCGAAAGAAATGCCCAAAGTAAAATGCCTAATCGCTGAACGGGGCAATGCTTACATCGTTGGAAAGGAGCATAAGAAAAAATGAGCAATTTAGAGTCGATGAAAGGACAGTTCTGCCAGATACTCTACAAAATCGGCGCCTTAAAATTCGGCACGTTCAAGCTTACGAGCGGGAAGATAAGTCCCTACTACATCGACCTCCGCATAGTGCCCAGTTTTCCTGACGCTTTCCACAAAATCTGCGACCTCTACGTCAAACTAATCAAAAACGACGTTGGAACCGAAAGCTTCCTACGAATCGCAGGTATCCCCACAGCGGGTATGCCCTTCGCTTCCGTCGTTGCCTACAACCTCAACAAAGCCTTCCTCTACTCCCGTCCATCCCAGCGAAAGCATGGGAGAGAACGCAGAATCGAGGGCATGCTGACTCCAGGCGACAAAGTGCTCCTCATCGACGACTTGATTACGTCGGGCAAATCATTGCGCAAGGCGGTGTCTGCGATTCGAGCGGAAGGGGGCGTAATAGATGACGCTGTGGTTCTAATCGACAGAGAAGAAGGCGGCAGAGAGAAGCTAGCGAAAGACAACATCAAGCTGCACTACCTGATGAAGGCAAGCGAAGCAGCGACCACTCTACACGAGATAAGCGCCATAACAGACTCGGAATTAAAAACAATCTTGAAACAAAGAAGAGAAAAATAGCTTCTGGAATTGCTAATCGTAGAATATTAGTTCTTTTTCTTCAAGCTCCTTATGCAGCTTGCTGACAGCCTCGTACACGTCCTGCTCTCGCTTAGCTCCAGTGCAGACGAGTTTTCCACTCGCAAAAAGCAGTATGACGACTTTGGGCTCGTCCATGCGATAAATCAGCCCAGGAAACTGCTCTGGCTCATACATGGTTTTGCCAAGCGTGTAGGCTGCTTTCTCCAGGTCGATGATTCCTCCGAGGCTCGCTGACGCCACGATGTTCTGAATCTTCAATTCTGGCTTGCTGATGATGATAATACCGCTCTTCTTCAACTCCTTAATCACCCGCATGACGGCTCTCCGCGCCTCCTTCTCAGACTTGGCTCCCGTGCAGACCATCTTTCCAGAGTTGAAGATCAAAGTAGCCGTCTTCGGTCTCTTCAGTCGGAAAACTAAGCCTGGAAACTGTTCTGGTCGATACTCCACGCCTGGGTATCCCTTCACAACCGCGTTCAAATCGACACGCTGCTTCAAAGTCGCAGAAGCAACCACGTTTTCGATATTAATGGTAGCTTTCGCTTTTGGCATTCACAACACCTTTCGAACGCTATACATTTGCACATTCCATATATAAAGCCTTATAAAGAGCCGATCTCTGAAACGTCGGTTTCTTCTTTAGGTTGCTCTGGTTTCTCCTTTTCCTTGGCGATGGGGATTATAAATTCGAGAAGAATCAGAATCACTAGCAGTATGACGATTATCGCAATCCCTGTGGGTGTGTGGACAAACAAGGGGACATGACCGAGGTAGGGAACGTTTCCCACCACTTTGCCGACGAGGTCGCTGTCGTAGATCTCCCATCTGTCAAGAACGCTGTTGTTGTCGCCCTGGGTTTTCAGATAAAAAGTGTCGCCGCTCTGACATTCTTCTACGGCTCTGTGAACAATAAGGTCATCGGGGTTAGTCGGGTTGTGGAAAACGATTATGTCGCCGGTCTCGTAAGCAGCTACGATATCGCTGACGTTGAAACCGCCTTGAACGACTATCAGGTCACCAACGTTCAGCGTGGGTCTCATGCTTCCTGAAGCAACTGCCAACAAAGGATAATCCGTTCTCAAGTAAGCCCGCAAGCCGAACCAGAAAGCAACGATGCCTGCTATGATTATGGCCAAGAGAATCAGAGACTTTACATACTCGTTTTTCAACAAATCCTTAAGCTTTGACATTCAACCGACTTCTACACTACTATGTTTTGCAGTGTTTGTCTATAGTCTTGTATTTAAAACTTAACGTTCAAGATGACACCAAAAAAAGGAGAGGAAAGAGTGTAGAGGGGTTTGTGGAAGGCACTTGCGAATTGCTGATCTAAATCTTCTTCTTGTTCAGGACGACACGGAAGGGTTTATCGCATTTCGGGCAGTCGTACAGTCCGATTTCAAGCTGCATTCTCTTGCCTTGACTGTCTGGTCGACCAGCCATCTTCCACTGCTTTCTCATCTTTCCTTCAGAGCCGCATTTTGGACATTTAGGCATTATCATTCCTCCAACATTGTTATGGATTGCTATGATACTACATAAAAGATTTTCCATCATTTCGGAATACATAGGGCAGAACGATGCTTTCTATGGACAGTTCAAGTGGGAAGAATGAGAGAAAAGCCCTTTAAGGAGAAATCATGTTAAGCTACAATCTGCTTCAGGAAGCTGATGACGATGAGTAAGGCGTGGCATTCCCAGAAGATCGAGACCGTGCTTGAAGAGCTGCAGACGAACCCTTTGGGCTTGACGGAAGAAGAAGCAAAAAGCCGCCTGGAAAAGTATGGACCCAACGAGCTGAAAGAGGCGAAGAGAACCACCGCCTTAGAGATTTTCATCAACCAGTTCAAAGACATCTTCGTCATCATGCTGCTTATCGCAACCGCCATCTCTTTTGCTGTCGGGGAAGCCACTGACGCTCTCACCATCGCCGCAATAGTAGTCCTCAACGCAATCGTCGGCTTCATCCAAGAATACCGCTCAGAAAAAGCGATGGAAGCCATGAGAAAGCTCACTGCTCCCAAAGCCAGGTTGATGAGAGACGGGAAAGAAGTGATAGTACCAGCAAAAGAAGTCATGCCAGGAGACATCGTTCTCATAGAGGCTGGAGACCGCATTCCCGCGGACAGCAGACTAATCGAAGCCGTAGAACTGAGAACCGACGAAGCCGTCTTAACCGGAGAGTCTACGCAAGTAGAGAAGGGCATCATGGTGGTTGAGGAAAAAGCACCTGTGGCAGATCGAAAAAACATGGTTTTTACCGCGACTCACATAACCTATGGCCGAGGAAAAGCGGTAGTAACATCCACTGGTATGAAAACTGAGTTTGGAAAAATCGCTGAGATGGTTCAAACCGTAGAAGCAGAAGAAACGCCTCTGAAACTTAAGCTGGAAAACTTCGCAAAAAAATTGGGAATAGTCATCGTCATCGCATGTGCCGCAATTTTCATTCTTGAAATGTTAGACCCTGCCCGACCTGGAACCATAATAGAGAATTTCATAACGGCAGTCGCACTGGCAGTGTCAGCCGTACCGGAGGGGCTCCCAGCGGTAGTAACAGTATCACTAGCCTTGGGCGCCCGCGAACTAGCAAAACGAAATGCGATAATCAGAAGACTCGCCTCTGCTGAGACCTTGGGCGCCACAACCGTCATCTGCTCCGACAAGACTGGCACCTTGACAAAAGGAGAGATGACAGTTCGCAAGATTTTCACCAACGACAGAATGGTCGACGTCACTGGCGTTGGGTACGAGGCGAAAGGGCAGTTCTTGCTTAACAGCAGTCCCATCGACGCTAAGGAAGACGCAAACCTGAACCTGCTATTAGGCGCCAGCACCGTCTGCACCAATGCTTCGTACGATGGAGAAAAAATTCTCGGCGACACTACAGAAGGAGCGTTGATTGTTGCAGCGGCAAAAGCAGGAATGACAAAGGCTGACTTGGAGAAAAAGTATCCTCGGGTACATGAAATACCCTTCACTTCAGAAAGAAAACGGATGACAACCGTCCATAAAATGCCCGACAGAAAGACCTTGGCCTTCACCAAAGGTGCCCCTGAAGTGATTCTGGAACATTGCACAAAAATCTTCAAGAATGGAGAGACAAAGAAACTAACTCAAAAAGAAAAGCAGAAGATTCTCCAAACAAACGAACAGATGGCAAACGACGCACTCCGTGTACTTGGAGTGGCTTTTAATGAATTAACCGACTTTGAGCCCGACAACTTCCGCGAACTCAGCGAAAAAGAGGAGATTAACCAACGCTTAGAAAGCGACCTCATATTCATCGGTTTGGTGGGCATGATCGACCCTCCAAGAGAAGAAGCCGCAGAAGCAAACAAAGTGTGCCAACAAGCAGGCATAAAGACTATCATGATCACTGGAGACCACAAGCTTACCGCTGTGGCAGTTGCTAAAGAAATAGGCATAATAAAAGACAACCCCAATGAGAAAGTTCTAACAGGCGCCGAACTAGATGCCTTAAGCGAAGACGAATTCGAAGAAACCGTCGAAAGCGTAAGAGTGTACGCAAGAGTCGCCCCCGAACACAAGCTTCGAATAGTGAAAGCCCTGAAGAAGAAAGGAGAAATCGTCGCAATGACTGGAGACGGTGTCAACGACGCCCCAGCGCTGAAACAAGCAGACATCGGCGTTGCCATGGGCATAACAGGCACAGACGTAACCAAAGAGGCAGCGAGCATGGTGCTTGCGGACGACAACTTCGCCACAATTGTAAATGCGGTGGAAGGTGGGCGCACCATCTATGATAACATAAGAAAATTCTCCTTCTTCCTGCTACGATGCAACTTCGACGAGTTGGCGCTTATAGGTACCTTTGCAATGTTAGGCTTGGAGCTTCCCCTGACCGCAGGTATGATTCTGTGGCTAAACCTAGTCACAGACGGAGGCCCAGCCCTTGC
>CAZJAQ010000036.1:0-13391 GCA_964544285.1 uncultured Candidatus Bathyarchaeia archaeon
TTTGCGTTGAGACAAGGCGGGTTATGGGCAGGTATGTGACTGTGCCTCCTTTCGTATCGCTTGAATTTGCGCATGTAATGAAGGTAGTCTCGCCGAATTATGGCTGTCTTATCCATCTTCGCGCTGATAACAAAGCCGTCTAGAGCACGTCCCCTAACAGAAAGGCTCCCGTGAAAAGGACAATCAATATCAGTGCACGATTTCTTCGGTTTCTTTGAAGAAGACGTCGGCATTTTACCAAAGCCTCCTAGTTCTCTTTTTCAATCGCTCTTCGGGTCTTCCCACCAAGACCTTTCCATCAATTTCCACGATTGTTTCGTCTGGCAGAGTAAAATGGAAGACAGCTTGATCCTTCACCACAGTTTTCTTTTCCTCGTTCTGCAGTATAATGAATGTATTCCGTGTTTCATCGATGACAGTGCCCATTATGCCTACATAGCTTGGGTTGGGGGAATCTGCAACTTTAACTTTGAGGCCGATGAATTCATGCTGTACTATTGTTGGTGTGACGTTCATCGTTTTTTCGCCTCTTTTGCTTCTGCAAGTTTCGCTTCATGGTCTATGGTGAGGATGCGGGCAATGGCTTTGCGAAGTTCTCTAATGCGGGCAGCGTTTTCTATGGAACCGCCTGCTTTGATCATCGTTTTCAATCGTACAAGCTCGGTCTGTAACTCCGTGACCTTTTTTCTTCGTTTCTCTGAGGGCATGTCTCGGATGTCTTTGAGCCTGATGATTGGCATTTTTATTCTGTTGCCTCCTCGCCCTCTTCTTCTTTTTCTACCGTCGGGGTCTCGATTTCTGCTGGTTTTTCCTCTTTTGATACTTCTGCCTTCTCTTCTGCATGGGGAGGAATAAGGGTTACCTTATCTGGGAAGTCGGAGTGAGGAGGCATTATGTGTACCTTTACTCCAAAAATGCCTGGTTTTAGCTGAACGTGCAACGCTGCGTTTCTCATATATTTTAGGGGTGGTTCGCCGCTTTTCGGTAAGTATCCTGTACGAAACTTTTCATATTTTGCTCTTTGCCCTCGAAGTTTCCCGCTAATGATTATCTCAATTCCTAAAGCTCCGGCATCCATAACTTGATTAAGTGCCCAATATCCTGCTCTTCTAAAATGAACCCCTCTTCTTAACGCCGAAGCAATACGAGAAGCAATAACATGCGCGTTGAGTTCGGGGATTTCAATTTCTGCAACAGAAATTTGAGGATTTGGAAGCCCAAACTTCTCTTCCAGAACCCTCGCAAGGTCTCTTATGGTTTCTCCACCTCGACCAATAACAACGCCTGGACGCATAGCGTAAACCACTATGTGCGTTCCTAGCGGTGTTTTTGTAATGTCTACGCCACCGTAGCCCGCTCTCTCAAGCTCGTTTCGTAGAAATTCATCGATTTCTGTCCTCTTTATGGATTCGTCGATAAAATGCTTAACTACAGACATTAAGCGGCTTCCCCTGTTTTCTCCTCAATTTCTTGCAAACCTATCTCGATGTGCGTAAGTGTCTTATTTTTGGGAGTGGCGTGTCCATGTGCCCTTGGTATAGCACGCTTAATCTTCATTCCTGGATAGGCTGATGCATGGATTATGCGAAGGCGTTCAGTGTCTAGACCCTTGAATTCTGCGTTGCCTTCAGCACTTTGAAGAACTCTCAAGATTTCGGCTGCTGCTTTAATCGGATACTTCCCCACCATGGCTTTCTGCATTCCATGTCTGTGACCGAGCTTTTTCGTGTACCTCTTGAAGGGGACTGGCTGTTTCTTGGCAATAACTTGCTCCAAATAACGCTTTGCTTTATTCAAACGCATGCCCCTTATTGTCTTACATACTTCCCTTGCATGTTTATGGGATATTCTAAGCTCGCGTCCGCTGGCTTTCACGGCTTTTTCAATGTCGAGTTCGGTGATGGAGTATCCGAATTTCGGCATTCTTTCTTCCAACTGTGCAATTCAACAGCATCAACGTAGTTTATATTTCTTTTCGTGACAAAATTTCATTAGAAACTGGTTAGAACTCTCTGGCGAATAGCTGAGAAGAGATTAGTGCGTCTTTTGATTCTACGGCGAAGCCACTCTGGCTCTTGATTTTTCGTAAGCCGAAAAAACTACAGAGCATTTTTGGAACCATGCTTCTCTTTTCTCTACGTTGCGACCGAAGAGGGCGCAAAGAATGCCGACTAAAAAGATGACAGTTGACGCAAGGAGAAGGAGGTCTATGTAGGGAGAGTAAGTGAAGTAAACACTCAATGGTGAGAATACGCGTGCAAGCGAAAGGAGTATCGAAACTACTTCCACGATCACGCCAAAACTGTAAGTTTTTTGGATTTTTCCATTTTGGATCAACTTCTGTTTTGTTCAACAGTTCACGGGTTCTACACACATACAATATGTCTTTTGTTAGACACATCTAACATTAAACGCTTAACGCTTGAATATAAGGGATATGTAGAATTTCGGCTATGCATGTTGGGATGCTTACGGAGAGGCGTATTCTTTTAAAGGGTTACTAGCTAGATAGGGTTATCATGGTAAGGCGGCAAACTATACGAGAAGACGATAACATTCTCCTGTACCTTAACAGAAAACGCTCCTACTTAGTCAAAGCAGAGAAGGGAAAAAGCTTTCACACCCACAAGGGGTACATTCAATTTGACAGGTTGATCGGCAAGAAATATGGGACACGTTTTCTCAGCAGCCTAGGTGTGGAGTTCGTGGCTCTGAAACCAGCCCTCCCAGACTTTATTTTCAAGGCTCAGCGGAGAACTCAGATAATGTACCCAAAAGACATCGCCTTGATGATCATGTTTAGTGGGATAGGTCCGGGTAGCCTCGTCGTTGAGGCGGGCACGGGTGCAGGTGCGCTTACCACTGCTCTAGCTTTTTATGTGAAGCCTCGGGGGCGTGTCTATAGCTATGAGATTCGTCCAGAATTCCAAGAAGTTGCACTTAAAAACCTGAAGAAAGCCCACGTCGAGGAGTATGTTGAGCTGAAGAGCAAGGATGTTACCTTGGGCATCGACGAAAGGAATGTTGATGCGGTTTTTTTGGATTTGGCAACTCCTTGGCTCGTGGTGCCCCATGTTTATTCGGCGCTGAAGGGCAGTGGAAGCGTTGTCTCTTTCAGTCCGACGATTGACCAAGTGGTGAAGACCGTGGAGGCTTTGGAGGAGAATGGTTTCGTCGACGTAAACACGTTTGAGTGTATAATGCGTGGAATGCAAGTGGAGCGCGGGAGAACTCGGCCGGAGACGCTTATAACTGGACACACAGGTTACATCACACATGCTCGAAAAGCGTTCAAAAAATAGTGCTCTGCAAGACAGTTTGCAGAGAATGCGCGTTCCCTAATAAGTGCGGAGCAAAGGCCATATGTACTCGTTCTTTCGAGGTCTCCGTTTGAAGAGAGCATATGCTATTAAAGCTGCAACGAAGGTGACTCCTAAGACCTCGACTTCCCTTGATGAGATAGCTTCTAGATGGTTCTGTTCGAAATCTTGCAGTGGCGGTCTTATACCTTCTTCGCTTGTGAATGCGCGTGTGAAAGCTTCTGTGAGTCTTTCTTCTTGGCCTGCTTTTACTAGGAATACCCATGTGGGGATGAGCATCGTTGCTATGCCTAGAATGATGGCGGTTGCAATGTAGAGTAGGGCTTTGTTCATGGCGACGTCCTCCAAGTGTTAAAGGGGTGCGTGTTGCTTTTAGTTCTACGTTTTAGAACAGGCTGAGGGGTGTTCAGAACGGTTTTTCCCTCCATAACCTTATTGTTTCAAGCCACAGGATTGAGCAGCCGACGACGCCGAAGGTTAGGGCGAAGAAGTTGTGGAGGCTGCCTGTTATGCCGTAGAGCAACGTGTACGTGATTAGCATGGTGGACAGCCAGACCGAGTAGAACAGGTAACGGGGCACGAGGAAGCGGCCCACTCTCGTGAAGAATCTTAGGAGACCGACTTTGACCTCTTCTTTGAGAATGTACTCTCCAGTTTCCTTCTTCGTCACGAGTCCTAGGGTTTGCAGTTTTTCTAGGTGGTGGAGGGCGATGCTGGGGCTCGAGAAGTGGAGGGAACGTTGAATCTCTCTGACGCCTGAGCGGTGGTCTGGAGACCTGAGGAGGTACCAGTAGACTTGGAGGGTTTTGCCTTTTAAGTGCGATTCGACGATGGATAAGTCAGAAGTGGGTTCTCTGGACATTGAGGCTCCCTGAGAAGCATTATCCGAGGGGGGCGTTATATAAAATCTGGCTTGTAGAAGCTCTTATCAAAGTCTACGTTGGAGGTGGAGATGGTTTGTGGTCGTTCTCGTTTTTTGTGTTCTCTGCGTCTAGTCTAGACCGTCCTATTAGGAATGTTGGAGCGTTGAGAAGGACGGGTGGTTTGCGGACGTTCTCTTCTTAGATAGTCTCCTATGTCTGCGATGTTTCTTATTGTCGGCTGGTTTTTGGCTTGTTTTTCGTCGGGGTTTTTGAGTATTTTGCCGAAGCCGAGGCATTCGCCGTGTTGGTCTAGGATGAGTGTGTGGGTTCCTCTTTTTTTGGAGCCTTTTATGTCTAGTATCCCTTGTTTGAATACGTCTCTTCCGCATATGAAGAGCCACTCAGTTTTCTCGTCAACTGTCACTTTGTTTGCCTTTTTTTCGGCGATTATGGCGAGCAGGTTGAAGCTTGGAAAGAACACTCTGCCTCTTTCTTTGCCTAGGTAGGTTCCTGCGCAGAAGAATTCCTTCGCGATTAGCCGTCTCAGGTTTTCGTTCAGGACGTAATATCTGTTCTGTTTCCTGACTATGAGTTTTTCGTCTAGGCTTATGGTTGTGTTGAATTTTTTCACGAAGTCGTTTATTGGTTTCATTTTGGGTTTGCCCGTTTGAGTTTGCAGACGAAGAATCCTTGGGTTTTTTCTGGCCAGATTCTTCTGCAGTTCTCTACTGTGCTGTCGAGTTGTTTTCCAAGAATGTTTGCTGGGGGTTTTTCTCCGAGGCAGTCGATTTTTTGGGTTTGTAGGTTTAGGGCGTTTATTGCCCAGTCGACGTTTAGCTCGTTTTCTTCTGGTTCGAGGGAGCATGTGGCGTAGACTATTTCGCCGTCGTCTGCTAGGCATCTGGTGGCTTCTGCTATTATTCGTCTCTGGATGATGGCATTCCTTTCTACGTCTTTGATCGTCCTTTTCTGGAACCAGTCTTCGTCGGTTACGTAGTTGCCCGAGCAGGGGACGTCTAGGAGTATTCGGTCAAACTTTACGCCCAAGCTTGATGCTTGTCTCGCGTCCATGTGGTAGACTATCGTGTTTTCTATGCGGCATCGTTCGAGCTGGTTTGTGAGGGCTGTGAGTCTGCTCTTCTTGACGTCTAAGGCGATTATGGCGCTCGTGTTCTGCATCAAGTCGGCTAGTTGGATGGTTTTTCCGCCTGGGGCGGCGCACGCGTCGAGAACCGTTTTGCCTTCTAGTTCGGTGAATAGGGTGGCTGGGATTTGGGCAGCCGCCTCTTGAATCGAGTATAAGCCTAGCAGGTATTCGGTGGTTGCTCCGACGGAGAATTTTGACTTATGAATCCAGTAGCCGCTTTCGAGGAAGGGAATTTTTTCAAGCTCTATACCTCTGGACTCCAGCCTCTTTACGACGTCTGTTTTTTTGGTGTTTGCTGTGTTGATTCTGATTGCTTGTTCTAGTCTGACTGGACGGTAGTTCCAGCCCATTTTCCTGTAACGGCTTACAAAGAATTCTTTACCCGACATCAACGATAAGAAGAGGATGCTGCCAATAAAAACTTGGTGTTGAATCGGCAAGCTCACAAATACTTCATACGTGTCCCCGCGCGCTTAGTATGTGCAAAAGGTTTTTACTCTGGCGAGTTCCAAAAAGGATTCTATGAGGGCGATCGACGCAAAGATTCTCGACGAGCTAGAGATGCTTTATGGGGACAAAGACTGTTTTTATCCACTTCGATTGGTTTGGAACCGCAGAAGTATACTGGACTAATCTGGAACGTCTCTTCATAGTTGCAGACTATGCGAAAAAACACAATCCCTCTGTAGCTGGAAAGATAGCTTCGTATAGTAGACAAATTGTCGAATTGTTTCACCAAACTAAGGAATATGCCAGTGGATGGAATTCCAAGCACAAAGAAAAACACACACCTTCCACTGAGGATTATATAGAGGCTACGGAAGAAAGTTGGGATGCACTAGACAAGTGGACAGTTACCCAAGAAAAACTACGACGTGCAATCTTGGAATTTGTGGAATTTCTGTATTCTGTTGTCTTCGAATTGTAATGCCGCGCTCGTTCTCACCTTCTCTTCTGTTTCTTTCCTCCACGAGCTCTTCTGGTTTGATGACCATGCTCTTTACTCACACCCATTTTTTTTCTACGGGTATTCTGTTCTCTACTCGTCTTCTGTCACCTCACCTTTCAATTGTCAATAGCATCCTTTCTAGAAATAAACATGTTGCGCGCGTGGGATTCTGCACAAGTGTTTAACGCATTTTCCCCTTTTTTGTTAAGTGAGCTCCCTGCATTGTTAAATTAGGGAAGGTGCAGAAATGCTAGGGTCAAGTAGCAGAACTATTTTGTTATATTGTTTTAGAAATTCTCGGCCAGCTTCTGTTCTATGATACGTTACTTTCCCTGCTGCCATCCGCATCTGAATAAGATCACTTGACCTCAACAAGTTCAAGTATTGTTCTGACTGTTTTGAGCTCATATTACAATGAGACATAACATTCGACCAACAAATTGGTACCCGCAAATCCCTCAGAATCTCTGCTATGATCTCGAATCTGCTACGATTTCTATCGGACACGTTTCTCGTTCTTAACATGCTATACTACCTCTAAGGAATGCTTTTTCTCGCCATTTCTTTTTCCAACTTTCCCATCCCGTCTTCACAAGTTTTTCTCTAAATCTGGGGCTTTCCGCAACCCATTCTAGAAATGTCCAGAAACGTCCTTTGTCTTCCAGTCTTTCTACCGGAGCTCCCATCTCCTTGCACCATCTTATGTAGCCTCGTTCAACCTTTTCTTGGAGTTCACCTGTGACCTCCACTTCTTCCACCTTGAATCCCAGTTCTCTCAAGCGTGTACGTATGCTGGAAAGAACATATCCTGAGCATACTTTGAAGGTGGTTTCCACGTTAGGCTGCATAACCTCAACGATTTTGTCGGTGATTTTCACTGTGTCATCCAGATATTTTTTGTTCTCGAAGTTTGGCGGCTGGAAAGACGAGATTGGGATCCTGCGTTCCATGTATCTAGGGTCTGGGAGGTCAAGGTTAAGAGCCCCGATTACCACACCCAATATGAGATCTCCCCACCCAGCACCATCTATCAAAATCACTTTTTCAGACATAACCGATTTTCACTTCCATATTTGAAATCAGACTTTTATTGATGGCCGGTTTTCAAAAGGATCGTCCAGCAACGTTCAAAGTGGAATGAGGTGTTGTCGTTGATTGCCCTAATCTTACACTAGTATTGGTGATTTGAATAGCCTTTGCAATCGGGTTTTTTAGGAATTTCTCGCACTTGGCTTTACTCAGATCTTCTATTTCTCTTTTGCAACCCATGTTTCTACGGCTTCTTCGACAGCTCTGGATAGGTCGCCCTTTCTCCCGCCAAATCTTTCGATGGTCTTGAACCTGAGCTTCTTTTCCAGTTCATCTGAGAGATCCACGCTGATTCGACCCATTTTAATTACCAACCACAATCAATTTTTTGTTTTTTTAGTTTTTTTTTGCACGATTCGCACGTGTTAGATGTATTTCCAATAAGCAAAATGCCTGATGCAAAGTGTTGCTTTTGTTTTTGTTATCATTTTTTCATCAACCTTTAGTTTGCATACATGCATTTTACTTACCTACATAATATGTTATGTGATTATCAGCTTATAAGACTATTGGTTTAAGCGTTTAAGCACTAAAGATATGATTTAGAAACGTAAACGATTAGCACGCACAGTTAGTTAGTAATATTCGGTGAGGGATTGCTGTTCAGGAGTCTCCTCTTTTCCCAGCTTCTTCCACTGTTCCGACTTCACGAAGCCGCCCACTTGCTCCTTAATCTTCTTAGCAACCTTCGGTCCAATAAGAGGCAACCCAGTAAGCCTCTCCACAGGCGCATGCTTAAGGTCCTCAATCGTCTTCAGGCCAGAGTTGAAAAGAATGCGAGCACGCGCCCTTCCCACACCCTCCAAACGAACAAGGGGCAACAACTCTACTTTCACGCCCTTAGCGCTACGTTCCACAAGCATGTTCAAGTGCGGCGTCAAGTCTTTCTGCGAGAGCAAGGTGGCGAGTTCGCGGGAAGCATAGAGCAGCCACTTCGCCGAATCAATAACCCTGTACAAGTCGCCAGGTTGCACTTGAAAGCGCTCAATCATCTGGTCCTCGCTGACTTCCTCAATCCATGACTGTATGACCCACGCCAACTTTGCCTCGCCTAAAAACTCCTCAAACTCGATGTGGTCCTCAAGTTGGCTGGGGAGTTCGAACATGAACTCGTCCTTGTGCTCCTCCACGAACAACGCAAGCTCATCAACCTCGCCAGAATAGGGACGCAGCTTCGGATAAATATCCGGCGTATGGGCAACCATGTGGAGAAAGCTTAGGTCAGTTATTATCGGCGCTCGGGCATGCAGCGCATCGCGGATGTAAACCGCCGATACGGGGTCGATGTAGAGCTCTGAAACCCGACGCCCAAACTTCGTCGCCAAAACATTCTTACCGTCTACGTCAATCATCTGCTCGTCGTAGAGAAACTTGAGAATCTTCGCAATAACCAGCCTAATCGCTTTCGGGTCGTACTGGTAGGCGTAGAAGGTTTTGCCAAAAAAATCGTACACACCCTGCTCAGTCTGGGCATACTGCGCCGCGATGGTTGACAAGACGTGGGGACGCAGAATCCGCTCCACCGCAAGCTTAGACCAAATACGCTCCGGCTCAGCCAAAACATAGCTTTCCATCAAATAATCCTGCTCATCATCCGTCTTAGCGATGAGAATGGCCTCGCCAACCTTGTCATACTTCGGTCGCCCAGCTCTGCCCGCCATCTGCTTGTACTCGAGCACGCTGATAGGATAATAGCCATAACCCAACTCGTAACGCCTATAATCGTGGATAATCACCATCCTCGCGGGCAGGTTGACGCCGAAAGCCAGAGTAGGCGTAGCCGTCAAGACCTTAATCTTGCCTTCCCGAAAAGCGTCCTCGAGCAGCCTCCGATGACTCCCGCCTAAACCAGCGTGATGAAAAGCCACCCCATGCTTAACGAGGTCAGCCAGAAGCTCACTTATCCTCGTCCGCTCTCCCGTCGACAGCATACGCTCACCAAGAAGGTCCAACGAACGCTTACCAGGCTTCGACAGTAACTCGTCCATCTCAGCCGCAGCCTTCCTAGCCAAAGAAACCGCATTCTTCCGCGTAGAAGCAAAGACAAGAGCCTGACCGCCCGACTTCACGACGTGGAAGGCAAGGTTTAAGGCAGGATTCCTAGAATACTTTCCAACCTTAACCGCATTCCCGTCTTTAAACTGTATCTCGTCATGAAGAAGGACGCCCTCCTTCAACGTGACAGGCCTCCACTCGGTCGTAACGTACTGCGCCTTCAGCCAGCCTGCCAATTCCTCCACGTTCTTTATCGTGGCGCTCAAGGCTAGGGTTTGAATGTCAGGGTTTATCTGCGTCAACCTCGCCAACACGACTTCAAGCGTCGGACCCCGCTCAGAGTCGTTGAGCAGATGAACCTCGTCGGCAACCACGAGGGAAATTTCATCCATCCACTTCGCCCTATGCCTCAAGAGCGAGTCTGCCTTCTCGTTCGTGGTGATGATTACGTCGTACCTTTCAAGCCACGGGTCGCTACTGTCAAAATCACCAGTACTAATCCCCACGCGAACACGACTTCCGTTAGGCTTCCGAACGCCGCTGTATTTTCTAAATTCCTCGTACTTCTCGTTAGCCAAAGCCCTCAGAGGAGTCAGGTAGAGGGCTTTTCCACCGCGCTCGACCACGTGTTTGAGGGTGCACAGCTCCGCAGTGAGCGTCTTACCCGAGGCAGTGGGGCTTGCCAGAATGAGGTCTTTTCCTTCGAGAGCGCCTGCGCTTATCGCTTCTTCTTGGGGAGGGTAGAGTTCGGAGATTCCAGACTTTATGATAACCTCTTTCACTTGTTCAGGTATCTGCAGCTCTTCGACTCTCAATCCCAAAACCTTTAACGCTACACCTTCTTCAGGTAGCCTGGTCGTGGTTCATATATTGTTCCGTCTTTTATCATCCTTCCGACGAGCCGCTGGCTCTCTAAGGCTTCGATTTTGTGCTTGCTCGAGAGCTCGTCTATGAGCAGCTTTCTCTCAACCATGCCCGTCTCCTTCGCCATCTCGACAATCTCGGTGAGGATGACTCTCAGCTTGTCCTGCATGCTCTTCGGTTTTCCAACCATGATGACGTCGATGTCTCGCACGTGCGTTGCCAAGTCAATGCCCACTTCTTCCAACGATTTGTTCATGATCACGATGGCGGCTTCGGCGTCCTCGGCAGTGACTTCTTTTCGAAGGGCTATTCGCGCCCTCGCTTCTGCCAACCTAACCAACGATTCCAACTGTCTGGCGGTGATGGCTATAGGTGAACCTTCGACCTTCTCCGTGACAGCCCTCATTTCCAAGTAGAAAGCCCTCAGTCGCTGCATCGCTTCGTCGGTGAGCACTGGCTTTAGGTTCTTGGCGTAGCTGATGTATTTTCGAAGCAAGTCTGACTGTATAGGAGTTTCCAGAGGCGAACTGCCTCTTTGGTGCAATTCTAAGATGTGAGTTGACATCTTCTCGTCCAAGTCTTTCTGCGGAGCGTCTTTCAGCACGAAGATCAAATCGAACCTTGAAAGAATCGTTACGGGTAAGTTGATGTTTTCAGTCACCGACTTGTAGTCATCGTACCTTCCCAGAGAAGGGTTGGCAGCTGCGAGAATGGCAGTCCTGGCGTTGAGGGTTGCCACGATGCCGCCCTTAGCCACCGACACGGTGTGTTGTTCCATGGCTTCATGAATTGCCACTCGATCTTCTGGACGCATTTTATCAATCTCGTCTATACATGCGACTCCTTTATCTGCCAAAACAAGCGCACCAGCCTCAAGGGTCATTCCCCCACCCCGCTCGCGCAACACAGCAGCAGTCAAACCAGCAGCGGTTGTCCCACGCCCAGAAGTATACAATCCCCTGGGGGCAATCGCGGCTACATATTGAAGCAACTGTGATTTGGCGGTTCCTGGGTCGCCGACGAGGAGAACGTTCATTTCGCCCCTGATCGTGATGTCCGCTAAGTGTTTTGGAACTCCGCCGAAGACCATGTACATTATGGCTTCCTTTATCGTTTCGTAGCCGTAGATAGAGGGGGCGATGGAACGCATTATGTTCCTGTGAACCCACGGGTCTTCGGCGAGTTCGAGAATCTTTTTTTCCTCTTCAGGCGTGATGAAACCCGTTTCTGGCTCCTTGCTTTCTACGTCTAAATAGTTAGCGTCTACGTGAAGACGGAAGATTCGGAGCTTTCCAGCCGTCGGGAAGACCGGTGCCTCCGCGCGGACGATACTAGTTATCGCGACATGGTCACCTGGTCTAGCCTTATCGACCAAATCTCGGCTCACGAGCTTTACAGACAAAGTGCGTGGGAGCTGCCCTGGGGGCAAATCCTCAGGGCGCTCCTGTATGCGAATCGACTGCGTGTCGATGAAAGTTGACCCTTCTTGGACAAACTCGAAAGGTCCTTTGCTTTGGCAATGAGGAACGTCGCATTTTAGGGGGGCTTTCAGAAAAGGTCCAGACTGGTCTAAGTACGCGGTTTCCCCGCATCTCTTACATTTGAAGGCTGCTCGCATCACTTGGGGCTGCACTGGGGTGGCGCGGACGATGATGCCCTCGACCATTACGAGTTTGCCTATGTTTGCTGCTCCCAGCAGACGCAGATGAGTGGGTTCGGGTAGGTTTCTGAAACGAACAGTGATACCCTCTATCTTCGATGCGTATTCGCTGTCTTCAATTCCCAGCTGCGCATATGCGGCTCTGTTTATGTGCGCTGAGTATTCGTCTGGCTTTTCCCTCAAGTTCTCTGCTAACGTCATGTCGAAGACCATTAAGTCCTCAAAGTCTACGGTTAGGGATACACTGTTGGCAACTGCCATCTGAGAGATTCTTTCACGATACTTGTCCTGTTTCAAGAAATCTTCAAACCTTTGCTGAGGGTCAACTTCGACTTCTTCCACCACATTTCACACCTCTTTCAAAGAATCTGGCTTCTCCACTCGCAGATGATTTGGTGAAGGCGATGATAAAGAACTCGCTCCTCTGGCGTTAGGCTTTGGAGTGCCTGGGCGGTTAAAGGCGGACACGAAGCGAGAGAAACTATCTTCTTTACCCTACAATTAACGACGTCTAAAGAGATTTGCGTCGCCTTCTCGTATTCTTTCAGCTTTTCTGCATTGTTCTGGGATGCGTTCTTGAGGTAGACGAGGTAGCGTCTGAGTTTTGGGTAGAACTCTTCGGGAAGAGCAGAGACCTTGTTTGTCGGTTGCACTCTTTCCTTCCAATGCGTTTTGTGAAGCTTAACAACATCTAACACGTCTTCTTCCCGAAAACGAACAATACCTGCTTTTTCCAGCTCCCGCGCAACCCAGAACCGAACCTCGTATTCTCTTCCCTCGTCGAAGGGACCAACCTTCAGACCAGCTAATTCGATTTCGGCTTCATTACGGTTAGCAATGACCTTAACTAAGGTGTTTTCAAACACGAAATCCGCATCTTCCACCGAAACACTGTGCATGGGCAGGTCTCCTTTCTCCCTTCTGTCAGACGACTCTAAAGAGAAGGGGTTCGGGGGATATAAAATGTTTAGTCGAAAAAAATGAAATATTTAGTGCTGAGGCTTTTGATTTTTTAAAGCGTTTTTCCTTCTTTCTCCAAGAAGCCAGTTAGGAATATGGCGTATTCGCAGGGATGCTCGTTCTGAAGCAATGACTTTATGATTTTGACCCTGCTTTTTCCTCCGCGGGTGACTCTGGAGATTATATATTCTATCGTCTTCTTACGGAAGTTGCAGAGCCACTTCTTCTGCCCGGTTTTCACCACTTTATAGTAGGGGCAGGTCTTGTATTTCAGCGTGAACCCGCCTTCGAAGTATTCTATCTCCACTTCTATGTCTAACTGACGGTACATGTCCATGAGCCTCTCGCTGACCTCTCTGACAGTCCATGGATAGTCTTCCGGGAACATTTCGTCAAGCTGGTCTTTAACCAAGGAGAAAGCTTCCTCAATGCTGTTTGCAGACATGGCATCAACGATGTTCTGCATTATGATTCTTCGTGAAATCGGCTCGAGGAACGGTTTCTTCACCTGTTTCAGCTTGAAGCTAAGGAGGTTTTGAAATGC
>CAZJAQ010000037.1:0-13339 GCA_964544285.1 uncultured Candidatus Bathyarchaeia archaeon
GGTTGGTTGGATAAAACTTCACTCCAGACGAAACAGAACTACGATAGAAAACTTCTAGAGACCCTTAAACATCTTTTTTTGTTGAAGCCTCTGCTCTCTTTTCTGTGGTTCGTTGTGGAGATATTCAAACCATTCGTATGCGTGAGGCCACATCCGCCTTCTAAACTCCTGCATGATAGATCCCGATTTCTCCCAGTGTAGCCTTATGCTAGTGCCCATCAGTTCATCGACTAGGTCCAAGTCAATTAGGTTCATTTTCACGAGTACTCTATGCCTTTGAAATATGTTCCCATCGAATCCCATTTATTGAAGGCTTTGAGGTTGGTTTCTGGTCCATATTTCTGCCAGAAATCATCAAAATCCTTCCATTTCCATTGAAACAGGATTTCATTTTCATCGTTCAAGAAATCTGTCGTGTAGTAGTGATTGTAGATTTCTATAGAAGGTTGGCCTGTCTTGTCTCAATTTCTGTTCGTCTCATTTTGTTCTGATTTCTGATGTCAAGAAGATAGTAAAAGACTGCGATGACTACGCTTGAAGCTGCAATTACTATAGAAACTGTCTCTATTTCTGACATTGTTGACAACAGTCCGATAAAGACAGTGTTAGTTCCTTCCAGCTATAACCTTTCTGCGATTGGTGCCGAATACTCGATTCGTATGCTACCCTATATCCTGCTCTTACCTTCTTCCTGTCTCTCTTCCTGCTTCCCATTCTTCCCTGAATCCCGTATACGCCCTGAAGTATCCGCCTAGTTTTGGTTGGTTGGATTAGACTTTTATCCTACAAATCCTTAAAGCGCCCTAACGATATTTTGTTCAAAAGGGAAGAATTGTGCAGAAAACGTTGACCAGTTTCGACGCAGCCGCCATAGTCTCAGAGCTCAAAGAGCGGCTCAAAGGCGCCCATATACAAAACATCTACCAAATCAGAGGAAAAACCCTAATCCTAAAACTCCATCAACCCAACCAGACCGCCCTAAACCTCCTAATCGAATCAGGCAGACGCTTGCACTTAACCTCCTACATGCTGGAAAAGCCCGAAAAACCCCCAGCCTTCTGCATGGTTCTCCGCAAACACCTCAGAAACGGTATAGTTGAAGAGGTCAGTCAACACGAGTTTGAACGTATCGTAACAATCAAGGTCAGAACTAAGGAAGGAGAGTTTAAGCTGATTGTGGAGTTATTCGGCGACGGCAACATAATACTCGTCGACCCCCGAGACATCATTCAGCAAGCTCTTACGTTTAAGAGGATGCGTGACCGAAACATCCTTCGAGGCGAAGCTTTTAGGCATGCTCCTTCGAGCGGAAAAAACCCCCTACGCATTGAAATGCCCGACTTGTTTGAACTTAAGGAGTTTAAGGGCATAGACGTAGTCAGGGCACTCACAAAGCTTCTGAGCATCGGAGGCACGTACGCCGAGGAAGTTCTTCTCAGCGCCCAAGTCGACAAGAACAAGGAATGCGAATCACTGGAAAATGATGACTTAAACAAGATTTACGCAACTCTCAACGAAGTCCTCTCGCCCCTCAAAACTGCACGCCTTGAGCCTTGCATAGTGATAGATGAGGAGGGCAAGTGGGTTGACGCTGTTCCCCTCCCTTTAAGACGCTATGCGAGTTTTGAGTGCAAGAGGTTCGAAAGCTTCAACGAGGCTTTGGACGAGTTCTACGCAAAAACCCTAGTCGAAAAAGAAGCCGCTGTTGTGACAGAGAAAGTTGAGCAGGAGATGGCTAGACAACAACGAATCCTACACGAACAGCAGACTTCTCTTGAAGAGGCGAGAAAAGAAGCCGAACTCATGAGGAGAATCGGAGACAAGATTTACGCCCATTTTCATCAACTACAGACGCTTCTGCAAAGAATCATGGAAGAAAAGAAGAGTGGAAAATCATGGCGAGAGATTGTTTCCGCAGTTGAAGGAGAGAAAAGTAGCGGCAAAGAACCCGCCTTTTTCTTTGAATCATTAGACACTAAGAAGCTGGTCCTCAACGTGTCCATCGAAGGCTTACCTTTCTCTCTACTGCTCCGAGATTCGGTTCAAGCAAACGCGGCAACCTACTACGACCAAGCAAAGAAGACAGAGCGAAAGGCGGAGGGCGCCAAGAAGGCAATAAAAGAAACGCTAAAACGCATAGAAGAGCTGAAACAGCGAAAAGAAATTGCAGTTCAAGAAACTGAGCCCATCAAGAAAAGAAGGAAGAAAGCGTGGTATGAGAAGTTCAGATGGTTCCACACGTCAGAGGATCTCCTAGTGGTTGGCGGAAAAGACGCCGTTACAAACGAAATTCTGATCAAGAAACACATTGAACCCCACGACTTGGTCTTCCACGCCGACATCGCAGGCGCCCCCTTCGTGCTGATAAAGACCGAGGGAAAAACGCCCTCTCAACAGTCGATTTCCGAAGCGGCTCAGCTAGCGGCTTCCCATTCAAGAGCTTGGAAAGCCAAGTTCAGCGCCATCGACGTCTACTGGGTCCACCCAGAACAAGTGAGCAAAACCCCACCCTCAGGGGAATACTTACAAAAAGGAGCTTTCATGATTCGTGGCGAGAAAAACTACGTGAGAAAAACGCCGTTACGCCTAGCCATAGGAGTGGACGCAAAGGCAACACCGCCCACCGTTTTAGGCGGACCAAAAGACGCCATAAAAACCAGAACCGACTTGTACGCGGAGATCGTTCCAGGAGACCTTTCAAGCAGCAACCTCGCCCACAAGATACGCCAGATACTAACCCAGAAAGCTCCCAAGAACCTACAAGAAAAGGTCTCGAAGATTCCCATCGAAGAAATACAAGCTTTCATCCCCTTCGGAAAAGGAGCAATAAACAAGCAGCCATAACGCCAAGCTTTCTCATTCAACGTAATGCTACATCGAATTGGCAATTGCGCCGTTTATGTTTGCCCCTTTTTGCTTCAAAAGAAAACTAAAACCTCAATAACAAGCTTGAACACGACTTGCTGCTGGGTGAAAGCATGACGCCCAGAGTTGCAGTAGTTAAAATCGACGAAAACATCCAAGAGTCCCTCAAAAAAGCACTCAAACTCGTTGGAGGAATAGATGACTTGAACACGACTAGGAGACCCGTCGTCGTTAAAGTCGGAGTCTTCGACCCTAAAGTGGTGAACTATCCCACTGTCAGCGTGGTTGGCGCCATCGTTGACAGCTTCAGCAAAGCTCCTAGGGTTTACCTTGCCGAGTCGGACAACTACAAGGGGACGGGTATGGAACGACTTCAAATATGGAAGGCGCTATTCAATGACCGAGTCGTACCCTTCAACCTCTCAGACGACAAGAACGTTAAAGAAGTTGGCATTGCCGGTGAAAAGATGGGTTTCTCCCACACACTCTTCAAGCCCAACGTATTCGTGAGCATCCACGCGTTGCGCAAGTATGACAAAGGAACCATCCTGAAGAACCTTTTCGGCTTAGTTCCAGACAAGAAGAAGGCGAGATTTCACAAGAAGCTCGTACCAGTGTTGCTAGACGCTTACGAGGCGATTGGTGGAGTAGACCTAGCAGTCATAGACGCCACCCGCGCTTACTCGGGACCCGCGGCATGCGAAGGAGTAGACATGAATGTCCTTGTGGTCGGCAGGGACGCAGTTGCAGTCGAGACGGTTGGGGCACTTCTTGTCGGCTTGAAGCCAGAAAAAATGCCGATAATACAAGAAGCCGTCAAGAGGGGCTTGGGCGAGGGAGACATCGAAAAAATCGAGGTCTTAGGAGAATCCATCGAAGCCCTCAAAGAGAAGAGTAAGGTTTAGAGACGGAGAGGGTTTAACAACATTTTAATAAACCTTCCATTTTATTCTCGTAGGGTGAGGAATAGCTGTGTCTGAAATCGGTTTGAGACCGCGAATGCTCGTCAAAGACGTTATGTCCAGTCCCGTAATCACGGTTGACGAGACCGAGACGGTGGATAAGGTAGCTCAATACATGGACACGCATCAGTTAGGCTGCATAATCGTTACGGACAAGGATGGGAGACCTTTAGGGATAATTACTGAAAGAGACCTCACAACGCGGGTGTTAGCCAAGAACAAGCTGGCTAGCAAGCTTAAGGCAAAAAACGTCATGACAACGCCCCTAATCACCATAAGCCCTGACGAAACTCTCAGTAACGCGGCGAGACAGATGAGCCGACTCAACGTGCGAAGACTCGGCGTCATTTACAAAGGCGATTTGGTGGGCATCATTTCCAGCAAAGATATTCTAGCCATCACTCCTGAGCTTCTCGAAACCATTCAGGAAAAAGCCCGCATCGAAAGCGGAAGCGTAGAAGAAACTGTGGAAAGCTCTCCGTTAGCTGGATACTGCGACCGCTGTGGGCAATGGTCAAGTCGGCTGAAGGAAGTCGAAGGCGAATTTCTCTGCGAAGACTGCCGTACCGAGAGCCAAGGCGAGTATTAGAAGGGCAGACTGTTTGCTCGTTAAAGAGATTATGAACCCCAGCTATCCCTCACTCTACGAAGACGAGCTCGCAACGAAAGCAAGAGCGATTCTCCGCGAGCGAAACCTCAGGGTCCTGCCGATAATCGACGAGAAGAAGCGTCTCGTAGGCACCCTTTCACGGCGCAACCTAATGTCCATAACCTCCTCCATCTCGCCCATGCGGGTTAAAGGAATAATGACCAATCCACCCTTCGTTGCAACCATCGACATGGATGCTCTGCAAGCTTTGAAAGAGATGAACCGCTTCGACAAGTGGTACGTCGCCGTGGTAAAGTCTCTGCAGGACAAAACCTACATGGGAATGTTAGGACTCGAAGACTTCATCACCGCCTTCCTGAAAAAAGACTCTCCAAAACTTTCGAGGCCCGTTTCAGAAATCATGACCAGGGAAGTTGTTACGTGCTCGCCTGAGGACGAAGTTGACAACATCTGGCGCAGAATACAAGAACGCAAATTCGCCGCGTGCTCAGTTGTGAGGAAAGAGAAGCTGGTGGGCATAGTCACTCAGGCCAACATGCTCGACAGCAGCTCCTTCTTTCCCACCTTCGAGACCAGGAAGGGCAGGTTCAAAACACCTTCACGAATCTCCGCCATCATGGAAACAACAGTCATCACTCTCAAACCCACGTCCACCGTGAAAGAGGCCGCTGAACTCTTGCTTAAAAGGAACATTGGAAGATTACCTGTTGTTGACGAGAAAGGTGAGCTAGTGGGAATCGTCGACCGAGAAGACATCGTGAAATCACTTGTATAAGGTTGAGTAAGTATGGCATCGGTTAAACGAAAGAGTGAAACCTTCAGGCGAACACTGCGGGGAGGCGGACCGATAAATCTAAAGTCTCATCCTTCCAAGAGCCGTGAAGGAGAAATAATGACCATAGCGAAACAACCGGTCGTCACGGCGTCGCTTACAACTTCAGTCTACGACGTCGTCCACATCATGGCGAAAAACGGTTTCCGCCGCATACCTATCGTAGACCCGGGAACGAAGAGGCTTCAGGGAATAGTAACAAGCAGAGACATCGTCAACTATCTAGGCGGGGGCGAAAAATTCCAGATAATTCAACAAAAATTCAAAGGCTCCTTCTTCAAAGCAATAAACGAACCAGTCAAATCCATAGCAACGCCAAACCCGCCGTCAGTTAACATCACTGCAACCATAGGCGACGCAATCAAGCTCATGAAGCAACACAACGTGGGCGGCTTACCCATCGTAGACGGTTCAAACCTTGTGTGGGCGATAATCACTGAGAGAGACATGCTGAAGATTTTTAAGGGAAAAATCAGCGGACTCAAAGTTTCAGATTTCATGACGAAAAACGTGGTCACCGCGACTCCTAAAACGACGATTTTTGAAACTGAAAGACTGATGATAGAGAAGGGCTTTCGCCGTCTGCCCATAGTCTCTGAAGGCAAACTCGTCGGCATAGTGACAGCCATGGACGTAGTTAGATTCTTCGGCGAAGGCGAAGTTTTTCAACACTTACGCTCAGGCACCATCCTCCAGGTTCTCCAGACTCCCGCCCTAGAGATAGGAGCCAAAAACGTAGTCACGATTGCTCCCGACGCAGACTTGGGCGAAGCGGCAAGAATCATGAATGAAAAAAATGTCGGCGCGCTGTTGGTTGTTGACAGCGGGCGATTAGTCGGCATAATCACTGAACGTGACTTTTTCAAATTCGTCGGGTGAAAAATGGCTCTAACGACATTAAAAAAAGAGGAGATCTTAGGTAAGCCGTTGTTGCAGAGAGAGTACTGTAGTGTTAGACGCAACGGGCATGTTCACGAGTGAGTCGAATTCCGTCTGCCTCTAGCTTTTCCAGCTTCAACAGTTGCACGTTTACTTTCTGAAGCTCGTCGTAGGTTGGAAAAACGTTCTCTTCTTCTTTCGAGGCTGGCATATTCGAGCCTGATTTTGTCTCATCTCCCGTTAGTTTGAGTGCTCTTTTGAATGTTGTGAAGGGTCGATTGTGGGAAATCACCTTTGTAATGTTTACTTTCTTCATTTCGGGTCTTTTCATCCTTCTCACCTTTTTGTTTTGTTACACGTTAATGATGTAACAAGATTATTCTTCTCATCGGGGCATATAAGTTTTTAGTTTGTTACACTTATACGGTGTAACAAAGTTTATATCGAACCCTTGTTTACTCAGTGATAGGGACGACTTATGGAAGATTCGCTACGGTTAGCCGAAGTTTTGAACAAGCAACTGGGCTTAACCCCTTATGAGTCACGTGCCTACGTCTCTCTGATAATTCATGGTCCCCTGTCCCCAACCGAGCTAGCTCGAAAATCAAGCATACCCCGACCGAGAGCCTACGATGTGCTGAGAAGCCTCATGGAGAAAGGTCTTCTGGTGGAACAGTCGGGAAAACCTCCAATCTATGCCTCCGTAGAACCAGAGCAAGGACTAAAGAACCTTCTAATCGGCTTGGAAATGGAAACGTTGGGGCAGTTGGAAGGGAAAAGAAGAACCATACAAGGGCTTACACAAACGCTCTCGAGAATGTATGAGAAGAGCAAGAACCTCAAGCTTGAAAGAAGCAGAGTCTGGTATACATGGAGAGATTCTGCCTTCATCGCAACATACAGCGAAGCCATAAGAAACTGCGAAAAAGAAATCCTAGTGGCTTCCACAAGCCTACGGCCACCCGAAGAAGAAATCCTCGAGGCTGTGGAATACGCCCTCAAAAACGGAAAATCTGTCAAAGTTGTAAGGCAAATTACAGACCTGTGGACCTTGGACGAGTTGGAAAGATATGAAAACGTGATTAAGGCTGGCAGTCAGGTGCGATATTTGAACGCGAAAGAGATTCCACTCAGGTTTACCGTGTTTGACGAGAGAGATATAATTCTTGTTTTTCCCCAAATATCAAGCTCGAAAACACGTCAGACAACAGAAGCCTTATGGGTTAGAGTCCCGCCCCTTGCAAAAATCCTGAGCGAATATTTCGAGGGGATGTGGAAGAAAAGCGAGCCGATGCTTCCGATATTGGAGAAAATGAAGGAGAAAAAGCGACGCCCAGAGAAGTCTAAATGAACAAGAATATATAAGAGACAGAAATGATGCTGACGAAGGTGGATTGTCCTAGAAGTCGTCTGCCAAGTATTTTAGGTCAAAGGGTTTCATCTTGAACCCCGACTCGACGCTCACGAGGAAGGAACCAAAATCGCCTATGATTTCTCCCCAATCCATGGCGAAGGTCCGCATGAAATCACTGTAGGACGCATAGTTCTTGTGAAACGACACCATGACTATGTCTTTTCCGAACCCTTCACCATCCGCAGCAAAAATCACGTTTGGATGTTTACTAGTCCACTCTGTGGCACGTTTCACTATTTTTCCAGCCTCTTCCTGCGACGGGTACGACTTCATCTTAACAAAAGTGAAAGCCATGATTTGGTAGCCGAGTTTCGCAAAGTCGGGAATGACGGTGTAGGTTTTAATGTATTCCTTTTCCAGCGTGGCTCTAGTCCTAGTGACGGTTGGCTGAGAGACCCCCAAGCTTTTGGCTATTTCTCTGTCACTTCTCTTAGAATTTTTTAGCATCTCTTGCAAGAGCCTGAGAAGTTTTTGCTGCTTCATGGACACACTATTCATAACAACCACCTTAAAAGCTTGATGAAACCCGAACAAAAGACTCAGAAGCTGTGTGAGCGAGCAAAAAATCCCTTTTGCAGGCTATAGGTGTGAATCTTATAAGTTAGAGAGCGAAAGCTTAAGACTGTTGGGACATTAGCCGTGGACTACGAGGAACTGCTGAAAGCGGACGAGAAAAGCCTCAAAAACGCCCTAGAAGAAGCAAGGAGCACAAGCCAAAAACATTTTGGCAACAGAATTCGGTTCTACGCTCCCAGCTTCGTCTACTACAAAACAGATTACTATTGCTCCTCACCAACCGCTTTCCCTTCAATATCTGTGACCGGGTCTTCATGCTCTCTGAAATGTAAGCACTGCGGGGGCATCGTTCTGAACACCATGTACCCTGCTTACACGTCGGAGAAGCTCGTGGAGCTTTGCAGGGACTTGAAGAGTAAAGGCGCTGTGGGATGCTTAATAAGTGGGGGATGTTTGCCAGACGGCTCGGTGCCGCTTGAAAAGTTTGTGGATGCGATGGCGGAGATTAAGCGAGATTTGGGGTTGACGCTTGTGGTGCACACGGGGGTTGTCAGCAAAGATGAGGCAGAGGAGTTGAAGAGTGCAGGTATAGACGCTGCGTTAATTGACATCATTGGTTCAGACAAGACGATTGGAGAAATCTACAACCTCGACGTTAGCGTGGCGGATTATGAACGGTCACTTCAAGCTTTGCACGAGGCTGACATCCCCATCGTGCCCCATGTTCTGGTGGGTCTTCACTACGGCAAGCTAAAAGGCGAATTAAATGCACTAAGAATGATTGCGAAACATGAGCCTTCAGCAGTCATCATAATCGCCTTCATGCCCATCCGTGGCACTCTGATGGAAGAAGTGGCGCCGCCTGCTCCTTCAGATATAGGCAAGGTGCTCGTGGCTGCCAGGCTCATGATGCCCTCCACGCCCTTAGTGTTGGGCTGCATGAGACCAAAAGGAGTGCACAGAGCGGAAACTGACGTTTTAGCCGTGAAGGCAGGCGCTAACGCCATAGCCTTCCCAGCACAAGAAGCGATAAAACTGGCAAAGTCCCTGAACTATGAAGTCTCTTTTTCTTCGCTGTGTTGTTCTCAGATTTTCGAGGATTTGACGACGGAAAGGATTAGGGCTTAAAGGTTTATTTTGAGGCGAATCGCCAAATCGAGCTCACCATCTGATCTTTGAGGATTTCGATTTGCTTGCTTAGTCGTTTAGCGTCTTCTCTCGATATTCCTTGGCGGACGAGTTCTTTTTCGAACGCCCTTCTAGCCTTTCTTACCTTCCAGTCTAACGTTACCCAAATCAAGAAGAGATGGCTGAATAGCTGAATAAACCGTGGGACTATACTGAGAACTGCTCTTATTCGCAAGCCAACGGCACCGCCTGAAGTGAAAGGAATGAGCCTAATCTTCTTCCTCTTCTTCTTCCGCCCTCAAGCCCTTCTCTCTCATCTTCTCAGCGATTTTCTCTTCGACGTGTTTGCGTATTTCTCTCTCAAGTTCCCTTTCTTTCTCAGGAGTAAGCTGTTTCTCTTTGCCGAGTCGTTTAAACACGTCGCCTAAGCTCGTGAAGGTGCTCATGTAGTCCTCCGTCATTTTCAACGCTACTTCGTTTGGAATTCCGCTGTCTTTAAGCTCCTTGTAGAACGCTGCTGCAGCCTTGCCCATGCTTCGTCCTGCTTCTTCGCTGAAGACGCTTGCGATTAGGCTTTTGATGAGTGTCGGGACTTCTTTCGACACGACGCTTAGGATTTCTCTGAGTTCCTCAACATCTTCTGTCGAACTCTTTTCCTTATCCTTCTTTTCCAGCATTCTTGTCTCACACCTTTTCTAGCAGATTCTTGGATAGCTTCTTAGTATTGTGATGGCTTCGGCTTTTTTGCGTTCCGCTTCGAATATAGCTTTTTCCGTAGCGTAGTAATCAGCTCTACCAACTTTCACTCTGGGGCTTTTAGACACTTCAACTTTTTGTGAGGCTGTTTTCCTTATCCCAAACAGCTTGCCAGTTTCTAAATTTCTCTTCATATTCTATACACCTCACTATAACGAAAGTATGGGCACTCTAGTTTAACATACTGGGAAAAAGTGGTCAGAAGCGTGGTCACTGATCGGTTAGTTCGTATTTTTTGCCGAAGCCCTCCACTTGGCGCACCACACCCTCCTTTTCCAGCTGTTTTACGCGTTGTCTGATTATGCGCCTCGAGGCTTTGCCCCTCATGGCTTGAACCTGGCGCGTGATGGCGGAAATGTTTAGTGGACCTTTTAAGGCGAGGGCTTGTATTACGCATCGGCTCATCTCGTCTTGGGCAACTTCGGGCTTCTTGATGATGCTTTCGGCTTTTTTCAGTCGTGCTGCGACTTTTAGTGGCTCGTCGTATAGACCTAAACCCACTTTGGTTAGCCGCAGCGAAGCTGCCAGCCCTTCGTATTCGGGTTTTTCGAGAATCAGGTTCTCAAGAGTGTCTAAGCGTTTTATTATCAAGTCTAATTTTCTGCTCAGTTCTTCGACGCTGCTGGTTGACTTAGGCTGCTGTTCCTTCTCGTCCTCACTCATCTTAGGTTGACACGCTTTGGATAGGAGAGGTATAAGGGTTGTCTGTTTAAATGGTTATACTTGTTTTTGGAGAGGGAAAATTCCTTTGATGAGATGCGAAGAAGGTGTTAGGCTAGTCTCTTTGCTGTTTTGCCATGTTCTGCAGAGCCGAAGCGACTATGAAGAGGCCTATTAAGATTATGATTGTTGGGACTAGGGGTAGAGAGTATCCCACTATTCCAGCCGCTCCAATGGCGAAAGCTATGATGCCGATGAAAAGGCTGAACTTGCTTATCCTGATGCCGATGCGTGCTCTGATTGCGTTGAGCGCTATCAGAATCATTCCCACTCCGAAAGCTATGTAGGGTCCCGTCTCTATTTGGTAGTAGTCGCCTGCCCACCAACCGACCCCGATGAGAATGACGAAGGTGCCCCAAGCAACGACTTCCAAAGTCTTGTTACTGATCAAAGAAAACTGCCTCTCTTCTTCATTCCCAACAACTGCATTTAAGCCTTATGTCGCTTCGCCTTCTTTCTCCTTCTGCTGATGCGTCGTCTTCATCGCTCTGGTTGCTCCTGCGAACGCCGACATACCCAGAACCTCGCCCTTCACCATGTCCATAGGAATGGCGAATACTATCGTGTTGCTCGGGTCGTAGCTGATGTCTTCCAAGCTCGACAACGTACGCAGGTACATTGCTCGGTTGCTCATCTTCTGCACAGCCTTCTCCAAGTTGTCAGCAGCGGTCAGCTCGCCCTCACTCTTGATAATCACTGCTCGCTTCTCCCTTTCAGCTTCAGCCTGCCGCGCGATTACTCGTTTCATGTCCTCGGGCAACTCGACGTTCTGCAGGTTGACGGAAGTGATGTCTACACCCCAGTCTTTCGTTCCCATCTCCACTATCTTCTCGATTTTGTTGGCAATCTCTTCTCGCCTAGACAGCAATTCGTCTAGCTCCACGTTTCCCACCACGTCCCGCATGGTTGTCTGTGCATACTTCATCACGCTGTTCCACATGTTCTGGATGTTCACCAAGCTGTCCTTCGTATTCACCACTTTCATGAACACCACTGCGTCGATGCTCACGCTGATGTTGTCCTTTGTCATGACTTCCTGCCGAGAGACGTCCAAGGTGATGATTCGTTTGTCCTGCTTTAGGAAGCTCTCTGCGAAGGGCCACTTGAAGAAGAAGCCTGGACCGACGAGTCTCTGAAACTTTCCAAACCGCAGTATGATTGCTTCTTCCCACTCCTTGTTGATTGCAACGCAGACGGGTAGGAACCCTAAGGAGACGAAAGCGATGATTGCGAACAGGGCGGACAGAACGCTGGGAAAGACGAGGACAGTCAGTATCAAGAATAGGAGGAACAATATCAAGAAGAACGCGAAGGGGGTAGGAGAGCCCGAATACTTCTCACCCATCTTATCCATTCACCTCCTTCTCACCAAAAGGTCTCCTATTGCAGATAACCCTATTTCTGCTTTACCAAACCAAACCATACAATTCATACATACTAACAGCCTATCTGAAGCCTAATAGGACGGTCTAGACTAGGCGCAGAGCAAACACTCTCAAAAACAACCAAAAAGCTTTCGTATCAGAACCCCTTTTTTCTACAACAACCCCTAAGAGGGCCGGTCGTCTAGCTTGGTTAGGACATCTGCCTGACACGCAGAAGGTCGCCGGTCCAAGTCCGGCCCGGCCCACCACACTGCACATTCACAAAAAGCACAAATACCCGACTTCACATTCCCACTGGAGGGTTGAAAACCATGCCAACCGAAGTCACCGACACAGAAAAATTCATACAACTAAGCCAAAACGCAGCTTACTGCGCCATAAAAAGACTCCACAAAACAGTAAAACTGAAACTCCGCACCCCAAAGATACTCTACACGCTAAAAACTGACCCCACAAAAGCAGAGGAAATCATTAAAAAACTAAGCTGCGAAATCCGAGAAATCTAGCTTCTGAATAAGCTGAAGAGTTTCGTTATTGATTAATCATTCATAATTCTTATCTGATTCAGAACCCCAAGATGCAGATGCAGCACTTAGGTGAACAGCATGGTAGAGCTGGAAGACGCGCAATACATAGCAGTTAGTTTTGTGAAAGAGAAGAAAGACGTAACAGAAGTCACCGTGATCGTAACAGAACAGAAAGACGGAATCTGGATAATCAGAGGCACGTGCCCAATAGACCTCTGCGGGCACCCGTGGAGAGAAAGCTTCGAAATAAAAGTAGACCAAAAAGGCAAGATAAAAGACTCAAGCTTCAAGCTGATGTAACCCCAAACCAAAGCACAAAACCCTTCAGACGCCTAAACCAACACCCAGACTATCAAGCCAGCCAGTAGACCAAAAAACACTGAAAGAGGCAGCCCTGGAAATATACCCTTCTTCTCCACCATCTTAAAAGACAGAAAAGAACCCAACAACACCCCGCACGTAGCAGCCACACAAGCCTCCCAACCAAAGCTCAAGAAAACACGACTAACCAGCATCGAATAAAACGTCAAATCACCAAGCCCAACATGAACGTCCCTGAAAGAGAAGCTGACGCCGGGCAAATGCTCCAAACCTTTTGCCGCAATCTTCCCAACAGGCCCGCGAAACACGGCAATCACATCGTAGACAGCCAAGAACGATAGGATTAAGAACGCGCTTAAATCGGGAATGGAAGCCCCCAACAACGTTCCGACGGCTCCTCCAAAAGCAAGGACTATAACCTCAT
>CAZJAQ010000038.1:0-4499 GCA_964544285.1 uncultured Candidatus Bathyarchaeia archaeon
ATAGAGTATGGTGTTCCGACGTTTTACGTTAGGCTGAAGCCTGACTCGAAGCATGCTTTCATGAGGTTGGTTCGGAGCTTGGCTGGCATTGGGTTTACGCCCGTGCTGCGGGAGAAGGATGGTAGAAATATCTTGAAGGTTGCCCCCAGGCCGAAGACGAAACCAAGCCGTCCAATAATAAACGTTATACTCCTTTTGGTGACTATTGCCACTGTTTCTATCACGGGGTATGTTCTTTCTCTTGAGCTTGTTGAGTATGGTTTAGACCCGTGGGTGGGGGCTGCCAGTTTCACTCTAGCTTTGCTGGGAATTTTGGGCGTTCATGAGATGGGTCATAAGTTCGCTGCGAACCGTCATAACATGGAGGCGACGATGCCCTACTTCATTCCCGGGCCGCCTCCGTTTTTGTATGGTATTGGAACGTTTGGCGCGGTTATCGTGCAGAAGGAGAATGCTCCGAACAGGGATGCGTTGTTCGATGTGGGTGCTAGCGGTCCGATTGCTGGTTTTATCGTGACGATTTTCGTTTCTGCGGTCGGTCTCGTTTTGTCTCCGATTAAAGCGACGGTTGAGCCTTTACCTGGCGGAGGGCTTCCCATATCGCCCCTCTTTCTGTTTCTCATGGAAGCTTTGGTGAAGGTCGAGCCAGTTCCTGGCATGAATTATTATTACGTTCTTTTGCATCCGGTGGCGTTTGCTGGTTGGATAGGGATGTTCGTCACCTTGCTTAATTTGTTGCCCACGGGCATGCTCGATGGTGGTCACACCATAAGGAGCATCATAAACCGTGAATCCGCCCGCACCGTTTTCACCTTGTTCTCGATTCTGGTTCTTCTTTTGACGGGGCAGTGGCTGATGTTGGCTTTCGTTCTCTTCCTTTCTATGTACAAGCATCCGGGACCTTTGGATGATGTTTCGAGGCTTTCTCGGAAGAGAAAGGTTGTCGCTGCTTTGTTGGTTGTTGTTTTTGGTCTTTGTTTGTTTATTTTTTGAGGGTGGAGAAAAAGAGGGGATTGTTTAGATTTTGTTGGCTGGGACGGCTACGAGGGTTTCCATCGTGTAGTTTGTGTTGAAGCCTGTTTGCATGACGAAGTTCATGGCTGCGGCTTCGTTTGGGGCTTCGAATATGATGATGCCGTCGTATCTTCCGAAGGTGAAGAAGATTTCGCGTATGGTTATGTTTGGTGGTGGTTTGAGGGTTTTGAGGTGTTTTACTGCGTCGGCGCCTTTTCCTCTGGGGGATAGGAGGGTTACGAATAGCATTTTGAGTCCCTGTCAATAGTAAGGGGAGTTGTTCACTTAAAGATTAACCCTGACGTTCTCTGCGCCTAGTCTAGACCGTCCTAATAGGCTCCAAATAAGTGAAGAATGAGGAGAGGGTTTTTATGGTATGGCTATGTAGACTTTCTTGTCGTCCAAGCTGCATTCATGCCATTCTGTCCCTGTTTTGCTTCTGGTCTTCTGCAGGTGCACCTCCTTCGTGCGAACGAACTCCGCCATGGTCTTCAGATGGGGTTTCAGCAGCTTTGCGCTCTCATCGTCCAGCTCTGCCAAATAAACCCCCTCTAAAACCTCCGTAGGCGTGAAGCCCAACTCCTTCCGCAATGCCTGAACGCGTCGAGCCAAGTCACGCATCAACCCTTCGCCCTGCAATTCTTCGTCTCGGTGAGCGTCGACTAGCACGTGCAAGTTGCCTTCTGAAGCCAAACTTCCTTCCCCACGGGTCTCGACTTTTTTCAACTCTGTTAGTGTGTCAGCATACTCGACGGCTTTGACGTTTGCAAGCTCGAGGAACAATCCTTCAAGCTTCTTCACCGCGGTCTGCGCAGCCTTCGGTCCAGCTAACACTGCTTTCTTCAGGGGCCATCGGCGCTTTAATTGGGCTTTTTGCCGTGCCGAGTATGTTAGGGAAACGCATTTGAGAAGCGTGTCAAAGTCCCGCTCCAGCTTGGCATTTGACAGTTTTTCGTCAGGAGTCGGCCACTCTTCAAAGTTCACCGATTCCAGCGACGCCTTGTCTAATGCTTTGTGAGCTTGCTGGTACATAGCCTCACATAGATGAGGTGTGACGGGGTTGAAGAGCAAATTCAAGGTTTTCAGCGTCTGCCAGAGAGTGGCATACACTGTGAGCCTGCGGTCGCGGGTTTCTTGCTCGTCGCTCCAGAGCTCATGTCTAACCATGGGAACGTATTGACGGCTCAGAAAGTCGACGACGAATTCTTCGAGCTCTGAGAGGGCGAAGTTGAACTCGCAGCGCTCAAACTTCTCGGTGACGCGCTTCACGGTGCCTTGCAGTTTAGAAAGCAGCCAACGGTCAGGCGGTTCCAGAGTTTTGTTTTTCTTCGCCCACTCTAACGTATGCTTTCGAGGGTCAAAACGGTCATACTCGGCGTTCTGCATGAAGAAACGGTACATATGAAAGAGAGTGCTGAGCACCTGGTAAGGCCGTTTGTTGAGCTCTTTGGCGTCGAAGTTCATCGAATCTATCGGCGAGCACTTCCACAGCATGTAGAAGCGGAAGAGGTCGGCAGAATATTTCTCAAGCACCTCGTTGGCGTCTATGACGTTGCCGAGGCTCTTGCTCATCTTGCGTCCCTTCTCGTCGAGAGCATGCCCGTAAAACAGAAAAGCCTTGTAGGGCGACTCTGCCTTCCCCGTCAGTATCACGTGCTCGAGCAGCAACGTGTTCGCCCACCCACGTGTCTGGTCTACGGCTTCCACCAAGAAATCAACCGGCACGTAGCGTTCAAACTCTTCATCGCTAAACCGTGCGTAGGGTGCGGCGCCACTGTTGTGCCACGTATCCAACACGAAGGGTTCACGACGCATCTTGCCCCCGCATTTTTCACACTTTAACACGACGCGGTCTATCCACGGCTTGTGGAGTTCGAAATGACCTTTAGGAAGCTCTAGCGCCTTCTCGAACAACTCCTTCTTGCTCGACACCAACACCTTGTGCTCGCATTGTGTGCACTTCCAAACTGGAAGCGGAGCGCCCCAGACTCTTTCCCTCGAGAAACACCAAGGCTTGCCCTCCCGCAGGAACGCTAGAAAACGGTTCTTCGGCGGGTCAAAGTAGTATTCGACCTTCTCTGCAGCCTCGACTATTCGGCTGTTTACCTTGTTCGTCCAGAGGTAGTACTCTCTTCTGGCAAACCACACAAGTTTGTGGTGGGAACGCCAGCAAGTTGGGTATTCGTGGCGCACTCGCTTGACCGAAACGAGTAAGCCTCTTTTCCGCAGTTCCTCGACAACTACATCATCAGCATCTCGTGCAAACAACCCCGCAAACATGCCAGCATCCATCGTAAAGTTAACTTCGTCGTCGAAGGGCGCGTAAACGGGAACTTGACGTTTCTGTGCAGTAGCAAAGTCTTCTTCACCGTTTCCAGGCGCCAAATGAACTATACCCGTCGCGGCTGTTACGTCCACAAAGTCTTCGCAAACAACAGTATGCACGAGAGGATGCTCGTCCAGTTCTCGTTGCTTCGGAACAACATCCAAGAATGGGTACTCATACTTTAGTCCTTCCAGCTCTTTACCCAAAAGCGTGTCAACAACTCTGTAATCCTCGACTTGCAGCTCTTGCATCGTCGGCTCTACACGCTGCCTCACCATTATCCAAGTCTCGTCTTTGACCTTAACTTTAGCGTATTCCGCTTCTGGGTGAACAGCTAACATCAAGTCTGTCACGAGCGTGAAGGGCATCGTGGTCCACACGAGGAAATACTCGTCTTTCGTCTTGGCTACTTTGAATTTGAAGTAAAGCGACGGGTCTTCGACTTCCTCGTATCCCATGCCCACCTCTGCGTTGCTCAGAGAGGTTTGGCAGTGGGGACAGTAAGCCACAACATAGTGTCCTTCGCCCAGCAGCCCCTGGTCCCAGGCATGTTTTAGGTATTTCCATTCGCGCTCTATGTACTCGTCTAGGTATGTCCAGTAGGCTTTCGAGTCGTTTATGAATACTCCAGCCCTGACATCGGCGTGGTGCCAAGCCTCGTAGTACTTCACGATGGCTTTTTTGCACTCAGCAACAAAGCGTTCTTCTCCGACGCGCTCCAGCAAATCCTTCTTATTCTTCACGCCTAATTCGCGTTCAACTTCCAGCTCCACTGGCAATCCTTGGCAGTCCCAACCCGTCCAGAAGGGAAGGTAGAAGCCCTGCATCGACTTCCAACGATAGCGCAAGTCTTTCATCACTCGTCCGCGGACGTGACCTACGTGGGGATAGCCATTAAGCGTGGGTGGTCCTTCCACGTAGCCCAAAACGCCCCTGTTGTTTTTCAGCCGCATCTGCTCTAGTTTTTCGGCTGTGCGGTTTTGTTGCCAGAATTCGCGGACTTTTTGTTCGAGTTCGAGCGGGTTATAGCCTTGGGTAAGCCAGCGTTTAGAATCGGCTTCGAATTTGACGGTCACCTTTCATTAACACATCCCGCCAACCACAAAAAAGCCCCTACCTGCATATAACTCTTTTGAACCACTCTTTCAGAAAAGATGCC
>CAZJAQ010000038.1:4599-12819 GCA_964544285.1 uncultured Candidatus Bathyarchaeia archaeon
CCCGTGGTATTTTATCAGTCCTTGTATGGGGTGGGCGACGGCTGTTGCCTTCATGAAGCCAATCCTCTAGACATGTACTTTTCCGCCGTCAAAGCCTCGCTTGCATCGCCCAAACTCGTCCCTAACTTTCCGAAGCTGCTTGCCAGCAAATACTGGGCCGTCGATGCAAACACGGTATTCGCCGACGGTGCAACTTCCGCATAGGCCTACGGCGCAGCGCATGAGCCTCTCCAAGCTTGCCTGCAACGGCGTCTTATACTTCTCAGCCAGCGTGAAGACCTTGAAGAGCATCGGCTCTTTCCCACAGGTATAAATCATGTCGAACCGTTGCTTCGCTAAGGCTTCTTTCGCCAAATCGGTTACAACTCCTCTATGTCCATAGCTTCCATCCTCAGTGGAGGCAGCCATCTTGTTTCCAGTCTTCGAGAACATGGTCTTCACCTTGGACAAGAGAAGCAATTCTTCCTTCGTTTTCGCCCCTAACAGGAAAGTCATCTTAGCCTTCAACTTTCCTAATTCCTCTGCGAGGAAGGCTAAGGGAGCGATTCCCGTTCCGCCGCCCACGAGGAGAACGTTGCCCTTGACGGGTTTGAAGCTGTTGCCGAAGGGTCCTCGAACACCGATGATGTCGCCTTTCTTTTTTTGGTGTAAAAGGTTTGTAGCCTCGCCCACGTTGGCAACCGTAATCGACACTGAACCATCGGGCTGAGTTGAGGAGACACTCATGGGAATCTCGTCGAAGCCCGGAAGCCAAACCATAACGAACTGACCCGGCTTACTTCGGGCGCAGAGTTTGTCGTTGAAGAAGAACGCCTTGATGAGTGGGCTTTCTCTGACCACTTTCGCGATTTTCACGGTTCGCATGAAATTAGTCTCGATGCGATAGGCCGACAATCTCCTTCACGCTGCCAAACTTTTTCTTTTTCAAAAAGGCTTCAATTCCCAAGTTGACTTGTTTAAACACGCTTAACCCTTTCGTGGCTACGGCGGTTCCTACTTGAACAGCGGAGGCGCCTGCTTGCATGAACTCTACGGCGTCCTGCCACGTGCATATTCCTCCACACCCGATGATGGGAATCTTCACTGTATCGTAGATTTCGTAAACACATCTTACTGCTATGGGCTTTATGGCTGAACCTGACAAGCCGCCCACTTTGTTTCCGAGGATTGGCTTGCCTGTTTCTACGTTTATGGCCATGGCTTTAACCGTGTTTATGGCGGTTACGGCGTCAGCGCCCCCTCTTTCTGCAGCTCTAGCTATGTCTGCGATGTTGGCGACGTTTGGTGTCAACTTGGCGAATACGGGCTTTTCTACGCTTCTCTTAACCTTCCTCACTACACGTTCTACGAGTTTTGGGTCCTGCCCGATTTCTGCTCCAGTCTTCTCGGAATGGGGGCATGAAACATTTAGCTCCAAGCCTCCCACACCGAGTCTTACAGCCTTCTCTGCTGTTGTAGCAAACTCTTCTGGCGTGAAGGCGTAGATGCTTCCAATAATCGCTACCTTAATCCCCTTTGCTTCTCGCATTTCTTGAGCAAAGTGTTCAACGCCCGGGTTTGGGAGTCCCATGGCGTTAACCAGTCCACATTCAACTTGAGCCACTGTGGGGTTAGTGTAGCCGTAACGTGGCTTTAAGCCTAGAGACTTTGTGACAACTGCACCCGCGCCTGCCCTTGCCACGCGTTTTAGCGTCAACCCCGACATGCCCAAGATTCCCGCTGCGAGCATGACTGGGTTAGCTAGCTTTAAGCCCGCGATTTCTGTTTTTAAACGACTGGTCATGGGGGATGCTCCGTTTCAGTAAAGGTTATTCATTAGCAGAGATAAAGGTTAGGAAAGACCCGATGTGAAAGGCATGAAAGCAACCATCTTAGTGTCCTTAATAGGTGTTTTAGGCTTCGGCGAGGAGGGGCAAGTAGTTGATAAAGTCTTGTTTGAGAAAGCCCCCAAACTCATAGCCGAAAAACTCAATTTAACTGACGCTGGGAAAGAGATAGACGAAGTAGTTTCTCTAGTTCAACAGCTCAAGGAAAAAGGATACACTAGCTTTGTTTTTGAGAATGCTGCGATGGCAAAGGCTGTGGAGAAAAAGCTGAGAATAGAAACTATCGCCCAACCTTCCGACCAGGGCGAGATTCTGCGCCATAACCTTGAAAAATTCGCCGTGGAAGTCGGGTTTGTCGAGCAATCGGGAGAGTTACGGGAGCTCGTTCGGGAAGTTTCTGTAGAACTCACTAGACTGAAAGTGAAAAAAGCGGGAGAGAAGAGGGACTTGATGGTCGCCCAAGCCATACTGAGCATAGACGACTTGGACAAAACTGCTAACCTGTTCATGGGTCGGATACGCGAATGGTATGGTCTCCACTTTCCAGAACTCGACCGACTGGTAGAAAAGCATGAAACCTACGCAGAACTCGTTCTAAACCTTGGAAAAAGACCGAACTTCACCGTTGAAAGCTTGGAAAAAGAAGGCTTGCCAGCAAGTAAGGCTGCACAGATTGCAGGGGCTGCAGAGAACTCTATGGGTGCCGAACTAGCAGACACAGACATCGAGCAGATTCAAAGTCTCTGCAAGCAAACTCTCGAACTCTACAGTCTGAGGCAAGCTCTGCAAGACTACGCAGACGTCACGGTGGATGAGGTGGCACCCAACGTCCAAGCCCTCGTAGGCTCCCTACTAGCAGCCCGTCTAATAGCGATAGCAGGAGGACTGACTAACCTCGCCAAGATGCCCGCGAGCACCATACAAGTCCTCGGCGCCGAAAAAGCCCTCTTCAGAGCCCTGAAAACTGGAGCAAGACCGCCAAAACACGGAATCATATTCCAAGAACCTTTAATTCATGACGCTAAAAAATGGCAAAGAGGAAAGATTTCAAGAGTGTTGGCGGGGAAAACAGCCATAGCAGCTAGGACCGATGCCTTCAGCGGCCGATACATCGGTGACTCCTTGAAGGCAGACTTGGAGAAACGAGTGGCAGAGATTAAAGAGACATACCAAAAACCCCCACCGCCCAGAAAAGAGACGCCTCAGCCAACCCGTAAAAAATGGAGAAAGAAACGTGGCTACAGACGTTAAGCCGCACCCAAAATTCTCTGGAATCTATTGGGCAACGTTAGAAGATGGCACGCGGAAACTGGCCACAAAGAATTTGACTCCGGGGAGGGGCGTCTACGGAGAACGCCAAATCTCTTTTAGAGGCGTCGAATACAGAGTGTGGAACCCTTATCGCAGCAAGCTTGCAGCAGCCATCCTAAAAGGACTAACCACCGTGCCCATAAAGCCAAACCACAAGGTTCTATACCTCGGTGCAGCCTCGGGAACCACAGCCAGCCACGTCTCAGACATCGTGGGAAACGAAGGACATGTTTACTGCGTAGAATTCGCTCCACGCTCCATGCGCGAACTAGTGAACAACGTGTGCGCTTTTCGTTCCAACATGACACCGCTATTGGAAGATGCGAGAATGCCCGAGAAATACGCCATGTTCGTGGAAAGAGTAGACGACATCTACTGCGACATCGCGCAGCCCGAACAGGCTAAGGTGTTGGCAGACAACGCAAAGCTTTTCTTAAAGAGTGGAGGGTGGACTATGTTGGCAGTCAAGTCGCAGAGTATCGACGTTACAAAAAAACCTGTCGAAGTTTACAAGCAGGAAACAGAGATACTGAAGAGGCGTGGTTTTGCCATAAAGGAAGTTGTACAACTTGAACCTTACGAAAAAGCCCACGCTATGATTGTATCAAAAATTTAAACCTCAAATACCATTCGTATCTTATTCTAACATCCAAATTTTATGAGCATGTTTATATTCAACCTTTGCACATTGATTTGTAACCGAGGGGGAGGAGATGGACAGGGTGGAAATTTTGGACAACGTTGAATCCCTTTTCGAAAAAGCGGGCTTTCACCTCTCACAGAGATGCTGTGCAAGACCCAGCTGCTTCGACTTTGTAGCGCGAAAAGAAAGCCAACTCGCCTTCGTCAAAGCCCACTCCTACATCGGAAACATCTACGAAAGAGACGCAAGAGAACTAATGACCTTGGCAAAGCTTTTTTCCGGAGCGTCATTTTTCGTCTGTGAAAGAGCCCGAAACAAACCACTAGAAGACGACACAGTATATTCGAGGTACAACGTAGGCGCGCTTACTCTGAAGACTCTTGAAGATGCCCTTCTGAAAGAGATGAGACCGCTGATTGAAGCCGGTCCTGGAGGGTACTACGTCGGGCTGGACGGAGAAGCGATCAGGAAGAAGAGGTTGGAGAAGGGCTTGTCTATAGGTAAGATGGCGGAAATCATGGGTGTTTCGCGCAGGACGCTTTACGGTTACGAGCGGGGGATGGCAAAGGCTTCTGTTTCAACGGCGTACAAGCTTGAATGGGTCTTAGGCATGCCCGTGGTGAAACCCGTCGACATTTTCCAGTATTGCGAAGAAGTTGAAGGTTTTTTTGCTGCGGCAAGACGGGCTATCAGCGAAAGCCGTCTTCTTCAGTTTGTTCTCAGGAAGCTGCTCCAGTATAACTTTGCAGTCTTTCAGATAAAGAGAGCTCCTTTCGATTTTGTTGCGAAAACTCCAGAAAACCAAAACAGTCTTCTGGTAGCTGTGGTTCACGAGAAAGAGCGGAATTTTGAAGTCAGAACCGAAGAAATAGCGAGCGTCAGCAAGATAATCGAAGCACAGCCGATATTCGTCGCAGACAGCAAGAAAATTTCTGTCGACAATGTCCCACTTATCTGTCGTGAAGACTTTGAGAAGATCAAATGTCCCGAAGATTTAATGGCTAAGCTCTAGTCACGCCTTCTCGCAGTTTGGTTTGTTTCATCCTTGCATTCGTCTTAGCTATTCTCGCAGGTTTCCAAGAGCGTCGCACAAAGTCTGGGTATGAACCAGATTTTTTTGCCAAAGCTTCAAGGAATACTGTGGTTTTTGGGTCTGTCATGTAGCCGCTTCCAAAATCGCCATGCAGAACTCTGAGTGCCTCTATGTGGCGGTCTCTTTCGACTTTGGCGATTATGGAGGCAGCTGAGACGACGGGGTAGTTTCTGTCTGCCTTGTGCTCCGATATCACTTGCACGGAGAAGGAGAGACGCTCGGTGACGTGGTCTCTGTAGCGGTCGGCTAAGACGTCAGAAGCGTCGACGATGGCTACGTCTGGTTTCAATTTTTCGATTACTCTTGCCATGGCTTGGGCCTCTAAACGATTGAGCTTGTGCAGCTTTCTTCGGCTGTTGACTACCTTGTCTATTTCTGCTGGAGAAAGCTTGATGACATGTGTGTCGATGGCTATTTTCTGGATTTCTTCGGCTAGTTGCTCTCGCCTACGAGGGGAAAGGAGTTTGCTGTCCTTCACACCCGACTCTACGAGCTTTGACTGAGCTCTCTCATCTATCAGAACACCCGCGATGACGAGGGGTCCGATGATGCAACCGCGACCAGCGTCATCTACACCCAAGATTCGCATTCAAGAAGCCAGCCTTCACACAATTTCTCTCTGCTTATACTTAATAACCTTGTTTGCAATCGAGGTGGAAAGCTGAAGCCTGTTCTCCAGAGTGACTTCGACTATGTCGGCGTCTCTTCTGGCTTTGATCTGTTGGACGAGGGGATGTTGGACGCGGTAGTGAATCGTGCCGAGCACTGGCTTAAAGCCGTTAACTGCTTTCTGCACTGCGTCCTTGAAGGCTTCAGAGAATAGTTCCATGGGACCGATTTCGTCGATTAACACTACGTCAGCCTCTTTTAAGGCGGTTAGTATGGCTGCTGCGCCTATCGTGTCGAGGTCGTCTAGGTTGACTCGATACTTGCCTATTCGAGGACCTGTTGGATGTCGAACGTGGGCAAGCCACCCCTTTCTGTTCGATGTGTAATCCCGAATTTCGAAGCCCACCCGAATGCCCGCTTCACGGATTTCTCGACTGGTCATGCCCCCTAGACTGTAGCCTTTCGCCTCAAGCTCTTCAGCAGCTCTAAGCAGTGCGGTGGTTTTTCCCATTCTCGGGGGACCTGTTATGAATATTAGTCGTTTCACTTTTTCTTCATTGCTTTCCATAAACTGTTTTTAGGCGGTGGAGACTAACGTGTTTTGCGGTCGAGTGAAAAGGGTTTGAGCTTGTCCTTTCCCACAGAGCACGTTACTGAGGGCATGGTTGAAGTCGTCGTGCCAAAGCTTAGGGCTTTCGTGAAGAAGCCTTCAGACTATGCCCCTTCTAAGGCGCCCGTGTTCTACAACCCAGTGATGGAGCTGAACCGTGACTTGGCGGTCTTGGCGCTGCAAGCGTTCCAGAGGCTAGTTGGACACGATTTGAGGGCTTGCGAACCTTTGGCTGGCTGTGGGATTCGGGGAATCAGGCTAGCAAAGGAGGTCGACGGTGTGGAAGAGGTGGTTGTCAACGACATTAACGGCGAAGCGTATCGGCTGGCGAAGTTCAACGTCGAGAAGAACGGGTTGGCGGGCAAGGTTGTCGTGGAGAACGAGGACGCCAACTTATTGCTAAGCAGTTTCGGGGCTCCTCGGAAGCGTTTCGACTACATCGACGTCGACCCCTTCGGTTCGCCCGTGCCTTACGTGGATTCTGCGTTGAGGGCTCTGCGGAGGGGCGGGTTGCTGGCGTTGACCGCTACTGATTTGGCTTCCTTGTGCGGTGTATACCCTCGAGCCTGCGTGCGAAAGTATGGTGGAAGACCCTTGCGGACTGAGTATTGCCACGAGTTGGCGGTGCGTCTTTTGGCGGGAGCTTTGGCAAGGTCTGCAGCAAAAAACGACATGGGGGTCAGAATAGTGTTCAGTCACAGCTCAGAGCATTACATTAGGCTTTATACTGTAGTCAATTATGGTGCGAAGGAGGCAGACGCCAGCCTCAAAAGCATGGGCTACATCAGCCACTGCTCTGCCTGCCTTCACAGGAAAGCATCGGCTGGGCTACTTCATTGTGAGAGAGAGGAGTGCGCCGAATGTGGCAGTAAGATGAGCGTGGCTGGTCCCCTCTGGGTAGGCAAGATTGTCGATGAAGGTTTTGTGGCTTCTATGCAGAAAGAAGCAAAAACCAAAGTCTTCAAACAGAAAGAGAAAATCAACAGGCTCTTGGCTCTGACTAAGGAGGAGGCAAATGCACCGATCACGTATTATGTGGTAGACAACGTCTGCGACATGCTCGGCTTACCAGTCCCGTCAACAAAGAAAGTGATTACGGAGCTGAAGAAGGCAGGGCATCAAGCAATCTTGACGCATTTTAACACTCTTGGCATCAAAACAGACGCTTCAGCAACAACAGTCAAGGAAACCGTCTCCAGGGGTTGCAGAGAGAAAAAGCCTTGAACGAAAGCCTTCCACGCTGCTTCTTTCCCTAACCTTTAAACTTAGCAAACCCCTAAGAAAATAGCCACCAAAGGCGTGTCACCATGTCCAACCCAAAGCTCCGCGGCATCAACAAAGCCGGCATCCGAGTGCTCAAATCAATCTCCGCCTCAATACGTATACAAATCCTAAACCTAATGCTCGAACAGGGACCACTGTCTTACACCGAAATCATGAACTACCTCAAGCTAGATGCTACCCGCGACGCGGGACGCTTCGCCTACCACCTGAAATCCCTCCTAAAATCCGACCTCATCGAACCCGACGTGGAGACCAAGAAATACCGTCTCACAGACCTCGGACGACGCATCATCGAAATCACCGACGAAATAGAGGACCAAACCTACAAACGCCGAAAGATGCTCGTCCGCACCAGTCGCCTCAGCATTGAGGAATTCGACAGAAACAAAATTGCCCAATCTCTAATCACTGAAGCCAACGTCTCCACTGACCTCGCCCAAAAAATCGCCCGAGAAACAGAAAAACGCCTACAACAATTCAAGACCAAATACCTGACAGCGCCCCTCATCCGCGAAATCGTCAACACAATCCTCCTAGAAAAGCACTACGAAGACTACCGCCACAAACTCACACGCCTAGGCCTACCCGTTTACGAAGTCACACGCCTGATAAACGCTCCAAAACCAGACGTCGAAGTGGTCCACAAGGCAGCGGGCGACGCCGTCATGGAGGAGTACACTCTCCTCAACATCCTACCCCGCAGCATCTCAGACGCTCACCTAAGCGGTAACATACAACTCCACAACCTCGGCACGTGGATACTGAAGCCGAACGAAACCACCCACAGTCTCTCCTACTTCTTCCAAGCCTACAAGCCAAAAACCCTCGAAGCAGCCCTCAACCT
>CAZJAQ010000039.1:0-12747 GCA_964544285.1 uncultured Candidatus Bathyarchaeia archaeon
TCATAATAATCCCGTTGATAGTGACTGTTACAACTAACACGGTAAACCAGCTTGGAGGATTAAACGGCTTGGAAACCGTTTGCCCCTCCATCATTATGCTCGGATTAATGGCTACTTCTCCCCAGAAGAACGTTCTCCTTCTGGTTCCTCTTCTCGTATACTTAACTCTCGCTGGATTGAATTTCTTTGGGAAAATCTTCGTGGGTAACACTGGTTCTTTCGCCATCGGAATCACACTAGCCTCGTATGCCATTATCGCCAACAACGAGCAAACACTGCTGATCTCAATCGTGCCCTTCATCTTCAACTCCTCTCTGATACTGCTGAACGTTTTCTTCTTCCGCAAAACTGCCCGCCTAGTTTTAAGAGGAGACAAGCTACACTCGAATCATAAGCGTAGCCTATTAACACTGATCGCTCGCTACAAGCCTTTGACAGAACGAACGCTTGTGATAATAGTATCGTTAATGGTGGCGCTTTCAACGTTAATAGCGATCCTCGCGTGGTCACCATGACAAAAAGAGTTCTCATCACAGGTGCCGGAGGCCCAGCGGGCATAAACTTCACCAAGTCTCTGAGAATTGCGCCCGAGAAAATGTCTTTGGTTGGCACAGAGGCAAACAAACATTACGTCAATCTAGCTGTAACAGACAGGACGTTTATTCTTCCAGAGGCTACAGCTGCCGACTACTTGGATAGACTTAATGCGGTAATCGTAAAAGAGAAAATCGAGTTTGTCCATCCGCAACCTGACATCGAAGTCGCTGTCCTCTCTGAAGAAAGAGAGAAGTTAAAAGCGGCAACGTTGCTTCCGTCAAAAGCAGCTACACGCATCTGCCAAGACAAGCTTGAAAGCGCAAAAATCTGGAGACACAAGGGGCTTTCCGTCCCCAAAACGATGGAATTGAAGGACGTGGCAGACGTTGGAAAAGCTTTCGAAGAAATGGGAAGCCCGATTTGGATAAGAGCAAAACACGGCGCTGGAGGAACCGGAAGCACTCCCGCCCACAACAAGGAAACAGCAGTCTCCTGGATAAACTATTGGCGATCAAGAGGCAAAGACTGGGAATTCATCGCACAAGAGTATTGCAAAGGAAGGAACATTGGATTTCACAGCTTATGGAAAGACGGTGAACTTGTAACTTCCATGGCTAGAGAGAGGCTCCAATATTTTTACCCTCACCTAGCGCCTTCGGGAATCACTGGGACTCCTTCAGTTCAAAGAACAATTCATGATGACAGGGTGAACGCAATCGGCACAGAAGCGGTGTTGGCGATCGACCCAAACTTCAGCGGAATAGCGTGTGTGGACTTGAAAGAAAACGACCAAGGGACACCGTGTCCAACAGAAATCAACGCGGGAAGAATGTTCACAACGTCTTTCTTCTTCTCTTATGCTAGCAAAGTACTGTACAACGATTACTCTGCAAACATACCATACCTTTATCTAAAAGTAGCCTACGAGGAAACGTTGCCCAAAATCCCAAAACATAATATTTTGCCTGAAGGGTTGTACTGGATTCGACACGTTGACGCACCGGCTAGACTCGTGAAGGATGGCAAAGTGATCGGAGCAATGTATTCCTAATAAAGCTGCCGACTCTTCTCAACGTTGCCCAATTTCTCTAGATAAGTATTAAATAGTTCCGTGGGTTTTTAATGGCTTACTCGGTGAGAAAAGCAGCTTGATTCTCATAACTGGAAGTTCAGGGTTTGTCGGCACAAATGTGACCCAATACTTTGTCGCAAAAAAGGAAGAGGTAGCGGGTTTGGACCTTGCAGCGCCTCAGATAATTTTCGACAGAGAGCTGTTTACCTTTCACAAATGTGACCTAACGAGTCAAGAGGCTGTGGAAGACGCTTTCAGGAAGTTTAAGCCCCAATTCGTGATTCATCTTGCCTTCGTTACCTATCGAGAATCTCCCTATCAAGAATTCTTGAAAGACGCAAAAATCACACTGAACATGTTAGAAGCTGCCGTGAAGACTGGTGTTGAGAGGTTTATTCTGATGAGCAGTTCCACCGTGTATGGTTTAAGAACTGAAGACAAAGTCGTCAAGGAGGAAGATAAACCAAACCCTAAGGGTGTTTATGGGAAGGCTAAGTTGATGGCTGAGCTGATGGCTCGCCAATACTTCGAATCTCAAAACCTGCCCCTAGCGATTATTAGGGGGTTTGAAATCTACGGTCCTTATCTCACTACCCCGTCTATCGTAAAGAAGCTGTTGGAGAGGGCTGTTCGTGGGCAGCCTCTTCAGATTTACTGTTTTGGAAAGCAGAAGACTGATTTCACTTATGCAGAAGATTTGGGTCGAGCGATGGAGCTTTTGCTGCACGAAGAGAAAGCCGTCGGCGACGTGTTCAACGTGGGGTTCGGAAAACCCCATACTTATGAAGACTTGGGCAACGTTATAAAACAGCTCATACCCTGCAAAGTCGAGTTGCTCCCTCCAAGACCCAACGAGAAACCCTTCTATCTGTACACTGACGCGCAGAAGCTGAAATCCTTAGGGTTCAAGCCAAAATACGATTTAGAAGCGGGAATGAAGAAAACGACGGATTGGATGTTAGCCAAACATGGCTGACGTATGGTTAGACGTAGTGACGCCAAAGGACGCCCTACTCGTTTCTTGTCTGTTGCCACCCCTTCATAAGAAAAAAATCAGCACGCTAGTGACTGCTAAGAAGCAAACTCAAACCACACAGCTACTCAAGCTGCTAAGCATTCCCTACACAGAAGTGGGTGAATACGGTTATACGCTTAAGGAGAAGCTTGTCGAAGAGCAGAAAAGAATCTTAGAATTCGTCGAACTGTTCGAAAAAACTGGAGTTCCTAAAGCGTTATGGACTCATGGAGGAGTCGACGCTGTAAGAACCGCTTTTGGGCTGCAGATACCCATCGTGTACTCCAACGACACCTTGCATGCCACCCACGTGGCTAGGCTCGTCGCTGCCATGGTGGACTGGCTTATCGCTCCCAAACCCTTCGGAAAATCTTGGAGTAAATTCGGCATCCAGAAGTCCAGGATTAAACTGTATGATGGTGTGGAAGAAGTTGCGTGGATAAAAGAGGCTAAGCCGAAGGTGCCCCGCGAGGTAGAGGAGTTAGCTCGTGAAAATCGGCTGGTACTGTTCAGGAACGTAGAATACAAAGCCAGCTACTACAGTGGCATGGAACTCGACGTTTTTAAGCTAATCCACAGGCTCTCCAAGATGGCGAAGATAATCTATCTGCCACGCTACGAAGAGGAAAGGAAAGAGCTGGAAAAAATCAAGAACGTGTGGGTTCCAGAGAAAGCCATAATCGCATACCACCTTCTCCCAGCAGTCGATCTAGTGGTGTGTAGCGGCGGAACAATCTGCAGAGAATCCTCCATACTCGGAATCCCAACGATAAGCTTCCACTTCTGGGATGTCATAGCCAAATACTTGCATAAGAAAGGGTTTCCCATACGCTACACCGCAAAAGAAAAGAGAATCATCAGCCTAGCTAAAGCCTCATTGAGGAATACTGAAACACACAAGAGAGCTGTAGCTAGACTGCTGAAGACTCTCGATTCTCCTGTGCCTTTAACAGTTAAATACTTGGAGAAGAGCCTGTCTTCCAAGCAATAGAGTGTGCGCGGAAGTTATATGCGACTACTCCGGCAGTTCATCTGGATCTCTCTCCACAAATGACCTCACGACGTCAACGTCCTGCAACTCACTTATAGAGCCAGTTGCCCATGCGAACGCATACGCACGACTGTTTCTCTTGAGAACTCTGAAGGACTCTATTCTATCGTTCTTTTGGCTTCCTTGGTCCTTAACCTACATCATAGTAGATATCTAAGTCCTATCCGCGCATAGCATCGAACCCCAAAAGCGATTCGGGGAAACCCTGCTTACTCTCTGACTTGAACAAAGACATTGAAAGAGAGCTGCTGCGCACTTGGAGTGAGACAATAATCTGACCCAATCAACCCCCAGATTCGAGCAAGCCTTTCAAATAGTAGAATCGAAGTAACGGATGAACGTAAACGATTGAGGGTTCACGGGTCTTGTATGCCATGAACAGGCCCGTGAATGGAGACATTAGAAAACGGTATACCACGCTAGACCTCGTGACTGGTGGTCTCCTGTCCGTTTCAGTTTCTATCCTTCGCCAAATCTCATCTAGTTGCTTTGCATACCAATACTGATGCTCCAGCTCCTGTCTCAGGCCATTTCTGAAATGCACGGACTGGACGCTATAATCCACGTGCCATTGGTATCCCGCTTGATCAATCAAGTAGGCTAGGATTGTGTCCACGCCTGAACTTGACTCAAGTTTGGGAAAACCGCCGACGGCTCTAACGATATCTGTCCTATAAATCGTGTTGTCCAGAGTCTTGCCTAGTGTGAAGGCAGCCGTCTCTCTGCCTTTGAGCCAAGGCTCGAGTTTAGCTTCACCTAGATACTTCCTTGCTACGTATCCCTGTAGCCTTTGTATTCCAAGAGGCTTGTTCGCAAAGCGGATGCCAGATGCAACAGCTACCTTCGGATTCTCAAGAGCCCCCGGGACCTTTTTCCACCAATCTCGGGCCAGCAACAAGTCTTGTTCGAAACTTATGAGCCGCTCGGACGTGGTATGCCTCAGTGCGGTATTTGCTCCATCACTTATGCCTGTTCCGTCGTTGAAAACAACGGTCCAGCCGAAAGACTCCGCAATCTTCCTAGTATCATCTACACTTTTGTCGTCAACTATCACACGATTGTTGACAAAAGATTCAGGGACAACTTCGTCGATTCTCTTAAGCACAAGAGGCAGGGTCTCCTCGCCATTCCTGGTCCACATCACTAGGTCAACTTTTTCCAAGAGGGCTGGGCTCCATGCGGACACTACAAAGCGCGTCTCGACAGTGGTCGCCTGGGTTTTTCGCAAGTAGCTTTCGTTAATGTCTGCTTCTTGGAGTTCCGTTCTCGGAAATAAGAGATGACCTTTTCAAGGCCTTCTGAAGTCGAGACTCTAGGCGTCCAGCCTAGGTCTTTCCTGATTTTGGCCGAGTCCAATGCTATGGAGGGCTGATCAGAGATCGATGGGCGATAGGGATATCCAGGAGGATATAATCCCAATACGATGTTTCTTGTGTCAAAACCTATTCTATCAGCGATTCTCTTAGCAAGTTCCTTGTTGCTTATGCCGGTTCCAGTTCCGACATTATAGACTTGACCATTTGCCTTGCTACTTTTGATTGCTAGCAAGTAGGCATCTATATGATCGTCCACGTACATGTAGTCCCTGATGGAGTCCGGTGCACCAACATAAACCTTCTCATCTTTTAGCATTTGAGTGACTAGATATTCTATTATGAAGCTTGTGTCGAATTTCCTTCCATAGGTGTTGGCAGGTCTCATTATAGATCCGTTCAGGTTGTACGTATGAAACATCATTTGTAGATAGAGATCTGCTGCAGCTTTGCTGACTGCATAGGGGCTAGTAGGTCTTAGAGCAAGAGACTCTTTTAGCTGTCTTCTCCTCTGTAAGCCGTACACTTCCGCTGTCGACGCTGCCACAAGCCTCCTAGTCTGCGGATCCGGGAGCTCCAACATGGCATGTGCTACGTTCATCGTCCCTTGAAGATTCGTCAACTGATACTCAAACGGACGTTCAAACGAATCGCGGACTGGTGAAAGTGCTGCTAGGTGGACAATTACGTCCGGATTGACTGTTTTCACTGCATTTCGAATAGACACATAGTCAGTGATGTCTCCAGTTACCAGAGTTACATCGTCCAGGATTTTTCTGACGGTTTCTAGGTTCCTGCTAGCGACTCGGCGGACAACTCCTTGAACTTCGTATCCGTTGCTGACCAGTTTCTCTGCCATGTGGCTTCCTATAAAGCCCAGTATTCCAGTTATCAGTACTCTCATCTTCTATAATCTCCTTGTTGATCTGAAGCTTTCTTCTGCCGCAGATAAGTCCTTGACACTATTAACAGTAAACCATTGTTCGTTCTCATCGAGTTTGCAAGCTTTGAGAAGCCTCTTTTCCGCAAGTAGTGGAAATGCCGTCTTCTCAATAGATCCTTTCATCGGTAGGTAACTCAAGATTGCATGGTTGAAAAAGTATATGCCAGTGCTGACCAGCTTGTCTTCAAGAATAGGTTTCTCTTTGAACCCTATTATGTCTTCTCCATCGATCTCCAATATTCCATAAGGTGAATGCATTGGTGACACAGCTATTGTTGCCATGGGTTTGTTTCTTAGATGAAACGCTGCGAATCTTCCCAGATTCAGGTTGGTTAGCTCGTCTCCGTTCATGGCCAGGAAATCGGCGTCACTCACGTATCTTTCAATTGCTAGCCGGAAGCCTTCACCAGTTTCGCCTTCTTGTGTGTGCTCGCTGAAATCTACCTCTAGACCCGTGGGGTTCTCATTGACGTAGGCTACTATCACTTCCTTGCGGTGCGCAACGCCTAGAACAATGTGTTTGAAGCCGTAATCTTTCAGCCAAGCCAGCGTCCAATGAATTAGCGGTTTGCCATACAGCTGTATCATACATTTCGGCATGTCTTCTGTGTAGGGACGCATTCGTAACCCTGCACCGCCAACCAAGATAACAGCTGTTTGGATTTTCGTCCTCATCTGGCATGTCTCATGGCTTCGGTGCCTCGATGTTTTTGGCGGTCAAGTATATAAACATTGGTATAATACTTAGCATTCGTCTGGTGGCATACGCAATGAGAATTGCAATGATACACACACCATTCTGGGGGCGGGCTGGAGGCGAAAGACAGATTCTAAGGTTGGCAATAGAATTGCAGAGAATCGGACACGAAGTAGAGATATTCACAAACGGTAAGAATGAAGAAACCTTTCCGGAGCTTTTCGAGAAAGTAACAGTGAGGGTTGTTCCACATCCGTTGGAGCGGAAGATGCCAAAGTGGCTGGTTCCAGTTGGGACTTACAGGAAGACGCCTGCTGCAGAGACTGAAACGACTTCGCGTTTTAGAAAGTGGATGCGAAGACACATGGGGCGTCAGTTCTACACCCTTCCATACCAGTTCCCATGTATGCTAAACTTGAGTCGAAAGATACCAAAAAAGTTTGACATGATAAACAATCACAACTTCCCCACGGAGTGGGCGGCCTTTCTCGCCAAAAAAAGATTGAAGACCCCAGTTGTATGGATGTGTAATGAACCACCATACTGGTTTTTCGTTCCCGAACTGAGAGACGGTTTACGAGGACTGAACTGGCCTCTTTTTGAGTTGTTAGACAGAGTTGCGGTGGACTATGCTGATGAGATCTGTGTGCTATCACAGGTTGCAGCAGGATATGTTAGGAAAGCCTACAATAGACCAGCCACGATAGTGAGAACCGGCGTAGACACTGAGTTGCTTCACAACGCTTCTGGCAAAGACTTCAGGAGAAACCATGGCCTTGAAGGAGACTTTGTTCTGTTGTTCGTTGGTGGAAGCTCGTACGCGCGGCGGTCGCAACTTGTTAGGGCTCTTCATCATTTGTCCAAAGACTATGATAATATCAAGCTGGTTTTGGACGTCCCGCCAAGACAAAAGGAAACCTTGACAAAACTCAGTGAGGAGTTAGGTGTCCGAAGCAGGGTTCTTTTCTTACATAGTAGCAGCGACAAGGAGCTGGCCGAAGTCTATGCCGCCTGTGACGTGTTTGTTTATCCATCGTCGATAAGTCCATGGGGTCTGGTTGTAACCGAGGCAATGGCAGCAGCCAAGCCGGTGATAGTCTCGAAGCAAGTTGGGACGTCCGAGATTGTTCAGAATGGGGTCAATGGTATAGTCATCGACCAAGGGAGATCTGAACAGATTGCAGGAGAGGTTGAGATTCTAATGCATGACCCGAAGCTGCGCAGAAAAATCGGGCAAAACGCTTTCGAATACGTCAAGAAGCATCTGTCTTGGGAAGGATATGCAAAGAACATGGAGAGAGTCTTTCAAAGAGTGATATCCAGATCCGGAGCCAAATCGTGAGAAATTTGGCAATAGCTATGTATCGCGGTCGGTTATTATCTGGAGCCTTGGAATTGCGACTATCATTTTTCCCCCATTCTTGAGAAAATCTTCTTCCTGGTCTTTTATCTCTTCGATGAAATGATAGGGCAAGACAAACAGGTAGTCTGGCTTTTCTTTTCTGCAATATTCCACTGACATTATTGGAATGCCTGTTCCAACTATGTACCTGCCCCATTTATCAGGATTCTTGTCTACAGCAGCCTCAATCAACTTCTTATCAATACCGAAATATTGAAGGACAACTAAGCCGCGAGTTGACGCCCCGTAAATAAAAACCCTCTTTCCTTTCTTTGTTTCCTGTTTCAAGAAGTGCATGACGTCTCTTTTTGTCTTTTCTATTTTCTCAGCGAACTTCTCATAAATTCTGTTCTTGCTGAACTCCTTCTCCTTCTCGTATTCCTTCAGCTTCTTCAGTCTATCTTCTGCTCCAAGAGAGCCTCTTATCTTTCCACCACTATGCCTTACGTATATTCTGAAACTGCCACCGTTGACATCGTTGAGTTCAACGTCAAAGGGTTCCATACCGTGCCTATTCAAGAGGTTTTCCAGAGACATCAGGGAATAGTATTCAAGATGTTCATGGCTTATGTTGTCGAAGGTGTTGTTTTCCAACATCAAGCCTAAATAGTTCATCTGGATTATCCACAATCCATCCTCATCCAAGCATTCTCTTATGTTTTCGACAAACGTGTTTGGATCTTCCAGGTCATAGAACATGGCTATGCTTGTTATAAGTATTGCCTTCTTATTACCGAACTCTCTTCTGAATGCCTTATAGCTGAAATAGTCATTGATTATTTTCGATGTGCCTTCAATTCCGAGCTTCCAGAGGTTAGAAGGCTCAAAACCAACGGTTATCAAACCAGGGGTCTTGAATTGCCTTAACAGAGTTCCGTCGTTTGATCCGATGTCGATAACTATATTCCCCGAGGACAGTCTGACCAATTTTCCTGCCGAGTACGCCACATTCGCGAGCGCCTTCACCATCGTTGTGCTTATTCCAGATCTGTACCAGTACTTTCTGTACAAGACATCGCGGTTAATAGTATGTCTTAACTGCAACAATCCACAGCCACCGTCCTCTACATTGCAGAGAACTAATTCTAGTGGCCCCTTAACGTAGTCTTTCCTAGGTTCTTCCACAAAATTCGTCACAAACTGGTCTCCCAAGGAAAGTATTGGAATTAGCTTGTTTGATCCGCAGACTCTGCAGGATTCTCTTGTTTTTACGTACATGCATTTTCACATGTTCTACGTTTTGAACCATATTTAAGGATATTCGCGGCTCCCATTGTACGTTCAAGAAGCTATAAAAGAGGTCGATCCAAGTATTCCCCGATCAGCACTACATTTGCCCTTGGGACTTTGAAATCAAACTTCGCAAATAAGCAGTCACTCTTGGCGCTTTCCTCCCAGAGATTTAGATCAGAATGGCGAACCATAAGTGAGGTTCTCGTAAATGGCAGCATTCCAGACCGAAGTATTTTGTCGAGATCTGGATTTAGACCAATCGGGATTGTGATCAATATTCTCCCATTTTGTTTCAAGAGCCTTCTAAGATTGTTGAAGGCGTCCAAGATCTCTGTTTTCCCTCCAACATGTTCGAGGGTCGAGATGCAGCTGATCAACTCATATTTCTTTTGAGGGTTGTAGGTACGGATATCTTCGTTGATTACCCTAGGTGCTTTTTCATCGAGGTCAACAACGTCGTGAAGGGTTGGATAATAGTGTGAGAGGACGTTTCCGACTTCTAAAATCTCCCCTCGAATCTCGTTGACTTCGTTCCAAACTATTGGCACCTCTATAGTCCTTTCATTTCGCCAAGTCGTGTTGTATACGTGATTGAGATACTCATAGATTCTTCCATTGAATGTGAAGGTCTTTGGTCTACGACGACTAATAAAAAGATGAAAATAGATGAATGAGAGGTAGTTTTCGCAGTATCGGATCAGTGTCCTAGCTTTCTGTCTCATTTTGCCTTCCTCGGCATTGTGAACCTTGGGGTTCCACTTGTATATGCTTTTCTATGGAAATCTGTATAATCCATGACCCCATTGTTTCTTCACTCTCTATTCGTGCTTTCTGCGCTCATTCTTGTTCCCCCTACTCTCTGATACGTGCAATGCAACTGAACAGATCAGCGACCCATCGCATTTTGGCTGGGAGATAGTCACGTAACAACTCTATGTCCCGCCTCCTCACTGCTTTTAACGCCATTAAAGTGAGAAGGTAAACTACGACACCCACGACTGCGTAAACCGGGAGCAGACGCAGACGCAGAACGAGAAACTGGAAAGACGAATGTTCAAGAATTGACCGTACAAATTCCATGGCGAGAAGCAATACCACCATGATTACAGACGCTGCCGCTGCCTTCCATATGGCTTCCTTATCAAACTCTATCCCTAAAGACCTAAAAAGCACGTAAGCACCTAACGCAAAGGCTACGAGCGCAGCGAAGAACCTTGAGAGAGCCACCCCCGTCAACCCTCCATTCAAATAAGCTAAGGAAACGTAGGCGAGGAGCCCTTCCAAGATTATGGAGATCACCGTTATTAACGAAGCCATTTTAGTGCGTTCAAGCGTGAGGAATATCGGGATGATGGCTAAGCCGAGTGTCGCTGGCAGGGTGGCTATGCACATAATTGCGAGGGGTATCACTGCGTCGACGAATCTGACAGTGGCGAACAAGACTATTAAGGGGTAAGCCAGAGTTGCCACAAGGAGCGACGCTGGAAACCCTAAGAAGGCACCGTAACGAGTTGAAGTTTTGAACGCGTTTCTTAAGCCTTCGACTCCGAAGGTTGAGTATAGTTCTGATAGTTTTGGAAAGAGAGGAGTAATGATTGCCACCGAGACAAGACTGGCAACTACAGAGGCTCTAACAGCAAGGTTGTAGACTCCTAGGGCTTCGAGGCCGAGGAAGGGGAAGACGAAAATTTGGTCCAGCCAGCCAACGATGAGAGTTAGGATTGCAGAGACTTGGATTGGTAAGGAGAACTTAAGGAGAGGGTTGAACTCATGGGTATGCTTCGTAAATTCAATGTAGCGAAATGTGGCTAAAAAGCTTAGCAGAGTTGCGAGCGCTATAGCGATGAGCCAGCTTATGACTATGCCGAGAACGCCAAACCCTGCATAGACGAGAGTGATGGCGATTGTGTATTGAGCTATTGTGAACAGTATGCTTATGATGGATAACTCGCGCATTTTTTGGAGCCCTTGCAGGAAGCCTTGAGCTTGGAAGTAGAAGATTTGAATGGCGGCGGACATCGGGAGAAGTTGGAATATGAGAATCGATGCCGTAAATATGTCGGCGAATAAACCTGCCAGCACTAGGAGGACGACTAACGTGATGAGGGATGTTACGACAGAGACTTGTAAGATACGGGCTATTACCGATTTTGCCTCTTCCCTTTTTCCACCAGCAAGATAGTGGGCAATGTATTTGACAGCAGCAGACCGGAGAGCTAGAACTCCTAAAGTGGAGGCGAAGGTTAGGATGAAGCTGAGCATAGTGAATAAGCCGAAATCTGACTCGGTGAAGAGCACTTGCCCCGTGATCTCTTTTGTGTGGAGGAGAAACCAGACATAGAGCACTCCAAAGGCAGCGTTTAAGAAGCCCTGAATGAAGACGAAGGTTGCTCCTCTCGCCACATGGGTCTGGGCGCTCAAGGATTCAGTCAACTGTCCACCATCTCAAACACAGTAGAATGTTGCTAGTGAATTTAGAGCTTGCTCTGGTGAAGCCAAGGGCTATCGACTTTGAAGAATTCATCTTCCAGAAGCGAGTGCCACCACCACTCATTATTCTTATACCACTCGACAGTTTTCTCCAAACCTTCAGCGAAGGCGATCTTAGGCTTCCATCCAAGCTTCCTCATCTTAGCCGTATCCAACGAATAGCGCTGGTCGTGACCAGGTCTGTCAGGAACAGCTTTGATAAGGCTCTCCGGCCTCTTAAGCATTCTCAGGATATTCTTTGCCACTTCGATGTTCATGTGTTCCTCGCCCGAGGCAATGTTGTAGACTTCTCCAGCCTTTCCCTTCTGAGCAACCATGTCTATGGCTATGCAGTTATCTGTCACGTAGAGCCAGTCGCGCACTTGTTTTCCATCGCCGTAGATGGGTAGGGTTTGGTCATGGAGAGCGCGGAGTACCAGCTTGGGAATGAGCTTTTCGGGATGTTGGAAAGGCCCATAATTGTTAGAACTGCGAGTCACGACCACTTGGAGACCGTACGTTTTGTGGAACGCTAAAACAATGTGATCGCCTGCAGCTTTGCTTGCAGAGTAGGGGCTAGAAGGGTCGAGGATGTCAGTTTCTTTGAAAGACCCTACTTTTATGCTCCCGTAGACTTCGTCTGTGGAAATCTGCACAAACCTTTCAACGTCAAACTTTCTTGTAGAGTCAAGGAGAATGTAGGTTCCGTAGGCATCAGTTAAAACGAAGGAGCCTGCCTCTACGACGCTCCTGTCCACGTGGGTTTCAGCCGCAAAATTCACTATCAGGTTAAACTTCTCTCTCATCAATGATTCTACTGTCTTTCTATCTCGAATATCTCCTTGAACAAACCTGTAACGCGAATCGGTCTTAACGTCTTGCAGGTTCTCAAGCCTGCCCGCGTAAGTGAGCAGGTCAAGGTTGACAATCTCTATGTCGTCGTAGTTTGTTAGCATGTACCTTATGAAGTTGCTGCCGATGAAGCCAGCGCCGCCTGTTACGAGGACTCGCATTT
>CAZJAQ010000040.1:0-12550 GCA_964544285.1 uncultured Candidatus Bathyarchaeia archaeon
GTGGTGTTGGTTGCTGGGACTGTTTCCCTCGTCCTGCTCACCGACTACCTATTAATCAAATATTATTTTGAGCCAGTATCCACTCTGACTTTCGTCAACACTTTAATAATGGTAGCCGTGTTCGAGGGCATCGCCTTCATCCTAATCGGAATTCGTTTCCTCAGCAAAAGAGTAGAACAGTCAAGGGAAGGCTGGGTTCACGACGCCACTGGACTAATTCCAGTCTTCTACGCCCTTCCCTGGAAGTAGTCTACAAAGCCAGACGAACACTAGGAGCAACCCTAATCGGGGCAGGCATCGCCCTCTTCATAATAGGCATGTTCATCATCCCAATCCACTACAACCTCTAACCAACACGGCGGCACTCTGCAAAACTTTAGAAGCGACAAACAAAACAACAACCAAGAGGGAAACCCTTGACCAAAAAAGCCGGAGTACACAAAAAAAGCACCCTCAAACTCGCCCAAATCATCCAAACCACCAAAGCCGACAGAGATTTTCACAAAGCCGGCGCCATCGCCCTGTTCATCGGCGTCGTCAGAGGCAAAACCAGAAACAAAGAAGTCAAGAAACTCGAGCTAGAAGCCTACGAGGAGAAAGCAAACGAAGTCTTAGAGAACATATGCAAAGACCTCAGCAAGAGAGAAGGAATAGTCGACGTGCAAATCCACCACATGCTCGGCGAGTTCCAAGTGGGCGAGGAACTCGTCTACGTCCTAGTCGCAGGCGCCCACAGAAACAAAATATTCCCCGTCCTGCAGGAAGCGGTGGAACGATACAAAAAAGAAGTCCCCATCTTCAAGAAAGAATACGTAACCAACGAAGAAGGAAAGACAAAGTCCTACTGGGTCAGCGAACGAAAAGAACGCAGCTAACGGTGAACCCAAGCCACCGTCGTTGAAGCCCGAAAAGCGTAGACAATCACTGCGTCTTTGCCAGCTTAATCCACGAAGCGATTTCTTCCAGAGTGGGTTTCTCGTCTTCCTTAATCCTTCCCTCTCTCACGTAGAGCTCCGTGGTTTTTGCCACTCTTGCACCGAGACTTAAAGCGTCTTGAAGCGCCAATTCTTGCTTAGAACTTACCCCACTCTTCAACAAAAGCATCGCATCTTCATGCCTAATCCCCGGAATCATCAATAGCTGTATCACGCTCTGAACACTCTTCGCCTCATTCTCATCCATCGTCTTTGTCAACGCTATTTCCAGAGGGCTCCTCAGAAGCAAGTCTTCGATTTTCTCCACACCATTCTCCTTCAACTGCTGAACCGTGCTCGGCTTCATGACTTTTCCTTCCAGCACGCTTATGCTGTCAGTGCTAGCTACGAAGGGTTCAGGAGTGGAGTTGATTTTAGCCATGATTCCCTGAATAGCTTTCAAGTCTTTTTCCACGGTTTCTATGGATTGTAGTTGCTTCTTCAACTTCGGCAGTTCCTGCTGGGCAGTCTGGACTCGGTCTATCTTTCGTTCAACATCCACCAGCTTCTTTTGAGCTGTCTCGAGGATTTTTCCATGGCTTTCCATGCTTTCTTTCAGCTTGCCATCCAATTCCCCGAGCTTTTTCTCCAAGGCTTTCATGTCCTCTTTCAGCTGGAATTCTCTTAAACCCAGCTTCGTCAGAGCCTCGTCAGTCGAGCCCTTGATCTCCTCACTCTTCACGTTGAGTTTTTCCTCAAAGTCTCTGCTGAGTTGAGTCAATGGTAAGCTTAACGATTCGACGTGAAAGATGACGTAGCAAACCGCGCCGATGAAAGCAAAAGAGGCTGTCAGGGTTGCAATGAAGTAAGTGGTGATTTCAATCGGGAACGAAAAGACGGTGACAATGTTAGCGCCTTGAATCTGCCAAGAAATCCACGCGTGTAGGGTGCCTAAAACGGCTAAGAAGGCGAAGATGATGAATATCCATACTTTGAAGGCTTTCTTTGAGGTCAACGTTGCTCCCTTAAACAAGCTAAGGGGCTTGGCAATTTAACGTTATGAAGCAACAATAATTATTACCGCTTCACTCTCGTGGCAGCTTTATCGTTTACATGCAGAGGCGTAGAAGGGCTTAGAGAAGGGTCAATAACAATTGAACCGCGCTGATGATTGCAACAAACGCAACCAACAGTAGAATCGTGATTCCGAGGTTCTTCAGCCATTTACCCCTACTGAACGCTATGCCGAAGGGAATCCCTACGAGGAAACCTGCGACGTGCGCCACGTACCCCACGTTTCCCCCGAACCCCAAGACGACCGCGAAGACGTTGAAGATGAAATACAAGATCGCCACCAAGCCCAAGGGTATGAAGAGGAAGGCTAACGACAGCTTTAAGGGGTTGATGAGCATCGCGGCTGCAGCTAAAGTGAAAATGGCTCCAGAAGCCCCGATCATCGCAACGTCGAAACCGTAATAATACGAGCTGACTATGAGCGAGCCGACGCCCCCAACGAAGAAGGCGACCAGCGTCATCTCTCCTCTAGCTTCCTTTTCCACCACGTTTCCGAAGACGTAGAGGAAGAGCATGTTGCCCATCAAATGGGCTAGGTCGAAGTGTACGAAGAGAGTTGTGATGGGAGTCCATACGGCGCCTCGTGCTAGGGCGTTGCCGCTGTAAACCAAGTAGTTTTCCACGAGCTCGCTGGACCCGAACCAGTAGTAGAGGCTGACCAAAATGCAGAGAAGTATTAAGACATTCGTCTTTCTCATGAGGCTTTCACCAAGACCTATAGAACAAAGCTTGCAGATATGAAGTTTCTTAAAGGACTGACTGTTTTTCAGCGTCTTCTGACGGGATGGGTGCTTCTTCGCTTTCTCCGCTGGGTTCGCTGGGCTCGACTCTTTCGGTTGTTTGTTGCTCAGCTGGAGGCGCTTGTGGAGGTTCTTGGGGTTCTTGAGCTTCTGCAGTCTCCGTTGTCTCCACGGGCTGCTCCACTGCTTCCTCAGCAATTATTTCGCTAGTCGTCTGTGCAGGCTCTTCTTTAGGTTCCACCATCTCTTCTTTCTTTGTCTCAAAAAACTCTGAGAGTTGTCTCTGTTCCTTTTCTTCTCTAGGCTGAATCGCTGCTTCTACGTTTTCTACTTTCGCTGTTTTTTCAGAAGTCTGTTTTCGGCTTTTCCTGAAAACGTAAAACGTAGCTATTATCGAGATTGCTATGTTTAACCAGGACAGTCCAAAGATGATTCCGGATAAGACCCAGTAGGGCATCGCCCATCTGTAACTGAATTGCAAGCCGAAATTAGGAAGATCACCTTGGATGATGTAGTTTATCTGGTTTAAGCTTAGCATGGTGAGGAGGGAGGCTGCTGCCATCACGAGTAGAATTGCGCTTATCGCTGACGATTTGAAGTTGACGTCCATAGGGTGACCTTGATAGGTTAGTCGGTTGAAACGCCATTAAGCGTTATGACTTTGAAATCTGACTCTGGAATCAATAGTCAGAATAGCCAAGACATTCTGTGCGCTTTTGAAGTTGACGGGGCATTTTTTGAAGAAGAAGCTTTTTTGTAATGTTGATTGCAGATAAGGATGGGTGGGTAATAAACTAATTATATCGAGGTAGATTATCATTCATTTTCGGTGCTCCGACTTGGAAGCGAAAAATCCCCAGCCACAGCTTCAGCCAACTATAGAGGGATACTCTACTTTAGAGACGAGTTCTGTTGTTGAGGAGACTAGGAGACATCGGTTTTCTGCTCTTGTGGACGGAATCTGTATAGGAGTGGGCATAGTCTTCATTCTTATGGGGATGTTGATGTCGATAACTAGTGCTGGACTGCTAGTGCAGGGACTGGTGTCGATTATCGGTGGGCTCGTCGTCTTGGCTGTAGGAGTCATTGTCGAAGTTTACCACTGGGCAAAACTTCGCTAACAGAAAAACGTCCATAAAGTGTGAAGCTGTTTTCAGAAATGAGAATTAGAGTGGGCTTTGTTCTAGACGCATGTGGGGCATTCTAGGCTGAAGTCTGCGAGTGTTCCTTCGCTTTCAATAGGTCTAAGGACCTGTTTTTCTCGGCTTCCGTGGCGGTAAACAGTCACGCCCTTGCATCCCAACTTGTAAGCAAGCCAGTAAGCCTTGTCGATGTCGTCAGGTGTAGCCCTGTTTGGAAAGTTTATGGTTTTTGAAACTGCATTGTCCGTGTATTTCTGAAAAGCCGCCTGCATGCGGACATGCCATTCAGCGCTTATATCATGAGCTACAACGAAGAGTCTCCTCACGCGTTCGGGAATCTCTTCTACATCTTGTATTGACGTTTTCTTCGCAATCTTCTTGATCAATTCTTCGTCGTAGAACCCTTCCTTGAGGGCTATGCTCTCGAAGAGTGGGTTTACTTCTATTAGGCTTCTTCCCAGGCTTTCGGTGACTTCACGCACGTACACTATTGCAAAGAGGGGCTCGATTCCTTGGGAGCATCCAGCTATTATGCTTATGGTGCCCGTGGGGGCAACGGTTGTAACTGTGGCGTTTCTCATAGTCTTGAACTGTCTTTCCCAGATGCTTCCGTGGAAATTTGGGAAGCTTCCTTTCTCTTCGCCCAACTCTACGCTCATCTTTTTCCCTTCGGTGTCTATGAATTTCATGAGTTCTTCTGTAGCTTTGAGCCCTTCTTCCGTGTCGTAGCGTGTGCCCATTTTGATGAGCATGTCAGCGAAGCCCATGACTCCTAAACCGATTTTCCTGTTTCCCTTAGTTATCTTCTCTATCTCAGCCAACGTGTATGCGTTCGCATCGACCACGTTGTCTAAGAACCTGACAGCTAACCTCACCGTCTGCCTCAGCCCGTTCCAGTCCATCTTGCCATCGTCGGACACGAACTTGCTCACGTCGATGCTGCCCAAATTGCAGGATTCGTAGGGCAGAAGGGGCTGTTCACCGCAGGGGTTGGTGGATTCGATCTGCCCCAGCTGAGGCGTCGGGTTGTGCTTGTTTATCGTGTCTAAGAAAACCACGCCGGGTTCGCCGTTTTTCCACGCCATCATTATCATGAGGTTCCATATCGCTCTTGCCTTCAGTGTCTCCACTGTTCCTCCGTTTCGTGGATTAACCAAATTGAAATCGCCGTCTTCTCCCACCGCTTCCATAAACTGGTCGGTGACGGCCACGGAGATGTTGAAGTTCCTGAGTACTCCTTCCTTCTCCTTCGCTACGATAAAGTCCATGATTTCAGGGTGGTCGATGCGCAGTATGCCCATGTTCGCGCCTCTGCGGCGGCCCCCTTGCTTCATGACCTCTGTCGCAGTGTCGTAGATTTTGGCGAAGGATATGGCTCCAGAAGCGATGCCTCCCGTGGTTCTGACCACGTCTCCTCTGGGTCTGAGTCTGGAGAAGGAGAAACCCGTCCCGCCGCCAGTCTTGTGAATGATGGCGGCTGCTTTCAACGTGTCAAAAATGCCTTCTATAGAGTCTTCTACTGGTAGGACGAAGCAGGCGCTGAGCTGTTTGAACATCGTGCCCGCGTTCATGAGCGTGGGGGAATTGGGGATGAATTCGAGGTTCGTCATTATGCGGTAGAACTCGTCTTCGTAGCGGGCTACTTCCTCGCCGCTCTTGCCGTATTGTTTTTCAACTTGCGCTATGCACTTTGCGATTCGCCTGAACATCTGGCTGGTAGATTCTAAGACTCTGCCCATCTCATCTTTTCTTAGATAACGTCGCTCCAACACGAGGAGAGCGTTTAGAGGAAGCTTGAGCTCGTCTTCAACGCCCAGCAGGGCTTTCGTTCTTCTTATCTTCGCCCGCTTCTCTCTGTAGAGAATGTAAGCCTTCGCTATGCTCGCCTGCTCCTTCTCGATGAGCGTTCTTTCCACCAGGTCTTGAACCTGTTCCACACTGGGTATTTCGATTGGCTTAAGCTGCTTCTCTAACTGCTTGACAACATGTTCGGCGAGGCTTTCGGCGAGCCGCTTGTCTTTCACTCCTACGGCTTTGGCAGCTTTCCAGATGGCTTCGGCAATCTTGTTGGAGTCAAACTCAACGATTCTGCCGTCTCTTTTCTTTATTTTCCTTATCGTAACCATTCTAAGGCGCCCTATTTATGGATGCAGACTTTTCTCTTTTAACTGTTAGGCTTTAAGCATTTGTAGTCTCTTGGGTGAGACACGTATAGCTGGACAAGAAGGTGTTGTTCGTGAAGGTTATTCGTTCAGGAGTTTACACGCAATCTGGATGCAATGGGCGCAGTACCACTTGTCGAGTTGCGGAATGTAGATGGCGTAGCTTTCGTTTCCGCAGATGTCACATTTATGCAAAAAAATCAAAGAATCCTTGGAGTTAACGGTTTTCGACGTTTCCTTTTTTCTCCTCTTCACTTTCTGGGCAAGATAATTTTTGGGTTTTCGTCAAGATATACCTTGCCCTAAAGGATTCCAAGTAGATAATTGCGGATGAGAAAGAGAGAGTCTGTGGATACATCGTTACGTGCTAAATCCTTGACACTCTAAACATGATTCTTCAACTCTTTAGTTTCAATAGATACAGAAGAGAGCTTCACCATCTGGTTAATCTGGTTCGAACCGCACTTAGAATGTCCCCTACACAACGACTGGAATGTTATGTTAGCATGCACAACGGGCAGGCATAGGTGTGTGCAGAAAGGCTTTAAACCGCATTCTTGTTCTCTTTCCTATCTACCACCCTTCATCCATGGCAGTGATCGTATGAATCGGAAAGTGTTAGTAGCCTTAGGCGGAAACGCGATCTTAAGGCATAAGGAGAAAGGGACGGCTGAAGAGCAGTTTGAGAACGTGCGAAGAACTTGTGAACATCTTGTTGGGCTGATTAAGGACGGATATAGAATCGCAATCACTCATGGGAATGGTCCCCAAGTTGGCGACATCCTCCTCAAGAACGAGCGGTCGAAGGATGTTTTGCCCCCTATGCCCTTAGACGTTTGCGGCGCCCAGAGTCAGGGCATGATAGGCTACATGCTACAGCAGTCGATGCGCAACGAGATGCGAAAGGCGGGCATAGACTTTCCAGTCGTTTCCCTCGTCACACAGACCATAGTCGACGAAAACGACGTCGCTTTCAAGAACCCGACGAAACCCATAGGATCCTTCTACACTGCCTCAGAAGCTGAAAGACTGAAGAGGGAGGAAGGATGGACGATGGTGGAAGATAGCGGAAGAGGATACAGACGAGTGGTTCCCTCACCCCAACCCAAGGACATCGTGGAAAAAGACACAATCAAAACATTGTTTGAAAGCGGCGCGATAGTAATAGCCGTCGGCGGTGGGGGCGTTCCCGTAATCGTCCGAAAAGACGGTAACCTAGAAGGCGTGGTTGCTGTGATCGACAAAGACTTGGGTGCGCAAATATTCGCCAGCGACATAGGAGCCGAGGTTCTCTTGATGCTAACCGACGTCGAAAAAGTCTCCCTCAACTACGGAAAACCAAATCAAACGGGCCTCGATGACATGACAATCAGCGAGGCTAGACGCTACTTGCACGAAGGACATTTTGCTCCTGGAAGCATGGCTCCCAAAGTCGAGGCGGCTGTTAAATTCTTGGAAGCAGGAGGAAGAAAGGCAGTCATATCTTCTCTCGAGAAGGGGAGAAAAGCCTTGACAGGTAAGGCTGGAACGACGATACGTAGCGACTGATGCTTATTCGGATTCGGATACATCATTGGCAATATTTTTCAAGGAAGCATCGCTTAAAGAAGACGCCGCCACCCATACAGCTAGAGGTTAGCTGGATGAAAAAAAGAAAAGCCATCATTGTAATCAGCTTGGTTGCAGAAAGCGTCGAAACACCAAAGGAAACAGTTGAAAAAGAGATATCCGAAGCACTCTTGAAAGCCTATCCCCCCATTCCTTGGCTAAAAGACGTTGAAAAAGTTACAGTCACCGAAAAATAATGTCCCAACCTTCTTTTTTCCTTGAAGTAAAGGGATGCCGAATTCAAAATCCAATTTTAGTTCTAACAAGTTTTAAATAGAAAAATGTAAGAACACAGTGGATAGGTGATATCTTGAAAAAACTAATCGCAGCTCTGTTGGCTTTAGCGGCGCTCTCTTTGATGTTAACCCCCGTCGGAGCACAAGGCGTTTCCGTTTACACCAAAAAGGACAAAGTACAGTACGCCCCAGGCGAACAAGGGACAATCTCCATAGTCATAAGAAATACTGGCACCGAAGTTATTTCAATTAAGAATTTAACTATTGCATTCACCGGTTGGATGCTTTATACTGTGGACGGTTGGGATGAACTGGGCAACAAAACTATTGTTTACAGTGATATAACTGTGACCGACAGAACAGGTGTGGTAAAGCTTGAAGACATTAGCTTCACTGTGCCAACCGATGATAGGGCAAGAGACACCAATGTCGACATATGGATATACACAAACAAATCTCCTATATACGTTAAGGAAGGTATTGACGTTGTTGATCCTTCCACTCAAAACGCACAAAGAGCCTTGGACAACATAGTGATGCTCCTAACAGTAGTAGCAATTCTGGCAATCATCGGCGCCATCATCGTAGCCGCAGCTATCTTCCTCTCAGGACGTCGACCCGGGGTTACCTGGCAGAAAGAGGAATAGCCACTCTTCTAAAAGCCTCTTTTTCTTTCTATTCCGCTGTGTTTAAGTATCTGCTCGGCTAAAGTGTTTAGAGCATTACCTTGCTTGGGGGTGCATTCCACTCGGTAAAGTCGTGGTCACCTGCGCGTGGCCTTACATCAACTATACACCTCATTTGGGCACTTTGATAGGGTCTATTCTCTCGGCAGACGTTGCTGCACGTTATTATCGGCTGAAAGGAGATGAAGTAGTCTTTGTCAGCGGCTCCGACGAGCATGGAACACCCGTGGAAGTGGAAGCGGTGCGCCTCGGCGTTCCGCCAAAACAGCTCACTGACAAAAACCACGAAAAAGTTGTCGGCTTGTGGAAGGAATGGGGCATTTCCTTCGACAACTACACGCGCACAGAGAGCCCCGTGCACAAAGAATTCGTCAAAACCCTTTTTTCTAGAATATATGAGAATGGCTACATCTTTCCCGAAGAAACTGAATTACCCTATTGCCCAAACTGCAGCCGCTTCTTGCCAGATAGGTTTGTCGAAGGCACCTGCCCCTACTGCGGCGCTGAAAGTGCGCGAGGTGACCAGTGTGACATGTGTGGACGGTTACTGGAGCCAGCGAAACTCGTCGACCCATACTGTGCAATCTGCAAATCCACACCAATCATAAGAAAGGTGAAGCATTGGTATTTTGACCTGCCAAGATTTACCACTCAACTCCGTCAATTCATAAATGGCAACAAGAGACTGCCGTCGAACGCCAGAAAATTTAGCCTGAACATAATCAACGAGGGTCTCAAGCCCCGAGCGGTGACTCGAGACAACAAATGGGGAATCCCTGCACCCTTTCCGGGAGCAGAGGACAAGACGATATACGTCTGGGTCGAAGCGGTTCTCGGCTACATCTCAGCTACTATCGAGCACTTCAAGAACAGCGGCTTGGAAGAAGGGTGGAAAGAGTTCTGGTTCGACAAAAAAGCCAAAACTTTGTACTTCATAGGCAAAGACAACATCCCCTTCCACACCATTATCCTCCCAGCTCTACTCCTTGCCTCCGAAGAAGATTATAATCTGCCGTGGAACGTTTCTTCGACTGAATTCTTGCAGTTCAAGGGTGAAAGATTCTCTAAAAGCCACAGAGTGGGCATATGGATAGACGAAGCCCTCGAACTTTTCCCCGCAGATTATTGGCGCTACTTCCTCGTGTCCACGCGCCCCGAGACGAAGGACGCGAATTTTTCGTGGGAAATCTTCATAGAGAAAGTGAACGCCGACCTTAACGATACTCTGGGCAACTTCATACACCGAACTCTAACCTTCATCAACCAACACTTCGCGAGTACCGTTCCCGAAGTAAGCAAGCTTGACGCCTACGATAGACGTGTCCTAAAATCTGTGGAAAGGAGAGTTGCAAGGGCAGCACGAAACATAGAAGACTGCAGGCTTCAGGCGGCTTTGCGAAACGTCATCGACATCAGCCGCTTAGGAAACAAGTATTTCAACGACAAGGAACCGTGGCGCCTCGTCAAGGCGGATAGGCAAAAGGCTGCGAATGCACTCTATGTCGCTGTTCAAATCGTCAAAACCCTCGCCATAACTCTTGAGCCCTTCATTCCTTTCACTGCGGAGAGAATCTCAGTTTTTCTCAACTTGCCCCAAAATGTACGTTCTCAGTGGAATGAAGCAACAAAACTTTTACCCGCCGGACACAGAATAGGGAAGTCAACCCCCCTCTTCAACAAAATAGACATAAACGGAGAGGAGTTGCAAGACAAATTGGAAAAAACAAAAACTACGCCATCAACCATATCCTTTGAAGAGTTCTCCAAACTCGACCTACGAGTAGGCAAGATTGTCAAAGTAGAGAACGTTCCTCAGTCGAAAAACCTCGTGAAATTAAAAATTGACATAGGCGGTGGAGAACTAAGACAAGCGGTGGCAGGCATCGCTCAACATTACAAGCCAGAACAGTTGGAAGGCAGAGAAATTGCAGTTTTGACTAACCTTCAGCCTAAACGAATCTTCGGCTTAGACTCCGAAGTGATGATTCTGGCAGCAGAAGACGACAAAGTCATCTCAATCCTCCAGCCCGAAAAGCCACTCAAAGCGGGAAGCAAGATAAAGTGAAGACTCTTTGCCCTTGAAAATCGACATGCACGTTCACACCAAGTATTCCCCCGATGCCCTCATCACGCCCAAGGAACTGGGCACTCATGCACGAAAACGGGGTCTCCACGGAGTAGCCATAACCGACCACAACACTATCGAAGGGTTAAGGGAGTTTTGCAGAATCAAGGATTTACTCATCATTCCAGGGATGGAGGTAGCGACAGAGCAAGGTCACGTTCTAGCATTGAACATCAACGATGTCGTGAAGGCTGGTCAGAGCTTTGCTGAAACTCTCGACCAAATCCACGATGCAGACGGACTTGCCATAGCCGCTCACCCCACCGGGTTCTTCAAAGGAATAGTCGAAGGGCAGCTTAGTCAGGATTTTGATGCAATAGAAGTCATCAACTCTTCAGCAGTGCCCTTCTCTTTTTCAGTTCGCAAAAACCGACGAATCGCAGCAACGCTTAACCTTCCACAAACCGCGGGAAGTGACGCTCATTATGCGCCTGAAGTTGGGATGGCATACACGGTCATCGACGCCGAAACGGATGTTGACGAGATTGTTAAGGCGATAAAAAGAGGTGCGGTGACGCCTTTCGGCAGAGCAATACCCTGGAATACGAGGCTTAAAAGAGAATTCCTGAGCGTTAAGAAAAGATGGGGTAGAAGGTTTTAGGACTCGAAGTTCTCTAGTTGATACAAGCCTAGGTCTATTGGTAGTTTTTTCTCAGGCGTCGAGTATGGCTCTAAGTCGAAGAGTTGCGGTGCTATCAAATCCAAACCACCTGACATGCGCGGTGCGTTTACCCCTGTCAGCAGTAAGGTTACTCTGATTTTTCCGTGCAGTTCTGGGTCCACTCTTGCACCCCAAATCACCTGAGCGTCGTTGTTCATCATTTCTGCCACTATTTCTCCCACATGATTAGCTTCCTCAGCTGTCATTTGACCATCGCCCGTGACGTAGACTAGCACACCTGTAGCCCCCGTATAGTCGCCTAGAAGTGGGCTTCGTAGAGCGTTGTGTACTGCCTCTTCGGCACGGTTTGACGCATCAGACTCTCCGATTCCCACTGACGCAATCCCACCTCGTTTTACCATGGTTTTAAAATTGTCTAGGTCGAAGCTGATGAGGCTGGGTGTTGCAAGAGTCTCCACAATGTTTTTGATTACGTTGGATAGCACTTGGTCAGCAATTCTGAGAGCTTCGCCAGCTGTAAGTTTGCTGTTGTCAACCACCACTAGAGTGTCGCATTCTTCTTTTAGTGTGGTAATCACGCGCGAGGACGATTTTGCAGCTCGGAAAGGCTTCGTGACTACTCCTATGGTGACGCTGCATTTTTTCTTAGCGATTTCTGCGACGAGTGGAGTTATCTTCATTCCAGTTCTGTCGCCTAGAGATGTGGTAACAAACACAACGTCTGCCTCTGTCAGAGAGTCTTCAATCTGCTTTCGCAGGGCAAAAGGTTCATTCTTCTTTAGACCTCGAGTCGATTTCTTGCCGATTAATATCTTCCGGTCTGCTTGCGTCTCATTTAGAGATGGTGAATCGGTGTTGATGGCTACTGTGTATGCGTCTTTTACTCCTATTTCTGTCAGTCTTGTGATGGTTTTATTGCCGATTTCTCCGACGCCGACGACTGCGACTCTGCAGCGAACGGGCTTATGTATAGTATCGGTCGGGCCAAGTGTGCCCTGCCATGCAGGCTGAAGGGCTCTGCTAGTTTGTTTTTCGCCAGCCATTTTGTTTCCTCCCCCAAACCTCGTTCGACAACATGTCACGTATGGCTACGCGGATGGCTTCTGCGCGGTTGGGATAAAACTGTTCGGTTACGAGAGTGTCTAAAGCTTTGATGTAGGGTTCGGGGAGATATAACGTGATGAGTTTTATTTTCGGTGCCTCCTCCCTTCTTTGGGTATTAGAAAGCCATAGCGACTTGG
>CAZJAQ010000041.1:0-10918 GCA_964544285.1 uncultured Candidatus Bathyarchaeia archaeon
GATTCGAACCCACGAAGGCCTTCGCCAGAGGATCTTAAGTCCTCCCCCTTGTCCTCTTGGGGTTTGCCCAATATTTAGACCTGGCTTGGGAACCCCCGCCCCTGTTTATGATGAATGGAGATGGTGATTTTTAATCTTAGTGTTGCTTCAAGATGTGGGGTAAGACGTTGCGTAAGTCGTTGCTCTTGATGGTTACGTGTGCGTGTTTTTCGACTGTTTTGTCGGCTGGGTTGAAGGCTAAGGCGAGCGCGACTTTTTTGAAGAGGGGTATTAAGGTGGGGTCGTCGCCGACTGCGGCGCACTCGTTTGCTGTGAAGTTGAATTTTCGGAGGATGGTGGGTAAGTGTTCGTGTTTGTTGTGGAAGGCGACGTTTACTTCTACTTCGCCCGTGATGATGCCGTCCTTGGTTATGAGGGTGTTTGCTGTGTAGCCGTCGACTCCTGTCTCTTTTTGGATTCTTTCTGCAACTTGAGTGAGCCCTGCGCTTAGGAGGTAGGTTTTGATGCCTTTCTGTTTCAGGGTTTTGAGGGTTTCTCGGGCGCCTTTGGTGTAGGGCATTTGGTCGATGATTTCGCTGATTCTTGACGTTGGCTGGTTTTTCCAGAGGGCGGCGTCCAGCTTCGCCCATTCTTCGTACGTGATTTGGTCCTTGAAGAATTGGTCCAAGTATTGTTTTGCTTGGATCCACGTGTTTAGTTTTTGGTGTATGTATTGCCAGCTGTAGGTTTGGAGGATGGTGCCGTCGATGTCGAAGATTACGAGTTTGATTGGCATTGGGGTTTGTTTTGTTGGGTGGGGTTTTTAAGGTGTGCGTTCTCGGCGTCTAGTCTAGACCGTCCTATTAGGCTCCAAAATATGAGGAGTTGTGGATGTGTTAGGCTAAGTGGATGGCGGCGTTGGCTATGAGCATGCCGACTGCTAGGCTGGTGAGCATGGCGGCTGCCATGGTGATGAAAGCTGTTTTCCAGCGGGTTTCTTGAAGCTTGTGGATGATTACTGTGCCGACTGCGGTGCCTATGAACTCTGGTAGGAGGAGAATTGTTGAGGCTAGGGGGTGGGGTGAGGCGTTGAAGAAAGGGTTTAGGGGGTTGTAGATGAGGATGCCCGAGAGGTAGCCAGCTGTCCATATGACGACGCCGATGGCGTAGCTCACGATTAGGACGACTGAGACTGTTACTGTTGCTTTTTGCCATCGATTTTGTGGGTTGTGGACGAGTATGGCGACGCCTGCGAGGAGACCGCAGAGTTCAGCCGCAATGACTGAGAGGTATTGGATGGGTTTACCCTCCCATAACCCTTCCATAGGAAGAGGATTACCCAACACAATTCCTACAAAACTGCTGAGAAGAAAGAACGCAATCAATCCCAACAGTAGATTTTTCAACAGTCTCTCCAAAAAATAGGCTCAAGGAGACGTTCTTATTATTTATGAATCAAGGATACACGTGCTATTCGATAATGAGACGGAAAGTCTTCCATAATATTTAAGTGTTTTATGTGTGTAGCCACTATCTCTTCAAGCAAGGTGAAACAGTCATGCCCGAAAAGAAAGTCACTGTTGAAGAACTTCTCGAAAAAGCAAAACGCCCTTCTAAGCTTGCATTGGCTTATCACCCATTCTACGAGGGCAAAGCCCAAATCATGCCCAAATGCGCCATCCGCAGCCCCGCCGACTTCGCCATCTGGTACACCCCAGGCGTCGCAGCCAGCTGCAACAAAATCAAAGAAAACCCCGAAGAAGTCTGGAACCACACCAACCGAGGCAACTACGTAGCCGTAGTCAGCGACGGCACACGCGTCCTCGGCTTAGGCGACATAGGACCAGAAGCAGCCATGCCCGTCATGGAAGGCAAAGCCCTACTATTCAAATACTTAGGCGGCGTCGACGCCTTCCCCATCTGCCTCAACACCAAAGACCCAGACGAAATCATCCGCACCTGCCAACTCATCGAACCAACCTTCGGCGGCATAAACCTCGAAGACCTCAGCAAACCAAAATGCTTCTACATCCTCGACGAAGCCCGCAAAAAACTCAACATACCCGTATGGCACGACGACCAACAAGGCACAGCCACAGTCATCCTAGCAGGCTTACTAAACGCGCTTAAGCTCGTGGGCAAGAAACCTTCCGAAGCAGTCATCACCCTCATCGGCGTCGGAGCAGCCAACACACGCACAGCATACGTCCTCTTCCGAGCAGGCTTCAAACCAGGCAACATAATCCTAGTCGACACTAAAGGCATCCTCTACGCTGGAAGACCAGACCTCGAAGCCGAAAAAGAACAAGACCCATGGAAATACGAGCTAGCACAGAAAACCAACGCCGAAGGCAGAACAGGAGACACAGCAGCAGGACTCAAAGGCGTAGACGCCCTCGTAGCAGCCAGCAAACCCGGACCCGGCACCATCAAAAAAGAATGGATAACCAAAATGGCGTCAAACAGCATCGTCTTCGCCTGCGCCAACCCCATCCCCGAAATCTGGCCGTGGGAAGCAAAAGAAGCAGGCGCACACATCGTGGGCACGGGACGCAGCGACTTCCCCAACCAAATCAACAACAGCCTAGGCTTTCCCGCCATATTCCGAGGCGTCCTCGACGTCAAAGCCAAAACAGTCACAGACGACATGTGCGTAGCCGCAGCCAACGAACTCGCTCGCTTCGCAGAAGAAAGAGGCATAAACGAAGACGACATCGCCCCCCGCATGGAAGAATGGGAAGTCTTCCCCAGAGAAGCAGTCGCCTGCGCACTGCAGAGCATAAAAGAAGGCGTAGCCCGCATAAAACCATCTAAACAAGAGCTGTGGGAAAGAGCCGTAGCCATCATCAAGAACGCCCGAGAATCCACCCACGTCCTCATGAAGCAAGGACTGATCAAACCACCGCCGCCAGAAAAAGACATACTCGGCACGGGCCCATAGCCTCCTCCCTCTTTTTTTGGTTCCACACCTCTGCAAAAGAACTTATATTCACCGTTCTCTATCCCCGCCTCATCAAAGGTGCATGAACGTTGAGCCAAGGCTCTCCTTCGTCTTAAAAACCTCAGAAAAACTTATATTGCTAAGCTCTTTCTGTTGTTCCGCATAATAATAGCAAAGGTGTATGAAAAATGTCACAATCAGAACTTGCAGGAACCCCCGTATTAATTCTCCGCGAAGGCTCCTCAAGATCAAGAGGAAGAGAAGCCCAACACGCCAACATCATGGCAGCCAAGATCGTAGCTGAAGCCGTCAAAACCTCGCTAGGACCAAAAGGCATGGACAAAATGCTCGTCGACAGCTTCGGCGACGTCACCATAACCAGCGACGGACGCACCATCCTAGACGAAATGGACATCCAACATCCCGCAGCCAAGATGATGGTAGAAGTGGCTAAGACTCAGGACAACGAAGTTGGCGACGGCACGACTACAGCCGTAGTCGTTTCAAGCGAACTTCTGTCAAAAGCCGAAGAACTCATCGACAAAAACGTTCACCCCACCGTCATCATAGACGGGTACAAGAAAGCAGCCGAAAAAGCCCTAGAAGCCCTAGAAAAAATAGCCATCAAAGTAGAACCTACAGAGAAGAAGTTTCTCAAGAAAATAGGCATGACTTCCATGGCAAGCAAACTAGTCTCCGAAAGCCGCGACTACCTAGCTGACATAGCGGTCGAAGCCATCCTTGCAGTCGCAGAGAAAACTGGAACAGGATACAAAATTGACCTAGACGACGTGAAGATTCAGAAAAAACCAGGCGAATCGATGAGGGACACGAGGCTCATCAACGGCATCGTAGTCGACAAAGAAGTGGTCCATCCAGGAATGCCGAAAAGAATCGAAAACGCGAAGATAGCGTTGCTCGACGCTGCTTTAGAGATCGAGAAAACCGAGTTCGACGCAAAAATCAACATCGAAAGCCCCGAACAGATGGAAGCCTTTCTCAAACAAGAAGAGAACATGCTGAGGGAAATGGTGGAAAAAGTAGCCAAGACAGGCGCGAACGTGGTCGTTTGCCAGAAGGGCATCGACGACTTGGCTCAACATTTCTTGGCGAGAAAGGGAATCCTTGTTGTACGGCGAGTGAAGAAGTCGGACATGGAAGGTTTGACGAAAGCCACGGGCGGAAAAATCATCAGCAACTTAGACGGCATGACCAAAAATGAGCTTGGCTACGCTGCAGTAGTAGAAGAACGCAAGATAGGCGACGACAAGATGACGTTCATCGAAGGATGCAAACACCCTCACTCCGTCACTATCCTCATCCGGGGTGGAACAGAACGCATCGTGGACGAAGCAGAACGCTCGATACACGATTCCCTGTGCGTCATTAGAGACGTAGTCGAGGAACCAAAAATCGTCGCAGGCGGCGGAGGCCCCGAACTTGAGGTAGGAAGACGGCTAAAGAATTATGCTGAAACCTTGCCAGGAAGAGAACAACTAGCAGTCGCATGCTTCGCAGAAGCGTTAGAAGCGGTGCCGACCACGTTAGCTGAGAATGCAGGCTTAGACCCAATTGACATCATATCAGAGCTGAGGGCACGCCACGAAAAAGGGCAAACTTGGGCAGGAGTAGACGTTTTCAACGGCAGAGTAGGCGACATGCAAAAAGAAGAAGTCTACGAACCCCTCGTCGTGAAGAAGCAGATCATAAAGTCTGCAACCGAAGCCGCGACGATGATCTTGAAGATCGACGATGTCATCGCGTCGGGCAAAGCGAAAATGCCTGCTGGGCCTCCGGGTGGCCCTGGTGGCATGGGTGGAATGCCTCCGGGCGGCGGGGAGTTCTAAAAACGTCTACACGCGACAAAATCGAAGTGGGTCCTCCGAAGTTAACTCGTTTCGAGAAGGCTCGGATAGTGGGTGCTAGGGCGCTTCAAGTCGCCATGGGCGCACCTATCCTTGTTGAGCCTTCGACTTTTTCTAGCCCCATAGACATTGCTTTGAAAGAACTTGAAAGCGGTGTTCTTCCCATGACTATCCGCAGGACCTTGCCGGATGGAACGTTTCAAGACGTGCCGCTTAAATGGCTTCTTAAAGAAGAATAAGCCGTCTATAGTCATTCGTCCAGTATTCTTTTCGCTTCGTTCAACGTTTCACCGATTCTCTTCCAGTGGGCTCCTTGCCAGTAGATTTTCTCGCATTTGGGGCATTCCCAAAACTCTTCGTAAAAAGTCTTAGTAGAAGACGGGATTTTTTCAGAGATTTCTTCCTTTTTTGCGGGTTTTATCTTTGCGTTGCACTTAGGACATCGGGAGGCGTTGGGGTTGAATTCTAGGCTTAGGTTGAACCGTTTTGATAAAGCCGCAAGGCGTTCTGCCTCATTCTTTCCCTCTACAAGGAAGGCATTTGCGTGCTGGCTTGTTGCCTGCTGATACAGCTCGACGTCTCTGGTGAGGAGAGTTCTTTTTTCGGTTTTTGCGATTTTTATGAGCATCTTGTCTTCCAAGTCGTTAGCGTATTCTACGTCGTGGCCTAGCATGCGGAGCCAACGGGTTAGCTTTCCCAGCATGCCGTCTGTGACGAACTTCAAACCGTTTTCACTGTCTAGACGCCATAATATCTTGTTTTCTTCCATAAAACCCTTCTCAAGCCCTAAAATCTAACTGGATTTTGGATGCGAAAACTTATTAAGCGAGTTCTATTCACGATAGCAATCAGTAAATGCGAGGCCATGGTGGTTTTTGGCACTATTTAGACGCCTCAAAAAAAGCATGTTAGTCCAGTATCAACGTTTTGGCCACTTCGACGAACACCTTGTCAGCCTTTACTCGCTTGCCTACGGCGACCCATACATCTACAAGGACACCTACCTAGTCTACTACGACAAGTACAGCAGAATCCTCTACGTGAGCCTCTTCGAACTCAACGGAAGCGAAAACAAACTCAAATGCATCCACACAGCCACAAGAATGTTCAGACCACAGCAGCTAATCGTAACTTCGCCTCAAGAGTTACCCACCGACTTGGAAGGGTTCCGATGTCTAAAGGTGGGCTATGATAAAGACTATCAAATCTACGTCCCAGACTTCGATGACACCCTCAAGGGTGGAACGTTCAAGCCACTACGGTACCGAGTCCACAACGCAGAGAAAAGAGGCTACCGCCTAAAAATCGGCAAGAAGATGACTCCCGCCCATCTCCACATAATAGCGCAGCATGAGCAGTCGAAGAAGCTTGACCTATACGACAGCCAACTATACCTCGGCATCTGGGAATACCTGCGAAAATTCAAGTCGCCTCTCCTGTTCAACGTTTTCTCCGGTGGCACGCTAATAGGCTTCGACTTGGTCGATTTCTTCAAAGACACTATGACCATCCCCCTGGGATTCTACACAGACGCCCCTTCCCTTGCAGACTTTATCCTCTACAAGGAAATATTGTACGCCAAGCAAAAAGGCTGCATGTGGCTTGACTTAGGATGGGCGTGTGGTCCTGGGGTTGAAGAGTTCAAGAAAAAATGGACAGCAACCCCCAAGTTTCAAATCTGGGCTTACGAATACGTTAACGAAGACTATGTCGGCAGCCAGCATCCTCCAAAAGTTGAAGTCGACTTCAAAGAAATCAAGCCTACCCAACCTCTCTCGCCTCAATTCCTTCATCCACACGTGCAATAGACCCTCAAGTCGTCGATGTCCCACACTAGAAGGCGCAGCTCTTGAGGGAACATCCTCCCGCCAAACTTGCGTTTCAGTTCGTCCACAACTTTCCTATTCACCTCTTCCGAGATTTCCCATTGATGCGAGTAGGCTCTCTGGCTCAAGTAAACAAGGCGTTCGTCGGCATTGCTATCGTAAGTTGCCACAAACACCGACTTTGAAGGCTTGACAACATCCTTAAGCTCCCACTCTCCTTTTCCAAGCCTGCGACTTTCATACCCGTAGCCTTTCAGCAGGTGGTCATAGGCTTCTCGAATCGGGTCCTTGTTTACGTAGACCGTTGTAGCCATGATTTTGTGCGTTACTCTGCAAATCTCTTGAAGAGCCGTTTTCCATTCGCTGATTAGATGTAACAGATGTACGCAGACTGCAGCGTCGAAAGCATTATCTTCAAAGGGCAGGAAACACGCGTCGCCTCGAAGCAAGTTGTCTACACCTCTTTCCGCCGCCTTACCTATCATTCTCTTAGAAATATCTACACCGACAACTTCGAACCCGTTGTTCTGAAGAGGCTTGGCGAACCTTCCAGTGCCCACACCAGCGTCTAAAACGGTTTTGTAGCCACTCAACTCGTTGACCAATGTTTTAACCAGTTGTTCCATGACCCCTGCAGGTGGTCCTCTCGTTTTGTCATAGAAATCCGCCGCAGGGTCGAAGGAAATCCTCATCCTGAAACATCTCAAACATGCGCATTTTTTCGATAACGAGCCTTATAAAGGCTAAAAATATATGTTTGAAAGGGATTCGATGTTTGAATACCTAATTATTATGCTAATCTTCACGCTGCTCTTCATCTCGTATGCTGTGTACAAGAAGCGTTTTAAGGCGTTGCTATTGTCGGCGATCATGGGCTTGCTAATAGGCGTTCCGTGGGACACCCTCTCTGCATGCTATTTTAACACGTGGTATTGGAAAGAAGACACGCTGATCGGCGTGTGGATTGGAGGCCTACCTCTCGAAGAATATCTGTTCATGGTCTTGGTCCCAATGATGCTTATAGGAGGAGCGTTAATCTTCAAGATCAACCTCTACACAGGCGATGAAAAGAACCTCCCGATTGACAAAAGGGGTTAAAGGTTGAAGTCAACAGAAATTAGAACTCTGACAATCGAAGACTACGACGCCATAATCGACCTTTGGAAGCGAGCAGGCTTACCCTTCAAGCCGAAAGGCAGGGACAGCAGGCAGACGATGGAGGAGCAGATGAAAGCATTCCCAGAATTCTTCATCGGCGCTTTTAAAGAGAAAAGGCTTGTGGGCGTGGTGATCGCGAGTTACGATGGAAGAATGAAGGGATGGATAAACCGTCTCGCCGTCGACCCCGAATACAGACACCGCGGAATCGCAAGAGAGCTCATTCAAACAGCGGAGAAAACCCTGGAAAACCACGGCGCCACGATTTTCTGTGCACTAATCGAAACTCCGAACGAAGAGTCGCTCAACCTTTTTCAAAAAATAGGATACACGACTCATCGAGACATTCTGTACGTTTCTAAACGGAAGAGCGAGGCTGTTTGAAAAACTAAGCGTGACTGCGCAGAATCTTGCCCACTCTAGCCTCTAGGAATACTTCTCCTCTATCCATAACCAATAGTCCGTTTACAAAAGTTTTCACTGGCTTACCCTTCACTCGCCATCCATCAAAGGGAGAATATTTCGCCTTCGAATAGAATTTACCAGCGTCAATCCTTCCCGTTTGGTGCATGTCGACGACTGTGATGTTGGCTTTACAGCCTTCCTTCAAGAATCCGGTGCCTCGTAGATGGAATTTCTCTGCCGGGTTTTCCGCTGTCAGCCTCACCAACTCGTCTAGGCTAAGCCGTCCTTCGTTCACTCTCGTTAAGAGCAGTGGCAACGACGTTTCAAGTCCAGGAATGCCTGGCTTCACATCCCACACAGAGTCTGCCTCTTTCTCTGTTACCGCGTGTGGTGCGTGGTCGGACGCTATGATGTCGATTTGACCTCTTTTCACTGCGCTCCAGAGTTCGTCCACCGTCTTTCTGTTTCTCACGGGGGGGTCTGTAAGCATCATCGTGCCTTGCCGCTTTAGGTCGTCGGATGTTAGAAGCAGGTGATGGGGTGCTGCTTCGCAGCTTACTTTCAATCCGTCTTTTCTCGCATTATTGATTAGGGTGACTGCGTTTTTGGAGCTTATGTGACAGAAATGGATTTGCACGTCTGATTTGCGGGTGATTCTGAGGATTCTTTCAACAGCTTTAGCCTCTATGGCAGGTGTGTGGGCTTTAAGGTATGCGTCCACATCTTTATGTCCAAGTCGTCTTTCTTTTTCTGAAGTTGTTTTCACTTCTTCTTTGTCTTCGGCGTGAACCGCTACTGGAATCCCCAGCCTACCCGTTTTGTTGAAGGCACGCAGTAAGGCTTCGTCGTCTTCGATGTCGAGTCCACCTATCTGCACGTGGAGGTAAAGTTTGAAAGCCGCCGCCCCAGCCTTGACAACTCTGTCAATCTCGTCTAGGCTTTCGGGGAATGCGGAGTAAAAGCCCACGTTTGCTATTATGCTTCGCTCGGCTTCTCGTATGCGTTCTCTGAGAGAGGCGGAATCCATGGTGGTTGGCTCGTTGTTGGGCATGTCCAAGACCGACGTGATGCCCCCTGCGACAGCTGCCGCCGTTCCACTACGGAAGTCTTCTTCGTAGGCTTGCTGTTGACCGCGGAGATGGACATGCACGTCGATCAAGCCCGGGAGCGCTAAGCATCCGTTTAAGTCGATTTTCTTTGACGCTTGAGGCAGGTTCGGTTCCTTCGCAACCCTGACTATCCTATCGCCCTCGACTGCGATTCCAGCCTCCACGATGGAGCCTTCGGTGTAAACTTTCGCGTTGTGGAGAACCACGTCAACTGACAAATTTTGTTTCACCCACCTCTCCGCTTCAGCGGAATACTTTGCTTCGATGCGATTAAATACACACTCATCCGACTCCTTTTTTGGCTTGCGGTTCATTAGAACCTTGCTGAACGTGTGGAAGAAAGCCTGATTACCTCAGCCTCCCTTCACAGACCAGTGAACTGCAAGCCCTTCTTTTCCTTTCGGCTTGAGCCTTTTGTAAGGTCTGGCTTAAAGAATAGACGTAGCGACTGTGTGTTTTGCGTTCCGAAGGATTTATTTTTCAACCAAACGTAAACACGCTTATGTCGCTTCGCCGACTCGACACGGCTGCAGTGCCACAGATTCGAGTCTCATCTGGCTCAGCCATAGTGCTCGGTCTGGTTGGAGGCGTTCTGAACGCTAAGCCAACAACCGTCTATCTCCTAACTTACATCGAAGGCAGATGCGCAGCAAACTGCGGCTTCTGTTCACAGGCAAAAAACAGCCGGAGCCGAGCTGACATGCTTTCCAGGGTTGCTTGGCCTGTTTTCGCGACGAAAGAAGTGATGCGCAAGCTGACGACTGCGATACAGAAGGGAGAGATTAGGCGGGTTTGCATTCAAGCTCTAAACTATCCTGCAGTCTTGGAAGACCTTCTTGTCTTGGTTGAGGAGATTAAGCTGCAGGGGATAGGGGTTCCCGTGTCGGTTTCGTGTCAGCCCTTGAGCAGAGAGGGAATGGCGGAGCTGGCGGAGGCGGGTGTTGAGAGAATCGGGGTTCCCTTGGACGCGGCGACGAAGGATGTTTTTGACAGAGTTAAAGGAGCCTCGGCAGACGGTCCATACGATTGGGACAGGCAACGCAGAGCATTGTTGGAGGCGGTCGAAGTGTTCGGTAAGGGTAGGGTGAGCACCCATCTTATAGTGGGCTTGGGTGAGACTGAGAGGGAGATGGTGGAAGCGGTTCAATGGTGCATAGACAACAGTGTTTACCCCGCGCTCTTTGCCTTCACACCCATACGCGGGACGGCGTTAGAGCATGTTCGCCCACCTAGCATAGACCAGTATAGGAGGGTTCAGCTTGCCCGTTACTTGATGGTGCAGGGAATTACGGGGGTTGAGAGGATGAGTTTTGACGAGAATGGGCGTATTGTTGACTTCGGAGTCTCACAAAAGCAGCTAGAAAACGCTATCAGAGGCGGAAAACCCTTCGTGACCTCTGGATGCCCCAACTGCAACCGCCCATACTACAACGAAAAACCCAGCGGTCCATTATACAACTTTCCAGCACAACCGACGCTCCATGAGATTATAGAAGTAAAGCGACAGCTAAAAGCCAGACACTAAACAGTAATCAAGTGCACGCCCTATTGTGCAGTTGTCATGCTTGTTATATCGTTGGGGGTTTCTATGTAGACGTTAGAAAAATGTTTCACAAAACATAAATATGATAACTT
>CAZJAQ010000041.1:11018-12099 GCA_964544285.1 uncultured Candidatus Bathyarchaeia archaeon
TGGGGTACGGAGTTTACTTACACAGTTTTGGCTCTACTTTGTATAATAACACCATAGCTTCGAATGAGATAGATGGTATAAACCTGCACGAGTTTGGCACAGCCGAGTTTGGCTGTAACGTTATAAAACAGAATAACATACTATCAAATAAACATCGAGGCATTCATGCCGCACTATCCCACAATAACTACATCGAAAATAACAACATAACCTTAAACGGTGAACGCGGCATATACCTCTTGGATTCCATCAACAACACTATCACTGGGAACAATGTATCTTCAAACAGCAAAACCGGCATTTACTTGAGCAGTTCTGAAAACAACACGATTTGCTCCAATTATGTTGAACGCAATGGTGAACATGGAATTTACTTAGTGCATTCAAGCAATACCCAGATAGTTGACAATTATTACGTCAATAACAACCTGGAAAACGGTATCTACCTTGACAACTCGCATGACAATAGAATTCAAAACAACAAGGTACAAAGAAGCATCTACGGGATTTTCCTGCAGAGTTCTCAAGGTAATAATGTTTCTGGAAACAGTATTTCATATCTGGGTAAGAGTGGCATTTACCTGACTGATGGTAATAACAATACAATTACGAGTAACACGATCTCTTCTAACACAGAATGGGGGATTAGCTTGTCTTATTCGGATGATACTGTGATACAAGATAACACGCTGACAAACGATGGCATTTTCTTGAATCATTCAAGTTATACTAAAATCGACGCAAACAAGATAAAAGATTGTAGTGAATTTGCCATCAAGCTTGAACATTCAGAAGAAAATAATCTAACAGGGAACATTCTAACCAACAACAAATATGGCGTTTTTCTTAGCGACTCAAACTACAATGAGATTATCTCAAACGATGTATTAAATGGTCGAAGCGGAGGATGCGGCGTCCAACTAGAGTATTCAAGCTATAACAGAATCGTCGGAAACAACGTTTCAAAAAGCCTTAACATCGGTTTTAATATGAGTCACTGTGAGAGCAACTTTTTAGCTAACAACGTTTTCAAGGGCAATAAGTACAACTTTGGAGTTTGGGGCTCCCAGCTATCGCACTT
>CAZJAQ010000042.1:0-11644 GCA_964544285.1 uncultured Candidatus Bathyarchaeia archaeon
ACACTCGAAGAAGTCAAAAACTCAAAGAAGCGTCCACGAAGATGGGTACGTATCAACCCGAGCCGAAGCGCTGATTCAGGTTGTCTAGCATAATAATGCTCACTTTCCCTATGCTTATGGTTCACTCACGTTTGCCTCTTCCGATTTTTCGCCACGACTTAGACTATACCGCTGACAGTTATAGTTTTAGCTGCTTTTCGTAGCGCTCCCAAATGAGACCGACGCCTAAAAAGAGGGCGCCCAAGACTAGAAAGTAGATGAGCGGAAGTGAAAGATTCGACAACGACTTTTCGAAGGATTGGCTGGTCAATTGAGAATAATACAAGGCAGTGACCAGTAAAGCAGCAAAGGTAGCGAAACAGCCTATTCCAAAACCCACTGCTAGACCGTTCGTGAACGCGCTTTTCCTATGATACTTCCGCTCTTTTTCCAAAAGTTAAACGCCCTTTTTGGCAAGACATAATCTAGCAGAGCTAATAAGATGTTTGAAAGCCGCCTCCTAATTGAAACTAAATACTACCACTCTTGCTGCTCCACATCTTAGGGTAAACGTCTCTATCCATCAGAACCCTAACCGTCTTAGCCACGAACCCATGATCCATGCTCAAAACTTGCTCCGACGAAGCCAACGCATGCGCAAAAGCCACAGCCTCACCTTTCTGAGAAAAAACGACAACCCCCTCCCCCTTTCTTATCCCCGTCTCTAGGGAAAGAACCCCGGGGGCAGTCACATTAGCTCCGTGGCAAACAGCGGCGATTGCAGAATCACGAACGTAAACTTTCGGGAGAAGCTCTAAAGCCTTTTCCATGGGAAAAACGATTTCCCTAAGACTATCCTCGACGCCCTCTTCTCGCCACCTGTCAACACACTGCACGACATCGTATAGCGATACAAGTCCTTCGCTTTCTGTGAAGGGTCCTGCGCGAGTTCGCCGAAGCTCCTGCATGTGTGCACCGCACCCGAGAACTTCTCCGACGTCAAAACAGAGCTTGCGAATGTAAGTTCCGCTTTCGCACCCCACCTTGAAAAGAACGTTCTTCTCTCTCATCTCCAGAAAATCTAGGTAGTAAATCGTCCTCGTCCGCAGTCTCCGCTTAACCGAAGCCCGTAAAGGAGGCCTCTGAAAAATCTCTCCCCGAAACTCGTCTAGAACAGTTTTGACTTTCTTCTCCGGCAACGCTTGATGGATTCGCATTACGCAGACGTATTCCTTGCCGCTCAGCAGAAGTGCTTGTATGACTTTTGTGGCTTCCTCTAAGGCAATCGGTAGGACACCGGTCACGTGGGGATTTCCCTGGCTTGCTAAACAGAAGCCTCTAGAGTCCCGCCGTGACCGGCGTTCGTGAGGTTCAAGATTCGTTTGACCCAAGCAGTAACTTCGTGGCTGGACGGCCCCGCAGTTTTGTCCAAATTTATTATTCCGAGGCGAAGATGGTCTTTTAGAGGCCGTTCTTCAGGTTTGCATCCGTATCGAGCATCGGTTTTTTCCTCAGCCTTTATCAGCAACTCTCTTTTTGTTTCCCACGGTACATTAATTCTCTGCATTTCCTTCACCTCTCGTGAACAATAAATAGAACGTTGAAGTAAAAAAGTTGAACCTACATAACTGAGGGTCTGACAAGTTCTTTCATTTCTTCAGTTTTACCCGCCGCTTTCAGCGCTTTGATCACGTCTTCGTCGCTTGCTCCTCGATCGATGTCTATTTTGTCTGTTGTTGGTTCTACGTGACTCATGTTGACTCTTCTGCGTTTTATTCCTGTAACCTCTTTTGGTCCAGTGGCGAGGACGAAGTTCTTATCTATCAGATCTACGATGACGCATTTTCGTCTAGTTTCCCTGCCAGCTATTTTTACGCAGATTCTTCCAACTTCTATTGCAGACATTGAAGGATACCTCAGTGGCTTTGAGAAAGATGCAGCAACTAATATTTATAAGTTCACTCTTGAGCCCCGAGATACGATTTGTCTATGACGAGGCTTAATGTTCGGAAAACTTCTTCTGAACTCAGCAAGCTCACGTCTAGAACGAGGTCAAAGGGAGAATAATCTTCTCCCAGGTCGAATCCGTAAAGTTCTTTGTAGATTGCCTTGGTTTTCGCGTCTTTCTCCTTTAAAGCCGCCAACGCTTTTTCGATGCTTATTCTATCTCTTTTTGCGATTCGTCGAGCTCTTTCTTCAGGCGTCGCTTCTAGCCAGATTTTGAAGCCCTCTTTCAGAAGCCAGGGCATGGTCCAACTGTCGAGAACTACGTTTCCCTGCTTCGCCCATTCCAGCAGTTTCTCGTCAACTTTTCTGTCGAAGGAAGAATCCTGTGCGCGTTTCTTTAAGAACTTCATTCCTTCTTCGCCTTCCCACCATCCTCTGTCCATGGGTTTGTAGCCAGCCTCTACCGCCAAGGCTTTCAGCGCATCACCTCCAGAAAAGTAGCGTAGGTTATACTTTTCAGCAATCCGTTTAGCCACGGTGCTTTTTCCGCATCCCGCCATCCCAGATACGCATAAAACGATGTTCTTTTTTGAGCTGGGGTAAGACTGGTTCATTGTTGGTCTTCGCCTAGACTGTTAAAGATTTTCTCGTTTTCTGTTTCTAATTCTCAATCTTTGACTAAACATTTATTCTCCCATTCCCATTCCCACTCCAAAGATTCGAGAAAACACTGTGCCGAAGAACAAGGAGCATGGGAAATACCATAGAACAACGGATACGCCGCCAAAGCCTGGAATGAAAGCCACGGGGTTGTAGCCGTACATCGGTATTAGAAACAACCACCAGATAACGATGTAGCTGAAAGAAATCAAGAAAAGGATCGTTTGAGGCTTCGACATTTGCTTCTGTATCTGATTAATCCGCGGTCGCTGTTTCTCAAGCTTCTTAACTAGCTTCTGGTCTTTGGAACGTAAGGCTTGAGAACTTTGAGAGCGGAACTCTGCCAGTTCCTTCTGCATTTTCACATATTCCTCCCAGCCAATAAAATGTTTTATCAAAAGTCGGTTAATCGAAGAGTTGGCGAAGGAGATGGCAATGCAGATTAATAAGATGAAGATGGTTGCTCCAGGTGCTTGAGGTGATAAGAGCCAATCTAACAACTCTAGACCCTTCCGTGTTATGCTGCTTCTCTTTCTTCGCATCTTCAAATAATTAACTATTTCCTTTCATCTTCATGTCATAACTGCATGCCCTTGAAGTTGAAAAAAAGCAGTCTCAACGTGAAGGTACAGGTCCTCGACTAGCAGTAAGTCTAGCCTATTCTGTGTGAGAGTTATCCTCCTAGGAAGCGGCGGAACGCTGGATACATCTCTGCCACTCTCTCTTGCATCAACTGCTGATAATACTGGTAGATTATGCCAACAGAGAGCAACACACCCATTCCTGTCCCGAAGACTCCGAAAAAGTCTGCGAGGGCGGCGATTAATCCTACGATGATTCCTCCCAGAATCGTTACTGCGGGGATGTAGCGTTTTAGCACTGCTTCTATGGGTCGGGCTGACCTCCTGTAGCCCGGAATGTGCATTCCCGAATCCACTAACTGCTTTGCAACAGTTGATGCTCCTAAGCCTCCTACCTCGAGCCATGTGATTGAGAAAATTATGCAAAACAGCACCATGAAAGCGGCAAACACTACTGCCTTTGTTGGGTTCAATGCTACATCTAAGATGCTGCGAGGCGCTATCACGTAATAGACTAGACCGCCAGTGGGTTCGGGCTGTCCACCTGTTCCTGTTTTGTAGGTTCCTAAAAGGTTTAGGAAGACGTTAGTGTTGCTTTGGTTGAAGTTGGCCCAGATAATCTGTGAGAAGAGGTAGACGTTGGCGAATAGGGCGGAAGTGAAGATGACTGGTAGGTTTGAAACATACAGGAGCTTAATGGGGTACCTGCCCCGAAAGCCTCTGTAATCGGCGTGGGAAACGGGTAGTTCAACTCTGATACCCTCCACGTAAATAACGACGAGGAACACTACAATCATAGTGAAGAATCCAAGCAGCGAAGGCAAGTCTGAAGGTCTAATAAACGCATTTGGCACCGAAGGAGTAAGCTGATTTGAAGTTGCGTTATAAAACAAATCGAAAGAGAAAACTGGTTCTCCCCGTGCGACTGTCTGGAAGAGTGCAGGAAAAGCCCCATAGCTCTTCAAGTCGGCTAAGCCTGGAGACAAGCCGAAACTGTCCCAGAAAATCTTCTGCGCCACTCCAGCCATGATGAAGAGGCTAATTCCGCTTCCTATACCCCAGCCTTTCTGAATCATCTCGTCTAGCAGAATAATTATTATTCCCGCAAAAAGAAGTTGGAGAAAAATGACGATGGCAGTTGTCATAGGTAAAACGCCCCCAGCAGGATTATAGACTCCCCCAATTATGTACGCAGATGCCTGAACCCCAGTCAACAATATCGAGAAGAACTTGCTCGCTGTCGTAAAGAGCCCCCTGTCTTCAGGGTTAGACATGTCGACACCTATCATTCCCGAACCGGCTAGAAGTTGAAGGATAATACCTGCAGTGACTATGGGACCTATGCCTAGTTCCAACAGTGTCCCCCTGTTAGAGGCAAATATGACCCTTAGATAGGTCATTTCATATCCGCTTTCCCCTGTTTGCAGCCCATATAGTGGGATTTCAGCCATGATTAGATAGATGATTAACGCTAGAGCAGTCCACAGCAGCTTCTCGTTAAAGCCGACTTTTCTTCTAGGCGGTTTCGCCTCTGGCAAGAACCTTGCAACGGGTTTGAACAACCCGAGGAATCTGCCAGCCATCAGTCTCCTTCCTTTGAACTTTTAGACGCTAGTCGGCTTTGATTAGTTTTCCGCCTGCTTCTTCCACTTTCTTGGCGGCTGACTCTGAGTAAGATGCCACTTTTATTGAAAAAGGTTTGGTTATGCTTCCCATGCCCAAGAGTTTGTTGTAACCCAGCTTATCCAGATCTAAGAAAGCTACTCCATCTTTCTCTTCTAAGCTGTTTTTTGCAGAAAGTTTCGTCGCCAATTCTTCAAGTTCCCCAACGTTCACTATGTTGACCTCCTTGCGTCGGGGAGAATAGAATCCCTTCTTGCTCCAATAGTCTGGTTCGTATCTCAGCACGTAACTCCACAAGTGCTTATGGCGACCCGCTTTGCCACGACCGCCTCTTTGACCAGATTTGCGATGCTGAGCAACTCTACCCCACCCAACAGTTCGCGTAGCCCGTTTCTTGCGAGTCTTCCGAAGTTTATGAGGCATATACTTCAACCCCACGCTTTTGCTCCAAACTAAATGATAAACCGTCCATAAAATCTTTCTCTGACGCTAAATCATGCTTTCCACAAGTTTGTTGATTGCTTCACCACGGTATCCCGTGACTCCTCCGGCATTATAGGTTTTCTTAAGCTTTCCTTTGTATCCTTTTCTCGGGGGATGCGCACGGAAGATTGGTTTGACGTCGGGTAAGCTCTGAAATTCTGCCTCAAGCTTGTATATGGCTTCAGCTAACTCTTCCAGAGTTTTGTAGCCGACTTTCTGAGCGTATTCATCGTCGAGTTTCTTGTCGCCCGTCAGTCTTCCCCGTTCTTTAAGCAGTAAGAGTACGTTTTCTTTTGTTATCTCACCCCAAGTAACAAACTTCCTCGCTTTCTTCAACATGCCTACGACGCTGGGACGGTTGTCCACGAGCGTTATGTGGCAGTTCCTGGTAAGACGAAGGATTTCAAGTGTTTTCTCTACCTCGGGCGATACGTTACCCGTTCCTCGAACACGAACCACCGCTAAGCATTTTCTTTCTTCAGCCATCTCATCTCACCCAATCGTTGGGCGTAACTAGACTGTAAGTCTTGTTGAGGGCGTCAAAAACAGCGTAGGCAAAAGACGGAATCGTTCTCGTCGAGCCAAAACTTCTAGTCCAACAGTCTTTTACTCCCGCTAGTCCCAGGATTACTTTCGCCGTCTCACCAGCGACTAAGCCGAGACCTCTAGGACCTGGAATCAAGATGATTTCGACGCTGCCACATTTGCCCCTCGCTTGGAACAAGATTGAATGCTGCCTTCCACATCCACATTCCCAACTTCCACACCCTCTTCGAACAAAACGTATGTTGAGTCGCGCGTTTGCAGCGGCCTTCTCTATCGCGTTGCGCACTTGTCTCGCTTTCCCGCCGCCTAATCCTATGTAGCCGTCACGGTTGCCCACTGCTACTATTGCTTTAAACTGAGATTTTTCACCTGCGTCGGTTTGTTTTTGCACCAAGCTTACGTAGATTACTTCTTCCTGCAGATCAGGGAGCAAAAGGTCCACGATTTCTGGCTCACGTATCTTCAGCCCCTCGGTGAATATTTCCTCCATGGAAGAGATGCGCCCTTCTTGAATCATTTTACCAAGAGAAGTCTTTGGTGCCCATGTCTCTGCTACATCTCTTCTTGGTCTTCTTGGTCTTCTTTGATTTCGCTGTCTGCTCATTTACTCTCATCCTTCCTTCTGCTTCTCTTCTTCGCTTCTTTTTTCTCTGAAGTGGCTGCGATTTTTTCTTTCACAGCGTCAAAGTGCTTTGGAAGTTCTTCTGGAGAAAGCTTTCTTTCCAAGTATTTGGAAAACGTTTTTTGATAGAGGTCGACGTTTGACGATGCTAGATTTTTCGCATAGTCGGCAACGTGTTGCCCCTTCACTCGTTTTTCGTCTGGCAATTTTTCTGTGCTATGTGGAACACTGACCCCTGCGTCGATAACTCCTTTCAGCGAGGCAAAAACACGAGCCTCTTTTGTGGGTTGTTTAAGCCCTATGTCGGCGACCGCTTTTTGCACGTTCTTTGCAACCGCTCGTATACCACACAGTAGACCAGTCAAGTAAGCAGACGGTAGGTTCCCAGAAGGAGCCTGCCAACCATAATTTTTTAGCTCTTTAGAGTCAGCTGAAACAATGACCCTGTCTCCTGTAGAGGTGGCTTCTATGATTTGAACGTTCATATGCTTCAACGACCCCCTCGCTACCACTCGTGGAAGTTTTGAGACTACCATTGCTTTTCTTGCTTTGTAGTCTGTTTTTCCTTCTCTTCGTCGTCGAAACATTACTCGGTAAGATGACCCCTTCGCCATTAGCGCGTCCTCCATAAGCCCTTTGCCTTTATGTGGCGCTCGAGTTCAGCGATAGATGCGAAGACTCCACTACCCGCCATTTTATAGAACTGACGATAGGTATTCTCTGTGATAACACGTGTTTCCTTCAACTCCCGTAGTCTTCTTCGCAACGCCCTGATTTTCTTCATCCATATCTCTTTTTTAGACACTCGAGGCTTGCTTCTTTTTCCAGGACCTTTTCTCAACCCCTTCTTTTTCTTCTCGTGCAAGACGCGGGCGCGGGCTCGGCTGACTCCTTTTTCGGGAAGGGGTTGTATGACTTTTTCGTGGACGAGTTTCTTTATCTCTTCTCGGGTGATTGCTATCTCAACATCCTCTGTTTTTTCAGGGTCTATCCAAACCCTATTCTGCCCCACTTTGAGAATTTCAGCAGCGAGACGGCGTTGGCTTTTAAGACTCATTTGTCTTCACTTCTTCTGCACGCTTTTGGCGTCTAGAACGTTTCCGCTTCTTCTCTGGTTCTGCCGTCGTTTCCTCAGGTTCTAAAGTTGTCTCTTCAGTGGTTTCTTCTTCGATTTTTTCTTCCTCAACTTCTCTTCTGACAAGTGGGTTTAACAGACGAATTCCTCTTTCTCTTGCCAGTGAAGCGATTTGGATTCGTTTTCTCGTACCTACTGAGTGAGCAATTCGTATAGCCTGAGTTTTCGGCTCCACCTTAGCCACTTCATCTGGCGTGTGGACCAGTACTTCTCCATATCCAGACGGGTGGAGTCCTCTAGCTATTTTTGGTCCGCCGTAGCCGACGTTTACGGATTTGGGCCAGCCTTTTTCCTTACGTCGCATTTTGTTGTCTATTCCACGGGGCTTTCTCCATGCTTTCTTCAAACGCTTGTAACGCCAGCTTTCTTGGCGCCGAAACGTTGGTTTCCTAGCTTTCACGGTTTGGCGCAGCTTTATTGCCTGCTCGGCTACAGCTTTCTCCTGTACCACTTTCTCGGTCATGCTTCCATCCCTTCGAGACGTTCGTACACGTATATGCCGTCGAGAAACACCCGTGGGTCTTTTACTTTGACTTTTGTCGCTTGTTCGATGTTTGCAGCTGTCTGACTTACATCTTCCAAGTCTGTTCCTTGAACAATGATGTCCTCGGGTTTGACTAGAACCTTCGCGTCTCCAACTATTTTTGCAATGCGCGCACTTCGTTCGCCTGTAAAGTTCTCGATCAGAACCTTCTTGTCCTCGACTTTAACGTTTAGTGGAAAGTGAGAAAAAACAATCTTCAATTTATAAGTAAATCCTTTCATCACTCCCGTTATCATATTCTTAACGTGGGAGCTTACTGTGGCAACCGTTGCTGCTTCCTTCTTGCGAGGCCAGTCCGTTCGGATTATTATCATCTTCTCTTCTTTTTGAATCGTCAACGGGGCGTGTGAGAAATCCTTAGTTAATTTTCCCTTCTCACCTGATACTGTCACCACTCTGCCATCTACTTTGACTTCCACGCCTTCGGGAATTTCAATGGTTTTCTCGACTTGCAGAGCGCGCATTTTCTCTTTATTTCTCCTAGTAGACGAAAGCTAGTAGTCGTCCCCCTATTTTCTCTTCTTTTGCCACTTTATGAGAAGTTACCCCTCGCGATGTGGAGACAACGATTATGCCTATATCTTTTGAGGGAAGAAAACTTCTTTCCCACCTCTCAAATTCATCTGTTCGTACAGGATAGCGGGGTTTGACAGCACCACATTTGTTTATCCTTCCGAGAAGCTGCACTTTGAATTTTCCGGTTCTTCCGTCGTCGATGAATTCGAACTCGCCTATGTAGCCGTTCAGTTGCATCACTCTTAGAACTCTGCCGAGCAGTTTAGAGGCTGGGCTGATTACACACTCGCGTTTTAAGCGCATCTCGTTGTTCATCAGTGTAGTCATGCCGTTTGCGATTGTGTCAGTCACGATTTTTCCGCTTCCTTACTCGTATTTTTTGAACCCCAGTTCTTTAGCTATCTCCCTAAAACAATGCCGGCATATATATAAATCGTAACGGCGAATTACTGGACCATAAGAGCCGCATCTTCTACAGGGTCTACTGCCTTTGCCGAATTTTCGTTCTTTCTTGGGTCTTTGTTTTCTCATTCAACCACCTTACACTATTTCGACGCCCAGAGTGTCTTTGACGAAAACCATCGCTTCCTCGGGCGTAAGCAGATGCCTTGCGCCGATGTTTGATTTAGCGCGCTTTCGTTCTTTGACACGGTAGCCAGCGCGACCCATGTTGACTGAGACGTCCATTCCGAAGATTCCGAGCTCGGGGAAATACCTGGTGCCTGGAATTTCAATGTGTTCCTTTATACCGAAGGAGAAGTTGCCAGTTTCGTCGAAACAGCTCTTCGATAATCTGTTGTCGACTGCTTGCAACGCTTTCTTAAGAAATTCCACTGTCTTTCCCTTTCTAAGCGTCACTATGCAGGAAATTGGTTCACCCTTTCTTATCCCAAAATCTCTTATGGTTTTCTTGGCTTTCTGTTTCACAGGTTTCTGTCCTGTCAGTTGTTCAAGAACCTTCCCAGCTTTTTCAAGAGGCTCTCCAGATTTTCCGACGGCTATGTTAACAGTGACTTTACGGATTTTCGGCTTAAGCATAAGGTTTTGCTGCCATTTTTTGCGGATTTCTTCCTCTGTCGTAGACAACTATTTCACCTCAGGCAACGATATAGACTGTTCACTATCGCCTACGACGAAAATGAAGTCTAATATTGTCTGGAAACGTTTTCCAGCTTCATCCTCTATCGTGGCTAACAATGAACGACGTTTCTTCCCCTTTGCTTCTTCGATATCCACGATTCTTCCGTGCACTCCTCTGTTCTGTCCTCCGATGATTAACGCTGTTGCACCTCTCGCGAGTTTTATGTGCCCTTTTATCTCACTGTCAGGAACAGCGATTCTGAGGACGTCGAAGGTCTGGTAGACGTCTTCTTCAGGTTTCTTGGGGTCTGCCACTCGAATTAGCTTATTCGTGCCGTCGTGAAGGTTAAGCTGAATATGCCCTTGGTCAACAACTGTCTTGTTCTCTATTCGACAGAGCCTGAAAGCAGCTTCTTCCTTGCCGACTGGGTGCAAAACGAGCCCTTCCTCATGCGACAAAACGCGATAAATTGCCTCAGCATCAGGGATTGAGATTACATCCATCAAACCCACAGGAAACTTTTCTTCCCTGCAAGTCTTCCCGTTAACGAGTATTTTTCCTTCAGAAACGATGATTTTTGCTTCCTTTCGTGTTTTTGCGAAGCCTAGAATGTCCCTTACTACCGTTGCTAAAGCAAGGCTATCTTCAATTGGATGAGGCCCGGGTTTTGGTTTCACTGCCCAAACGTATTCTTTTCGGTGGAGAGGCCAAAACTTTGGAGCCGGCTTACGTTTTAGATGTCTGCTTCCGCCTTTCTTTCCCATAATCATTCAGCTCCTTCTTCAGCCTTGGCTTTTTTGGTTCTTTTCCGTTTTGGTTTCTCGGTTTTCGTCGTTTTCTTCTCCTTCTCTAACGCAGGTTTCTCCGTTGCCTCCTTCTTCTTTCTCTTTCTTCGAGGTTTCTTAGCCGCTTTTTTCGCTTCCAGTTTTTCTTCAACAACTGCCTCTACTGCTGCTGAAGGCACTTCTTTCGGGAGCGTGCCTTTTCGGCTCAACGTTTCCCTACGCCATTTGTCGTCCAAATTCAGGCTTGTAATCATAACTTTTGACGGGTGAAGCGGAACGGGTATGGTTGTTCCGTCTACTTTGCTGCGCGTGACGCCTTCGACGAAAACTCTGTATTTTTCGCGGTTCACTCTGGTGATTTTGCCTTCCAACCCTTTACGGTCACCCCTCATTATTCGAACTGTGTCGCCCATTCTCACAGGAATCGCGTTGGTTCCATGTTTCTTCTTCAAGTCAGGGGACAAAGGTGCAGAGAAATATCTGTAGCGACGGTGTGCAGGGGCTTGGAACAGTCTTTTGCGTTGTATTCTTGGTTTTGTGACCTGCATGACACCCACCCTACACGATTGTGCTCGCCGCACTTGCTATTCTAGGCCACCGTTCTGCAGCTTCTCTAGCTACTGGGCCTCGAATTTCGGAGCCTTTCATCTCTCCCTCAGTTGTCATTATCACTGCGGCGTTGTCTTCAAACTGCACCCAAACTCCCTCTGCGCGGCGAAAGGGTGCTTTTTGACGGACAAGTACAGCGCGAAAAAGTTTTTTGCGCATGTCTGGTGTTCCTTTTCGTACAGAAGTCATTATCAAATCTCCCACTGCGGCTGACGGAACGCGGCGCAACCGTCCCTTGTAGCCCATGACTTGCACTAGCCTGAGTTCTCTGGCGCCAGTGTTGTCAGCACATTTCAACATAGTGCCCGATTGGACACCCCTAATGACTTTAGGCCTTTGCCCTGCCATTGCCTTTGAATAAAGTGCCCGCCCCTTTGCCTTTGCCGCCAACTATTTCTCCCCCAGTTTTTCCACGATTACGAAAGAGACTGTTTTGCTTAGGGGGCGACACTCGGCAATCTTCACCTTGTCACCTTCCTTTGCGTTGAGACAAGGCGGGTTATGGGCAGGTATGTGACTGTGCCTCCTTTCGT
>CAZJAQ010000043.1:0-11491 GCA_964544285.1 uncultured Candidatus Bathyarchaeia archaeon
TCGCCTGAGGGGAGGGGAAGAGAATACATAAAACCCGTCTATTAGGTGGCGTTGGTGTTCAGCTTAGTCCGAGCACTTCCTTAAGATAGGCGTGGTAGGGACCGAGTTTTCCACCGTAGTTTCCAGCGGTAATCCTGACGACGCCGGGCACTTTCACGGCTGCTCTGATTCCCTCTGCCATCGCTTTTTTCACGGCGTCTAGGCTGAGTCCGTTGATGACGATTTCGTAGACGCAGTCTACGCCGTCGGGTATCTGCGAGTCCGCTACTAACCCTTTAAGCCTTGGACAGTAGGGGTGGTTGGTCGAGGCTTTGAGCTTGTACTTGATGGAGCCTGCTTTCGAACCCGACCTGCAGACGCCCCCTGGGAAGGGCATTATCACTCCTTTAGCCTTAGCGGTGATGGCTTCTGCAGCCTTCTCTGCTGCCTGCAAACCCGTTGTGGTGTTCTCGGCCATGATGATGAGGTTGCCTCCGGCGATTGCTTTGGTGGCGCCGAAGTTGTCCTCCACCGTGAACTCGCCTTCCATGACTGGAATCCGCCACACTTTCCTGTCCGCTAGAGTGTCTCTTTTTTGGAAGCCGTCTCCGAAGAGGCGGAGGCTCCGTCCCACCTTCAACCTTCTCTTCGCTTCTCGCAGCCCGTCGAAGGCAGCAGTCGTGGGACAAGTCATGATACATTGTCCGATCCTGAGGACCATTTGAGCTTTCAAGTCTAGGCGCGTTTTGTGGTAGATTTGGATTAACGTTCCCGGTCTTCTGTCTGGTGTTTCGTTTGGCTGTGCGGTGCTCTCTATTCCTGCTTCTGCTGGGGACATGATGATTGAGGAGGCGAAGCCTGTGGCGGTTCTGGCCGCGATGTTTGCCCATTTCTCGTTTTCCGCTGTAATTAAGACTCGTCCTACCCACATGCCGAACATTTCGGCGAACGTGTCTTCTATGGTGCAGATGTTTCCGGTTTCGAGGTCTCTGACTTTGAAGAGTTTGTTTTTGTCGTCGTATTCGAGCGTTTGGAGGGTGTTTTCGCTTTGTGACATTTTTGACCCCGTTTTTTAGGAGTTCATTTCTGTCCTAGGCTTTTAGACATTGCGGTATGACATTCTGCAATCTGAAAACCGAGTTATGTTGGGCTAGAAGAAACAAGCAATTCAGGATGATGCTCTTTTGGCTCTTTGGAACCGCTCTTGGAAAGCGTGTGAGGAAAATCAGAAAAAAAGGTTGCGGAGTTGGCTAGGTCCCTGTGAGTATGGAGTGTGCCAGAGCGCACAGATGCCGAGTTGCTGGCAAATGGCTCTTGCTTTCTTTCTCAGTTGCTTGAACCGTCAATGCAAGCTTTGCCGAGATGAGATTCCCAGTTTACGCTTCAGGTGACGCCGAATATTGACTCAAGCCGATCGCTAGTTTGACCGATGATTAAATGATATTTTCGGCTGAAAAACTTGGTAATGTCCTTCCACTCTTCGGTTGCTGGGTACCAACGCCACAATCTCGCCCGAGCACGTATCGATGGAACCAGAGGCAGAATGATTCTAATCTCTACTGGAGGTGAGTGTTCAGCCGTTGTTTTGATGCGATAGAACTGCCTTATCTTGTGTCGTGGCGGAGGCTTAGGGCCTGTCTTGGACTTGGCTGCGTTTGTGAATCCCGTTCGCGTGACTTCGCTGAAGACCACGCAAATATCATCAGTGGGAAAGACTGCGACGTTTTTCCCTTTTCTGGTTGCTTGACCTTTTTCGCTCAAGTTCTCCCCTAGGGTGTAATGTATTGCTTTGAGGCTTTAGCATTTTCGTTTGTGACGCAAAACATTATAGCCAAAGCTAGCTGAATGACCGTGAAGAAATATGCTTAAGCAGTCTTTTGACTGAGCTATCGCTTTCCTTTCATTTCATTGTAGAGATATCCAAACCAGCAGAATGACTCTGGTATATTGAACTCCTTTCTCCACCCATATATCAGAGGTCTCCCCTTTTCCCATGCTATTTTGACCCAATAACCCAAGAATTTGTGAACTGATTTCTTGCTTATGAGTTCTCATCCACAAGAAACCCTATTTCATTAAAGAACCATCCTATAAGGTCAATGTCGAGCCAGATTTCAGAAGGTTCAGGTTCCACTGAAACTACTGGACCATGTTTTCTGACAAAATCATCGTAGTCCTTGACTTCTATGGCTAGGAGCTTCCTTACTGCCTTACTAAACCTTCCGCTACCCCAAATCGAATAGACTTCCATGAAAAAGTCTGCCTATCTTGTTCTAGTTTGTTCTCGGAGCTGCATGGAAGAATAGATTATTCCTGCTGCCACAGTGGCAGCTGCAACTACTATCGAAACTGTTTCTACGTCGACCATCTCTGCCACCTTAGCCACTGATGTGCAGTATTCCTGCAGTTGAGCTATAACTTTTTTCCGCAACGTGGTGGTTTGGGTTAGGGGGTAAATTTTTATCCAACCAACCAAACCAAACCAACCAAAAACGGACGACGACGACGACCACGACGAACGACGACGGACGACGACGACGGACGACGGTTAACGGCTTACGGATAGCTAAAAGCCTGTTTACCAGATTCAGCATACATCTATGGATAATAGAGCAGGAAGAAACCATCAGTAGAGATGTGATCGAAATCGAGTAAACGCTCATGAACACCTTCAGCGCGCGTCAAGATTGCCAGATTGTCCTTCCTCATAGCACGCGCTAATCAAAAATGGAAGGATGAATTTGGCCTATTAGGACGGTCTAGGCTAGGCGCAGAGCACACAAAAGCACAACTCCAGACACGTTATTCTCAATACTTATTCCCCTTTCATAAACCAGTTAAACCCAAAACACCCAGTCAAACCCAATAAAACTATGGGGGAATAGAAGGCAAAAATGAACAAAGCAAAAGGGTTCTCTCCCAAAAAACGCAAACAACTACAATGCAAGATAAAGCAAGCATTGAAGGCAGAAATGCGGACACTTTCTACAGAAATGCAGCAAATCCTCTGCGACGACCTAGTCACAGCACTCCAAAACAGGTTAAACGTGCTAGCCAAAGCCAAATCAAGACACCGCTAACCACGGAGAGAAACACTGATTCTGAATACATAAATCATTTATATTTAGAACAACCAAACCACACGCTAAAGAGGTTTAAACATGCGACGCTCCAAACTCGAAATGTACATAGACATCATCAAAGTTTTATCCCAACGAGGACCCCTCAAGCTAACCCACATCATGTACAAAGCAAACGTAAACTGCAGCGTCCTAAAACAATACCTCAACTTCCTCATCCAACAAAGCCTCGTCGAAGAACGCACAATCGGCAAAAAACGCGTAGTCTACGCCGTAACCCAACGAGGCATAACAGTCCTAAAATACTTCCGAGAACTCAAAACCGTCCTCCCAATAATCGAAGAAGCAAGACGCCTACCCGCCACCCTCTAAACCCCCCTTCTCCCCAACTTCTCCCAACAAACAACCAGCCAAAACCCCCAACGACAAGTTTCTGAATCTGTAAGATTGTGTCGTAAGATTTAATAGACTCCCACGCCTTCACTATTGTAGATGTGTTTGTCAGTCGTGTTGGTTGGTGTGTTGATGGATAGGGTGCGTGGCAAGGGTTCTGCTGTGTTGTTGGAGAGGATTCGGGAGAGTTTGGATAGGTTGAATGAGAAGATGGAGGTTTTTATTGAGCTTCAGAGGCAGGGGCAGAGGGGGAAGGAGGGTTTTGTGGTTCAGGATTTGCCTGAGGCTTTGGACGTGATGACTCTTCTTTCGTTGCCCGATCATCTGCGTAAGACCGCTGTAACCATCTGTAAGCTTGGCCATGCCACTGCGGAGGAGGTGGCAGAGCAGACGAAGCGGGCGCGGGCAGTGGAAAGTGGCTACTTGAATCAGCTAGTTTTGATGGGATATTTGAGGAAGGAGAGAAAGGGACGGAAAGCGTACTTCTTCGTTGAAAATAAAGAAAATAAAGAGGGATAAGCTTGGGCAAGATCATAGCAGTTCACAGTTACAAGGGTGGTACTGGGAAGACGCTTCTGTCTGTGAACCTTGCCGCTGCTTATGCGAGGATGGGGAAGAAGGTTTGTGTTTTAGATTTGGATTTTCGTGCGCCCAGCCTTCAGTCCATCTTCAAGCTTAACGGTTCTGAGTATTGGCTGAATGATTACTTGAATGGGGCTTGTGAAATCAACAAAGTCTTGGTTGATTATACTCCGCAATGCAAATGCAACGGTCAGATGCTGGTGGGATTGGCGAACCCTGCTACTGAAGCCTTGCGGGACATGTCTTCGAAAGACCGTAAATGGGAGATGCGGGCGTTGGGGAGGCTGTTGTCGCTTAAGAATACGCTTCTCAACGACATGGAATTAGACTACCTATTGTTCGATACTAGTCCGGGTTTGCAGTATTCGTCCATAAACGCGATAGTGAGTGCCGATGTTGTGCTTGTGGTGAGTACGATTGATGCGTCTGACGTTGAGGGGACTAAGAGGATGACGCATGAGTTGTATGATTTGTTCGAGAAGAAGACGGCTATCCTGATGAACAAGGTGCCCATTGAGTTCTTGTCTACTCCCGTGGAGAGGGACGGTGTTTACAAGCGTTTCGAGAATACTCACACCCTGCCTGTGTTGAAGGTTATTCCGTGTTTCTGTGACGTGTTGCGTGCTGGGGGGGCGAAGATTTTTACGACGGATGAGCCGGATCATCCGTTTACGAAGCATGTTGAGGAGATAGCGGCGAAAGTAGAGAAATTCTAGCTTTCTTGCTTGTGTTTTTTGTGTTCTCTGCGCCTAGTCTAGACCGTCCTAATAGGAATGTTGAAAGGGTTGGTGTTGTTTTTTGATATATGTCGATTTTGGAAATAAGCGCTTTATTAATATTTGCGATAGAGGTGTGTTTTAGGCGAGACCTATGAAAAGGTTGAGTGAGAAGCGTATGTTGGATTTGCTTGAGCTTCCGCAGAAGGAGAGAGTCCGCCTGTGCAGAGAGATTCGCAGCGTTCTTCAGCAGAGGGTTCTGGAAGAAAAGGACGTGCAGCTTCAGGTTGAGCCAGAGACAAGGCAGTGTTGTGGCAAGATTGGAATGCCTGCGAAGAATTCGAGTTCTTATCTTTCGAGGATTAAGAACAGTCAGGTTTGGAATCGTCTGGTTTAACCACACGCTAACGACGTTTCGCAGCTGTTTTCTGTGAGTAAAGATTCATGGCGTAGACGATGAGCTTCCTGGCTTCTTCGGCGTTTTTCCACGCTTTGAACTTGGACCATTTGTGGGGTTCCAAGCGTTTGTACGTTTCGAAGAACTCTTGAATCTCCCTCAACAAGTGTTGCTGCACGTGGGCTGTGTCGTTTATGCCGTTAAACCGTGGGTCATCCTTGGGTACGCTTAGGATTTTTGGGTCTTCTCCGCTCTCGTCTTTCATGATTAGCAAGCCGATGGGTCTTGCTTTGACGATGCAGCCGATTTCTAGGGGTTCGTGGCTCAGAATCATGACGTCCAAGGGGTCGCCGTCGTGGAACCATGTTTGGGGCATGAAGCCGTACTCGACGGGAAAGACTACGGATGAGTGTAGGACTCGGTCTAGAACGAAGGCTTCCCATTCGGGGTTGTACTCGTACTTGTCTCTGGAGCCGCTTATCACTTCGACGACTACGTTAACAACGTGGGGCGGGTCGTCGCCCGATGGGATGTCCTTCCAAAGATTCATAAACCCATGAGAAGCTCTGCAACGCTATATTATTTTCTATCATTAACAGCATGAATGACAATTGATGTGGAGGCTGGAAGAAAGTAACAACGCGAGTGTCGATGTTTCTGCTTCCACTCAGCCATAGTATCAGAGTTCAATGCCTTCTGACCCATAAACCATTTACTATATGTAGGCTCGGTTCTCTAGCATGGCATAGCGAATTTCGTGTTATGCGAGTCGAATGAATGCGGAAAAGTTATAGCTGAACTGAGATAGACTACACTATTTGGCAATTCGGGTGTTAAATGATGGTTGACATACAGACTTTTTCAATAGTCATTGCGGCTGCGGCAGTTGTGGTTGCAGCGGTAAGCATAATCATGCAGAATAGAAAGGCAGAGAAAACGAGACGAACACAACTCATGATGCAGCTCTTTGGTCCCTTTCGAGACTTTGAGTTTTTGCGTCATTATTTCGAGATACTTTATCATTGGGAATGGACAGACCTAGACGACTACGTAAAGAAATATGTACAAAAAGACAGAGTACTCTAAAGCTGTCCACGTAGCTTCCTTCTTTAATAGTCTTGGTCTGTTTGTAAAAATGAAGCTGATTGACTTGGATACAGTAATGAAATGGCATCCTGAGGCATGCTTGTGGTTCTGGGAAAAAGTGGGACCTGTAATTCAAGAAGCTCAAAAGAGGATGATAGCATCGGGCAAATGGCGGATGGAATATAGACCGCTTGAATGGTTTGAATATCTCTATAATGAAATGAAGAAAAGAGAACAAAAAACTACAGACACGACTACTATCAGTGCGTAGCCATTTGAAGTAAAAGCGATTCAGGAAAAAAAGGGAGCATTCACGCAGTGTTAGAGTAGCCTTAGCTGATTAATATTAAAATTAGAGGCACGAACACCGACGCAACCAGAGACATCACCGTGATCATAGTGTTCAACGAAGGACCCGCAGTGTCCTTGAACGGGTCACCCACAGTATCCCCCGCCACAGCAGCCTTGTGAGCTTCTGAACCCTTACCACCGAAAGCTCCAGCCTCGATGTACTTCTTAGCGTTGTCCCAAGCCCCACCCGAATTAGCCATAAACAACGCGAAAATGATCCCCGTCACGATGCTCCCAGCCAAGAACCCAGCGAGCGCCTCAATCCCCAGAGCAAACGCAATCACGATCGGAACAACAATCGCCAAACTACACGGAAGCATAAGCTCCCTTATGGCTCCCTTCGTAGCGATGTCCACACATCTCGCATAGTCAGGCTTCGCTTTTCCTTCCATCAACCCAGGAATCTCCTTGAACTGACGCCTAATCTCCATAATCATTCTCTGGCCATTCTTGCCAACGGATAATATCAGCAACGCCGAGAGTAGTGGTGGTATCATCGCACCAATGAAAAGTCCCGCAACCACTTTTGGGTCTATCAGGTTTAAGCTTGAAATGCCCGAAAGCTCCGTATAAGCCCCAAACAGCGTGAGAACCGTCAAGGCAGCAGCTCCGATGGCAAAGCCCTTCGTTATAGCCTTCGTAGTGTTACCAGCCGCGTCCAGCTTGTCAGTTATCTTAACCACTTCTTCGCCAAGCCCAGCTTGTTCAGCTATCCCTCTCGCGTTGTCTGAGACTGGACCGTAAGCGTCGGTGGAAATTATCATCCCCACGATCGAAAGCATTCCCAGAGCCGCGGTAGCAACTCCGTAGAAGCCGGTCATACCAAACATTTCAGCTAGATACCAAGCAGCCAAGGTCGCGGCTGAAATGCCGATTATCGGCGGAACGATGCTAATTATCCCATACGAAAAGCCCGTGAGAATATTTATCGCAGCTCCTGACTTGGCGGCTTCGGAGACTCGCTGCACCGGCGACCGGTCGATTGAAGTGAAAAAGTCGGTAGTAAGCCCAATAATCATTCCCGCAGTCAAACCAGCAATCGTCGGAAGAAACACTCCCAGCCACCTCTCCTCACCCAACCCCGAAAACCACGTGACCGCGAAAAGAAAGACTATGAAGAAGAAGCACGTGGAAAAAACCCCCCTGTTTAACGCGGCTCCGGGACTCGTCTTCATGCTAACCTTCGCAAACAACGCCCCAACTATAGAGGCAAAGAGCCCGACAGCAGCGATCAAAAGCGGCAGAGTAGTGAATATTCCCCCGCCGAGAGCTGGCGCCGAACCGAGGATCATGGCACCTATGACGGCAGCTATGTAAGAGTCGATCAAGTCCGCACCCATACCAGCCACGTCACCAACGTTGTCCCCCACGTTGTCGGCGATCACCGCGGGGTTTCGAGGGTCGTCCTCCGGAATGCCCAACTCAACCTTTCCCACGAGGTCTGCGCTTATGTCCGCTGTCTTTGTGTATATTCCTCCTCCAGCCTTCGCAAAAAGCGCCAGCGCACTCGCCCCGAAGCTGAAGGCTAATATGACTTTCGTTGCGTCGGTTTCAAGCCAGCCGAGAACATTATGGTACGTGAAGAACAGTAAGCTTATTCCAAGCAGCGCCAAACCCACTATCGACATGCCCATTATGGCTCCTCCGTAGAAGGCAACAGAAAAAGACTGCTTCAACCCAGTTCTGGCTGCGTTCGCTGTCCTGACGTTTGCTTTGACTGCCGCCATCATCCCAGCGTAGGCACCCACGGCAGTGCACAGAGAACCGAAGAGGTATGCTACTGCAACGCTGACTCCATGTAAAGTGCCTTCGGTTAGACCGAAAAGTATTCCTAAGATTGCAGCCATCACTATCGCAAAAACCGCCAAGGTCATGTTCTGTCTCCGTAAATACGCCTTAGCGCCTTCCTTTATTGCTTGGGCGATTTCTCTCATTTTCTCTGTGCCGCTGTCTTGCTTGCTGACGTAGCGGTATAGGTAGGCGGCAAGCGCGACAGAAGCCAAACCAGCCACGGGAGTTATGAAATACCATTCCATAGACGAAACCTCAAGTCAATTTTTATGGGCAAACCCATTTTTACCATACCACGTTGAGACTCCTTCAGATAACATGGCTATGCTTTTAACGGTTTCGAAAAGTTTTATATTCCTAAACATCATCACCTAACGCCTTCTCTACGTGTGGGGTATGTGTATGAATGAGAGACTCGCAAACCCAGCGCCCCTTGGGCTGTTGGGGTTCGGAATGACGACTGTGCTGTTGAACCTTCACAACGCTGGCTTCTACCCTTTGGACAGCATGATTCTAGCCATGGGACTCGCCTACGGCGGCTTGGCTCAAGTAATCGCGGGCATCATGGAGTACCGCAAGGGCAACACATTCGGGACGACCGCCTTCAGCTCCTACGGGTTGTTCTGGTGGTCGCTAGTGTTACTACTTATCATGCCGACTGTTTCCTTCTTCCAAGTGCAGGCACCGCTTAAAACAGCCATGGCTGCGTACTTTTTCATGTGGGGGCTCTTCACATTAGTCATGTTCTTCGGCACGTTGAAAGCAAACCGCGCTCTGCAATTTGTCTTCGCAAGCTTGGCTGTGCTCTTCTTCCTGCTAACCGCCAGAGACCTGACTGGAAGCGCAGAAATAGGCATCATAACGGGGTACGAAGGCATAGTCTGCGGCTTGAGCGCAGTCTACTTAGCCCTTGCAGAAGTGTTGAACGAGGTTCATGGGAAGACTGTTCTGCCCATCTGCCCGGTGAAAGAATAGAAAAAGAGGGTTTGGAGCTATTCACCTTGCTTTGGAGTGAAGACTCCGATTATGTTGCCGTCTGGGTCTGAGAAAAGCCCGAACCATCCCATGCCTGGAATCTCGGTTTTTTCTTTCACTGTCTCTGCGCCGAGCTTCTCGGCTTTTTTGAGAGTTTTCGGTATATCTTCGACAGCGACGTAGAAGACGATTCCGCCAGGAATCACTTTTCCTTTGGGTCTAAGCCTCCTCCGAGTCCTCCTTCTTCGGGCATGAAGAGAGCGTAGTTTCTCATGTACTCTATTTTCCATCCGAAAAGTTTGTTGTAGAATTCTCCTGACCTCTTGATGTTAGTGACGGGAATTTCCAAGTGGCAGATGCCGTGCACCATTTTCATTCCTCTTTTTTTGGCTTGATAATCGATTTTTCGAATTATTATGGGTTCCTATAAGCCAAACTGTAATAGTAAATGTTGACTTCAAGTGGTCAAGAAAAAGGGGAACGTTAGGTTTTGTTCTAATCTCCCTGCTTGAAGCCCCACAGCACCCACATCAAGCCTATGAAAAGCGCTACGATGAGGAGCGATGCCCCCAAGATGACGACGTTCTGGAAGAGGTCGAATTCAGTAGACCAGAAAACAGTGTACAGCAGGACGAAGATGAGCCAGCCGATTCCAGCGAGAATCGATATCACTATCGGGATGAGTGGTCTCATAGAAGAACAATTCTATCAACTGGGTATATAGGTATTTGGTTCTGCTAATTCATCGGTCAGTAGCTGATACTAATAGATTCTGCAAGTCTCAAATCGAGCTTTTTGTCATAGTGATATGCTAAGAAATCGCTATGCCATTTTCCAATCAACAACATTTCCATCCGTATCAATCTATATATATTCCGAAGTTTCTTCGGAAAATCTTGTTTAACGGAGCTTGATTTGAGCTTCTTTTCATGGAGAGAGAAAAGCGATTTTTAATCAACTGATTAAATTCCTGTTTTGGATTTCTAGAAGATTCTTCCGAAAATCAAGTTTTTAGGGGTTCGGCACAGCTATCTGAGGGGGTTTTGGCACTTCAGAACCTTCTTGTTTTGCTCTCCAGAGAAAAGCAAGACCTATCACTAACAAGACAATTCCAGAAATGAGTAGAGTTACTGAATATTGTGCATAGGGATAGACTGCATAGTAAATAAGCCATCCTCGCACTTCGTAGTAAGATGCTGCGAATATGCCACCCGCTAAGAGAATTGCACCTAATACAACACCAATATACCCTATCAATTGAAAATCGGATTTCTTCATGCTTGATTTCTCCTTATTTCTTGATTTGGTTTCTGATTCTAATTAATTCTTTCGGTTGTCCAGAGTTTCACATCAACAGCTATTTCTTCTCTCCCTTCGTTCCACACGATTAAGTAAAATTGACCGCTTTTAGGAGAAGTGAAATTGATTCTCGTTCGCATGGTATTTTCTTGGCCGTCAAAATAGGTGAAGTCCTCATCCTCATCTCTTTCAAATTTGCTCAGACCGTATCTATTCACTAGATAAACATTAATGATATCTTCTCCAGAAACTTCACCTTCGACTTTTTCATTTCGTTTTAGGCTTAGGTTGAACGTTTCGTAACTCTCTCCATCTAAGGAAATAGTAGTATCAACTATCCAATTTCTTCGTTTGAGAGTCTTCTTTTCGCTCGTTTCTTTTTCTTCGGTTTTTTGCTTAACAAAATTGAGCAATGAAGAAAATATGTCAATAAGGAATCTTCCGAATTCTCTAGCTATGTCGGGTTCAATAGGCAATGCTACAAGAAACAAGCCTACAACAATGGCTATGATTCCTATCAGCATGTTGTTTGAGAACGTAGTGACTCCAAATAGAACACAAATCACTCCAATAACAACAACTAAATATCTAGCATTGTCTTCGTTTTCGCTTTTCTTTCTTTTTGGCATGAATTGAAAGTTACTACTGAAGGATTAAAGCGTTTTTGCTTACCTAAAACTACCATAACATGAAATTCGCTATGTCATGTGAGAAGCCTAAGCCCACATATACCGCCGATTTTTGAGCTTTAGAAATTCGGAGAAACTTGTGGAATCAAGATACGAGAAAAAAACAGTGGCTAACACTTTGGAGAACCAGTTGAGAGAAAAGATTTTATTTCA
>CAZJAQ010000044.1:0-11376 GCA_964544285.1 uncultured Candidatus Bathyarchaeia archaeon
GATTTCCCATATCAATTATCAAGTATCTTATATTTAGAATGTGAGCATATGCGTGCGCTCACAAACTCTGAGAATGCGATTATTAAGTAAACGTGCGCTTGAGGTTTTGCATAAACTTTCACATAAGCAAAAATTCCGAGAATTTAAACCTCACCCTGTCCACGGTATAATGGTAGCACGGGAGAGACGGGCGCCTAGGCACGCATTTACACTTTTCAGCCTCGGGTTAAACCGTCATATCCCCTCTTTTTTTGTGATTGAATAATTCGTAGAGTAGTGGTCTTGGTTTCTTTATCGTCGAAGCGGTTCGATGCTAGAGGTGGGATTTGATCCCACTACAAACTGGCGGTGTCACCCACACAACCTTCTCCTCTTTTTGTAAAGTCGTCATCAAAAGCGTTGGAACCTCTTCAAAACACAGATACTGCTTCATGGTTTTTTAAAGCGCGCCTACACTGCAGCATCGGCAACCAAACGGCAAAAATCTTAATAGCCTAAGGAGAGGAGGTACTTTCGGCGAATGGGATGAAGGAAGTTTACAGTTTTGTTGATAAGAATTCCGACGTATTCCTGGAGGAGTTCAGGGAATTCGTTCGCAAGCCTGGAATCAGCACTGAGAACACCGGGATAGATGAGACGGTAAGTTGGCTTGCTAAAATGATGAAGGAAATAGGAATAGATAATGTTCAAGTCTCTGATACGCAGAGACATCCAGTGATTCTTGGCAAAGTTGGCACAGCTGCCGGGCGAACATTGCTGGTGTACGGGCATTATGACGTTCAACCTCCTGGAGATAGAAAGGATTGGAAGGTCGATCCTTTTGCAGCCGAGGTTGTGGATGACTGCATTATCGGCAGAGGAACCTGCGACATGAAAAATAACCTCATGGCGAGCATTCATGCTGTGAAGGCTATAATTGAATGCAGAAAGTCGATACCTATCAATCTGATGTTTCTTTTTGAAGGCGAAGAGGAAATTGGAAGTCCAAGCTTTAGACCGTTCGTTGAAAAACACAAAGAAGAGCTCTCGGTATGCGACTCCATATTGTGCGGTGACGGAGGAGGCGAAAACAAAGCGGGTCAAGCTCTTCTCATATACGGATTGAAAGGTGCGTTATCTATGGAATTTCAGGTTAAGTCAGCCTCGGGTGTAGAAGTCCATAGCATGTTCGCGGGGATTGTTGATAATCCGGCTTGGCAACTCATATCAGCACTTCGATGTCTCACAGAAAATGACATAGTCGTTCCTCACTTTTATGATGGAGTGAAGGAACCAAGTCTTAAAGAGAAGATCAAGTATGGTTTGGCTCGTATCGTATTCAACAAGAAGAAGCTTGAGGAAATGTACGAACTAAAGGTCAAAGAAGATATGAGCGTATCGGAAGCATTGCTTGAGCTCTTCTACAAACCAACGCTAAACATTAATGGGTTATCGAGCGGCTACACGGTCAAGGGAGGCATCAAAACCATAGTGCCAGACAGCGCTTGGGCAAGGATTGATGCGAGACTTGTGCCGGGTCAGAACTCATCGACGGTGTTCGAAAACGTTCAGAAGTATTTGATGAGCAAAGGTTTCAATGATGTGCTTGTCGAGAAGCAGATGGATTTGCCAGCCTACAGAATAGACCCTGACGAGCGGATAGCCAAAATCTGCAGTGAGGCTACCAAGAAAGTTGTCAACTCCAAAACGATAAGTATGCCATGGATGCCAGGCTCAGGAGCTATGGCTTGGCTTCCACATATTCTAGGCAAGCCCATGGCTTTCGCGGGATCAGGGGTTACCTACATGGCTCATCGGCCGAACGAGTTTATAGCAATTGAGCAGTATCTGAAGGGAATAAAGCTATTTGCGACGATATACAACGATTATGCCTAAAGCAACTTCACCTGAGCACGCGCGACTTTAATTAACGCCTTGTCACAGGCCGAGTAGCCTTGCAGCGTTCTCCCCCAGTATCTTCAGCTTGAAATCCTCGTTAATCGGCAGAGCCCGCACTGCTTCAACCGCCTCCTTCGGAGTCTGCCCACAAGGATAATCACTGCCCAATAGAATCTTATCCGGAACCGTCTCTTCAAGCAGACGCCAAGGCATCAAGTCCTTGTAGCGTGGGTTCAGCGGCCAGAAGCTGAGATCAGCATAAACGTTGGGGTGGCGCACCAACATGCTGTGAACGTCCATATAGTGGTGCCCTCCCATGTGGGCGCAGATGATTTTCAGGTCGGGAAAGTCAAAGGCCACGTCGTCCACCATCAATGGTTGAACATATTTGGTTCGGCAGCCCATGACTAAGGGGGAGGCACCAGTATGGATCAAGATGGGCACGCCTAATTCTTGTGCCTTAGCATAGCAGGGATAAAGTGCTTTGTCATTGATATTCAGTTCCAGCAAAGAGGATACAGTTTTAAGCCCTTTGAATCCAAGTTGTTTCACTGCATACTCAATATCCGCCACAGCCTCCTCACCTTGGTTGGGATCAAAGCCTGCAAAACCTATGAACTTGTCTGGAAGCAGTCGCAGCAGCATGGACGCCTGCTCATTTGCCGGTCTGGCTGGAACACCTTTTTCACCTGGCACCTGAATAACGACCTTATCGATCCCCGCATTTTTCATTTCTTCTTGAAAACTAGCTAGAGACTGAATATTCGGGCTCCGGTAGAAACAACGCTTAGACGTCAGTTCAAGCTGCTGAATTGTACGAGCCATCTCAGGTCTGCCAGAGATCTCTTGAAATACAGGATGCACATGCACGTCAATTATCACGTCGTCAAACCTCCTATTGACTACTCAACTTGATAGTTAACTAATACTTTAGCTTCTTCATTTAACATTTAGCACGCGACTTCCCATGCTCAAAGATCTACGCGAAAACCAGCCTCAAAATAGTATAAATTCGCGCCTAGACAATGGTAGCCCGGGAGAGATTCGAACTCTCGCCTTCAATGAACCCTCTTTTGTCTGGTCAAGGCATTGGACTTGAACCCGTTTGGGTTCTAATCCCAGCGGGCCCGCCAAAAGCTACCCGAATCTTAACGGCTCTTTTTGTAAGTTCGATACTTAAATACGAAAGAATGAACATAGGCTCTCGCCTCTACGCTGACGGGTACTGTATCTGTGTTGGGAATATTTTGTGATTCGCAACTATGAATATATTTTCTCTCTCCCCAAGTTCATTTGGAGAGCACTCTAAAAATGCGGAGAAGGCTACAATTCCACTTCTGTTTTCCACCCATCTACGGAATATACGACACTGGCAAGGGCAGGATATACGTCTTCGGTGAACACGACGGCAAAATCGAGGACGTCTTGAGCCACGAAGTACTACATTGGACAGTGCAAAAAACGGCGGGAAAACGGGCAAGTTTAGACCTGGACAACGTTCCGTCAAAACTACTTAGGGCATAACACCGTCTTCTTTAGTCTTCCTTAGCTCTGCGTGTTTTCTGTCAGGTCAGCGAGAAAGTAGGGGGTTGGGCTGCGTGCGCCCTCTTCAGTCTGTTTAGCGTGCCGAGGCCGAAGAGAAAGGAGAATTACTGCGCACGCCCCCATAGACATTCTTCAGAAGAGGATAGTAAGAGTTTGCAATCTTCACGGAATCGTTAACCCTCAACTCGGAAAGAAGATTTTAACCATAGAGTAAAGAAACCAAAGTATCCAATGCAGTGATGGTAAGGCAGTTTACATCAAATATGTTTATTAATCGTGTCTGAGGAATTTGTTCTGGAAGTTTATGAACTGGTTCGAGTTCTCTTAGGTGAGCGTTGCATGGTTTCGGTTAATCCTTTCGGCGATTTTCGGAAAGAGTGCGAGAGTGCTTTGAGAAAATCCTTCACAAAAATTTACCCATCCATTTCCCATGAGCCTCTTCTGTTAGACATCCCCCCCAACCCCGAGTTCGGAGAATTAGCGTCAACAGTTTTTTTCGAACTCGGAGAAAAAACAAAGAAGCAACCGAAAGAATTAGCTGAAAAAGTCGTCGAAAACATCGAAGAGGAGGACTTTCCACTCATCAAAGACGTAAAAGTTGCAGGTGGAGGGTATGTTAATTTCTACGCTGACTTCGGTGAGCTTTCGAAGCTAACGATTACTTCAATTCGAACCTTGGATGCTGCTTATGGTCATGTTAAAACAGAAAAACCACAGAAGCTCATCGTCGAACATACGAGCGCAAACCCCATATCTCCTCTACACGTTGGTCAGGCGAGAAACCCCGTGTTAGGAGACGCGCTTGCACGCATTCTAGCTGCACGTGGGCACATGGTTTTTCGACATTTCTACGTCGACGACGTGGGACGCCAGACGGCAGTCATCGCCTATGGATACGAGAAGCTGAGAAAACCTCCTCTAGACGGAAAACCCGATCATTATTTCGGCTTGATCTACACCCTAACAAGCTGCGTTCTCGAGATTAACCGACTTAAAAAGGCATTAGAAAGAGAAGGAAACACAGCATCAGAGACCGTTCAGAAGCTGAGAAAACAACTCGACGAGTGGATTTCCATCGCTGCTGAACTGGAGAACAAACACCCAAAGCTCTTCACTCAACTCTTGGAGAAAATAAGCAGGGACGAAGACATCGAAAGCGCAGTGAACAACTTAAACCGCGCATACGAAAGGGGTGAAGAAAGAGCTAAAAAACTGATCCGCGAAGTCTGCCAACTTTCTCTCACAGGCATACAGGAAACTCTTAACAACGCCGGAATCTTGTTCGATTCGTGGGATTGGGAAAGCGATTTCGCATGGAACAGCGACGTCGCCAAGACTTTAGAAGCGCTGAAAGAGACAGGCTACGTTTTTCAGCAAGGTCCCGTCCTAGAATTCGACGCTGACCGAGTTGCAGAAGATTACAAGCTGAAACAAAAGCTCGGTTTGAAAGACGATTATTCTATTCCATCCTTAACGCTGGTGAGGGCAGACGGCACGACGCTCTACACGACACGTGACATCCCCTACACGCTGTGGAAGTTCAAGAAAGCCGACAGAGTAATCAACGTAGTCGGCATGGAGCAGAAGCTGCCCCAACAGCAGTTGAAGATAGCGTTGTGGGCATTGAAGCATGGTGACGAAGCGGAGAACCTCACGCATTTTGCCCACAATTTGGTAACGTTGCCAGGGTACAGGATGTCGAGTCGCAGGGGGCGTTACATTTCCTTCGACGAAGTCTTGGATGAGGCTGTGAAGAGGGCGCTTGAAGAAGTTGAAAAACGTTCTCCTCAACTGTCTGAAGAGGAAAAACTGAAGATTTCGAGAATCGTCGGAATCGGGGCTCTTAAGTATGCTCTCGTCGAAGTCGACCCCATAAAACCCGTGGTGTTCACGTGGGATAGGGTGCTGAATTTTGAGAGAAACAGTGCCCCTTACATTCAGTATTCTTATGCGCGGGCTGGCAGCATTCTGAGAAAAGCCTCGAAGAAGCCAGAGAAACCAGATTATTCGCGTCTTGTAGAGCCGTTGGAGCGTGACGTTGTCTTAGCGTTGGCGCGTTTTCCAGAGGTTTTCGTCGATTCGGCGGAGAACCTGAAGCCCAACACGCTCGCGGAGTACGCAAACCTGTTAGCCGACAAGTTCAACAGCCTCTACAACGCTCTGCCCGTGATAAAAGCGAAGCCAAAAGCCCTAAGCGACGCCCGACTGGCGCTGGTCGAAGCAGTGGCAATAGTGCTCAGAAACTCGTTGAACCTAATCGGCATCGAAGCGCCCGAAAAAATGTAATTTACTGAAGCAAGACTTATCCTATAAGAGTTATTATAACCGCTTGTGCGGAGATGGTTTCATGGAAAAATACGACGTTCTCGTAGTGGGCTCGGGTTCTGGCATGACTATAGCCTCGAACGCAGTGGTTAATGGTCTGAAAACCGCCTTGGTTGAACATGGTCCCATGGGGGGGACATGCTTAAATCGTGGTTGCATTCCGTCGAAGATGCTCATCTACCCCGCCGACGTAATCACTACGATCAAAGAAGCCCGAAAACTAGGCGTAGACGCCGCCGTCAAATCGATAGACTTCAAGAAGATAATGAGCAGAATGCACCGTCTAGTCACCGAAGACAGCCAACGCCAAGGAAGAGCGGTGGAAGCCACACCAAGAATAAAATGGTACAAAGACGCAGGCGAATTTGTCTCAGACTACACGATGAAAGTGGGCAATCAGATTATAAAGGCAGAGAAAGTTTTCATCGTCTCGGGCGCGAGGGCGGGTATACCGCCGATTAGGGGCATAGAAGGAGTGAATTATCTAACAAGCGATACGCTGTTGGCGCTCGAGGAACCGCCGAAAGACATGGTGATTATAGGCGGTGGATACGTAGCTGCCGAGTATGGGCACTTCTTCGCCAGCATAGGGACAGAAGTCACTATAATTCAACGAAACCCCAGGCTCTTGCCTGAAGAGGAGCCAGAAATTTCCGAGTTGCTTAGGATGGAAATGGAAAAACGGATGAGGGTGTTAACCAATCACGAAGTCGTCGAAGCAAAGGAAAAGAATGGACTCAAGAGACTAGTTGCCCTAGACCGTGAGACTGGAGAACCTAGAGAGTTTTCGACCCAAAGCTTGCTCATCGCTGCGGGGCGGGTTCCCAACTCCGACTTGGTGAAGCCCGAAAAAACAGGCGTGGAGCTGGATGAGCGAGGGTACATTAAGGTGAACGAGTACCTCGAGACGAGCAAGAAGAACATCTGGGCGTTCGGCGACGCAATCGGCAAACAAATGTTCAAGCACGTCGCCAATTATGAAGCAGAAGTTGCTTGGCACAACGCCGTTCATGAGCATAAAGTCGCAGTGGACTATTCTGCCGCGCCCCACGCAGTGTTCAGTTACCCGCAGATAGCTTCGGTGGGACTCACTGAGGCACAGGCTAGGGAGCGTGGCTACAAAGTCTTGGTGGGCAAGGAATACTACAGGGACACTGCGAAGGGAGCTGCGATGGGGGATCCCGAGGGATTCGTGAAGGTCATAGTGGAGAAGGGGACGGGCAGAATCTTGGGCGGGCACATCATAGGGCCTTTTGCGCCGACGCTTATTCAGGAGATAATCAACGCGATGAATGCTGAGGGTGGCAGTTTTGTGAACATCATTAGGTCGATGCATATTCATCCTGCTATGCCGGAAGTTGTTCAGAGAGCTTTCGGGAATCTCAGGGAAGCTTAAAGAGAGGCAGAAATTGTGGGAAAGTTTGGTTTCTGAAAGTTTTATATAGAACTTAATTATAGAACTTACCTCCAGTAGGGGGTTGTGGAGGGCAGCGGGATTCTCCTTTCTCCTTTCGTTCCCTTCTGAATAAGAAGCCAGCCACAGCCACTACTTTTTTGTTCAAACCAAAGAATAATCTTGCATTCACGGTTAATGGGCGATCTATGATTCTTGGCTTACTTCTTTTATGATTGCCCTAAAGGGTTCTGGCAGCAACTTCTGCGTGTCCGTCTTGCGAACAATCTCCGCAAAGTTCTGCCAAACAAGCCGTCTGACATCCTTCACGCCAAGCCCGAGCTGTTGAGCAACCAAGTGCTCCACCCACTCGACTCGACATGGAATAGCAGCAGGTGGGTCAGCATAGCCGTGGTCGCTTTCAACTAGAATACGCTCACGGGGAACTGCTGTACGAAACTTGGAATGTCGAGCGACTGCTGAATGTACAGAGAAGTAGCACCCAAGTGCGACAGCCTCTCGTGTTTCGTCCGCAGTGCCAGTCCACCAATGAAGAACCGGCACCGCAACGGGCTTTAGCCGTAGCTCCTTAATTACCAATCTAGTTGCGCGGTAGCCGTGGATACTGACCAGCCGAGGAAGTTCCTCGACGATTTCCAGCGCTTGCCTGAATATTCTTAACTGAGTCTCGAGCGGTACGCGCGAACCAGTGTCTAACCCGATTTCACCGACGATGGCAGTCCGCTTCGCCAGTTCACGAAACAGTTCTGGATCGAAGGATTCTTGTGACTTGAGCTTGCGTGGATGACATCCCACGCCCCACGTGATTATAGGTTCGCGTCTATCGATGGTATGAACAGCCTCGTCGAGGGACAATGTCATTGCGAGGACTGCGCCCGAGTCTGCCAGCTCTTCTGAGGTTCGAGCGGGGTCGAGGTGAGCGTGAGCGTCAAGGGATGGGAGTGCCTTCATCAAGGGCGCCTACCTAAGGGATTATTTCGCATCCATTATATTTCATATACTCAAAGTCTGAAGGCTCAATCTTTCCTCCTTTAATGAGCCGATCAACCCTAGGCATTTCCTCCCTAACCGAAGAGACAAGGTTCTCCACCGTGCCGCAGACCACGGCGTAGGCTTCTCTGCTCCAACGTTTCGTGATGTTCGCGTACAAGCAACGGCCACCGCATTCGTTTACGATTCTGCATTCTGTGCACGGTTCAGAAACAGACACTCGCTTCAACTTTAAGGGATTAGCCGTGGAAATGTGTCCCAAGTAGAAGTCTTTCATCCCACTCATGACTGGACAAGGCACGATGCAACCGTTGGTTAAGATGCTGTAGTTGCTCCAGCCAGAACCACACCGCAGAAAACTCCCTTCACGACGCAGTAACGATTGCATCAACCCTAAGAAGGGGTATAGTCGAAGCACCCTTCCGTTCTTCTCCATCTCGTCAACCCAGAACCGCACCAGATGCCGAACCCCAGGGTTGTAGCTTTCGTTCACCCACTTTTCGAAGGGTCTTCGGGCGAAGTCGTTCTTCCAGAACCCTGCGTCTAGCTGCCAATGAACTGAAGAAAACTCGAAGTCGGGGTTACTCAGCAGCCACTTCACCTCTTTAACAATGTCCGTTTCTTCCATCACAGTCATGCGCGCGACTATCTCACCTCCAAAACCATTGCGCCTGACGCTTCTAAGATTGTCAACAACCTTCTGGTATACCCCCGCTCCTCGATAATAGTCAGTCAGCCTTCGGCTACCGTCGATGGACACTAAAATAGTGCTGAGCCGATTCGTATAGTCTGGGTCAAGCTTGTCCAAGAACAAGCCATTAGTCTGAATCAAGAAATGCTCTGCTCTCACGTTGTCCATGATTTCTTCCATTTTTTTGAGGCATAATGTTGGTTCGCCGCCGTAGAAGCTTAAAACACAGTCGGGGTCTTTTTCGCAAAACGACGCCAGAGTGACGACGTCGTAGTCTATTTTCTTGGGCACATCGTAGTCTATGTTGAATTGGAAGTCTGAGTTGATGTCGTCGCAGGACTTGCCGTAGCAGTACTTGCATTGTAGGTTGCATTCTGTCGTCAGCAGTACGTGAAAGAACATGGCTGTGTCTCACGTATTAGGGAGATTCTTAAAAAAAGTTATGTGGGATGTTCCACTTTCCAGCATATGGCTATGGTGTGAATCCTACCTTCCGCTTCAGGTCCTCCACTGCTTCAGGGTTCATCAGGGTTGTTATGTCCCCCACGGTTTCGCCCTTCACCAGGGCTTTTAGGATTCTGCGCATGATTTTTCCGCTCCTAGTCTTAGGCAACGCGTCTGTCAGCACGATTTTTTCGGGCTTCGCCGTGGGTCCTATGACTTTTACCACTTGTGCCACGAGTTCGTTTTCGAGGGCTGGAGAGGCTGCTATTCCTTGTTTTAGGACGACGAAAGCCACTGGAACTTCGCCTTTTATGTCGTGGGGCGCCGCGACCACTGCACATTCGGCGACTGAAGCGTGTTGTGTCAAGGCGTTTTCCACTTCTGCGGTCGAGAGTCTGTGACCCGCAACTTTCATAACGTCGTCCACTCTGCCCGTGAGGCGAATGTTGCCCAACTCGTCCCATTGTATGGCGCCGTCGCTCGTGTAGTAGGTTTTGTCCCCATAAACACTCCAGTACTGTGTCTTGTACCTCTCTGGGTCCTTGTAGACTCCTCTAATCATGCCGGGTGCGAAGGGACTTCTTTGAACGAGGTATCCGCCTTCGCCGATTTTGACGGGTTTTCCCGTCTCGTCTAAGACGTCGTGGATTGTGCCTGGGAAGCTCCTGCCCGCAACCGTGGGTATGAAGGGACCTATGCCTGGCAGCGAGTTTATGAGCGTCGCCCCCGTCTCGGTTTGCCACCAAGTGTCAATGACGGGGCATCTTCCGCCGCCTATGTGCTTGAAGTACCACATCCAAGCGTCTTGGTTGATCGGCTCGCCGACCGTGCCCAGAAGGCGTATGCTGCTGAGGTCATGTTTATTGGGCCATTCTTCACCCCAGCCGAGTATCATTCGTATGGCTGTTGGCGCCGTGTAGAAGACTGTGACGCCAAATTTTTCCACTATTTCCCACCACCTGTCACAGGCTGGATAGTCCAAAGAGCCTTCGTAGATTAGCGTAGTAGCTCCATTGAGCAGCGGTCCGTAGCAGGCGTACGTGTGTCCTGTAATCCAGCCTATGTCGGCGGTGCACCAGAATATATCGTCGTCGTGGAGGTCGAAATCCCATTTGGAAGTCCAGTGGGCGACGGTTAAGTAGCCGCCCGTGTTGTGGACTATGCCTTTGGGTCTTCCGGTGGTGCCGCTTGTGTAGAGTGTGAAGAGCATGTCCTCGCTGTCCATCGGCTCGGGCTCGCAGTAGAGCGGAGCCTTCGCCATCAAGTCGTGCCACCAGAGGTCTCTTCCTTCTTTCATGACGATTTCGTTTCCTGCACGCTTGACGACAACGATTTTTTCGATTTTGGTTTCTTGGGCGCCTATGTCGGCGTTGGCTTTGAGGTTGACAACCTTTCCTCTTCGATAATAACCGTCTGCAGTAACCAAGATTTTTGCTTCTGCGTCTCCCATCCTGCTTCGCAGGGATTCACCGCTGAACGCGGAGAAGACGACGCTGTGGATTGCTCCTATTCGAGAGCAGGCGAGCATGGCGATTTGTACTTCTGGAATCATGGGTAGGTATATGCCTACTCGGTCGCCTTTCTTTACACCTAGGTTTTTGAGGACGTTGGCGAATTTGTTGACCTCGCGGTAGACATCTTGGTAGGTGAGTACTTTATGAGGCTCGTTTGTCGGTTCGGGTTCCCAGATGATTGCTGCTTTGTTCTTCCGCCAAGTTTTGACGTGGCGGTCTAGGGCGTTGTAGGAAGCGTTGATTTTACCGTTGACGAACCATTTATAGTATGGTGGGTTCCACTGGTAGGTTTCGGTCCACGGTTTAAACCACTCCAGCCCCTCCTTTGCCCTTGCAGCCCAGAAAGCCTCGGGGTCTTTGGCTGCTTCTTTGTAGACTGATTCGTCGCTTACCCATGCTCTTTTCTTCATTTCTTCGTTTGGCCAAAACATTAACTTGTTTTTGGTGTCTTCTCTTACCCATTTAACAGGTTTGGACATGGTTTTGCATCCTTTGTTAGAGCTTATGGAAAAAGCTCATCTGAAATAAAATCTTTTCTCTCAACTGGTTCTCCAAAGTGTTAGCCACTGTTTTTT
>CAZJAQ010000045.1:0-10789 GCA_964544285.1 uncultured Candidatus Bathyarchaeia archaeon
ACCCTCGAGAAACAACTTCAAAAGCGGTCTCCTAGCTTACAGTGGTTCTACAGAAACGGTCTATTACGATGACGCGTGGCTTGAAAAGGGCTTCTACCACGCGAAGGTGAACGAGAAGGGAAAAGCCGAATTCCAGCATGTAAAGCTCGAGAGCCCCAGACGCTTCGTAATCCTGAAAAACGATTACAGTGGCATGAACCCAGCTAAGATCAGCGAGACCGCCGTTAGCCAAGTTAAAGAGAAGGATGAAGAGGGCGTGGTCATCGTTCCAGTTTTGGAAGGAGTGTTGCCCGCCGAAGCCAGCCGAAGCGAGGTAGACATTGCAAGCATTCGGAGTGCCGCGAAAAAAGCCCTCTTGGTTCATCCAATTGTTCGGTTAAGAGAGACAGAAGTGCCCGAGGAGGTTGTTCGTTCTATATTTGAAGGCGAGCTTAAGGACTTGAAGACCAAGGCTTTCGAGTATTTTCTCCAGATATTCTCTGAGCGCTACCCGAGGGACGAGGCTGAGAGCATCGCACGCCTCTCCCTGAACCTTATCGAGCCGCTGACTCGGAAAGATGAGAAGAGAGTGAAGGCGGAGTTGGAGGCTTACCTGAATGCGTATTAAAACCGTAACCTTAGAGAACATACGGTCCCACGCAAAATCGAGAATCGACTTTGAGAAGGGGTTCAACTGCCTCGTCGGCGGCTTAGGCACAGGCAAATCCAGCATACTCTACGCCATCGACTTCGCCCTCTTCGGCGACCCCCTGACACGAAGCTACCATTACCTTCTACGCGAAGGAGAAGGCGCGGGAAAAGTAACGGTCGAGTTTCTGTTAAACGGTAAGACCTACCGCATCGAGAGGGGGTTGAAGAAGCGTGGAAAGGGTATAGCCCAAGACGTAGAGAGCCTAAACTTTTACGAAGAAGACAGGCTCCTCGCAAGCGTGAAGAACGAAGCCGTCGCGGAACAACTGAAAACCATAACTGGCTTGGACAAGGAGATTTTCCGCGAAATCGTGTGGGTTAGACAAGAGCACTTAAAAGAGCTGCTGGACGTGGCTCCCCGAGAACGGCAGAAACGGTTAGACCAGCTGTTCGGGCTAAGCGACTACGAAGAGGCGTGGAACAACATACGAGAGGTTCAGAAAGAATACGAAGGCGAGAAGAAAGCCTACGAGAAAGACTTTGACGTGTTGAGCATCGAGAAACTCGAAACAGACTACCACAAGGCTGTGGAAGAATTCTCAGTGCTTGAAAGAGGAATCCTGGAACTGAACACTGCGCTGCAAAGAGCCGAAGCGGCATTGCAGGCTGCGTCTGCTGAGCTTCAGAGCCTTGAAAAACTGAGAAAACAGACTGAGGAACTGTTGAAGAAAGAAGCTGAGCTTCAAACGAACATCGCGAACACCGAAGACATGTGTGCGAGGCTTGCAGATGAAATTCAGGGAAAAACAACTGCTGTCAGTGAATTTAAGAAACGTTTAGAGAGCCTCGAGACGGAGTTGAACTCTCAGAAAAAGCAGCTTCAGGAAGTGGGCTTGGCTCCAGATTTGACGGTTGAGGAATTGAGGCAGCAGTTGGCGTCTTTCGACGGGCAGGTGACGAGCATAAGAGCCGAACAAGAAGCAGCGAGAAAGGAAACCCAAGCCTCGAAGCAGCGAGTAGACAACCTCGCAAAAGAAAGCAAGTGTCCTCTTTGCTTGCAGCCTCTTACCGAAGACTACAAAGCACACATGTTGAAACACATCGAAGAGGAGAACTTGGAGAGAGACAGAAGACTCGCAGAGCTGCAGAAGAACGTCAAAGAACTAGAAAAACTGAAAAACATCGTCAACAAGGCGCTTTTAGACTTACAATCGCACATCCCGCGAATACACGACACGAAAGCCAGGGTTGTTGAAGAAGAAGAATCCAAGGAGAAGCTGAAAAAAGAGTTCGAAGAGCAACAACGCCGAGAGAAAACCCTTCGGACACAACTCGAGGATACTCGCAAGGAAATCTTGAAGTTTGACGTTTCGGAGCTGGAGAATACCCGCAAACTCCACGACGACGCCATCAACCAATATCATTCAGTGAAGGCTAAGTTGGAGTCAAGCGAAACCCGCAAGAAAGAAGCATCGCTGAGGATTGAGGACCTTCGCGAACGCCTCGAACGTGCTCAACAAAAGATGGAAAGGGTGAAGAAAATAGAGAAACTTGTGGAGACTGTCGATGGAATTCGCGACGCCTACAGAAGCATACAGCCTAAACTGCGCACCGAATTCGTCAAAATCCTAGAACGAGTGATTCAGCAAGTTCTAGACAGCCTCGTAGGCGAAGAAGGCACAGCGTTGATTGCGCGCATCGACGAGACCTACACTCCTTCCATTCGAAGCCAAGAAGGCTATGAAAGAGAAGTCTCATACCTCTCGGGCGGAGAACGCACCCTCTTAGCCTTTGCCTATCGATTCGCCTTGGGTCAACTTATCATGCAAGCTCGGACGGGGCATGGACTGCAAATGCTCCTCTTAGATGAGCCCACGGAGAGCCTCGGCAGAGAAGACCGCTCCGTTGACCGTTTAGCCGAAGCCATCGCCCGCCTCAAAGCCATAGAACAGATAATCGCGGTTACTCACAACGAAGCCTTCGCAGAGAAGGCGGAGCACGTGATACGGTTGGAAAAAGAAGCGACTGCGAGCAGAGTCGTCGCTGAAAAATAACATGGCGTTGACGTATGACTGAGAAAAAAAGCAGACAGTTCGCGTTGCTAGAAGGCGTCGGCGCAGGCATACTCTTCGGCACGGCAGCCATCTTTATCCGCCTAACCGACATCAACGTTTTTTCGATAGCTCTGTGGCGGTTGATAATAGCCTCTGCACTGCTAATCCTCATAGTCTTGGCTTTCAAGAAAAAGCCCGCTTCTGGCTTGGTTCGGAGTAATCTCAAGCATTTTCTCGTCTTGGGAATGTTGCTGGGCGCTCATTTCATCCTCTTCGTCTCTGCAGTGAAGGACACCGCCATCCTAAACGCCACAGTGCTAGTAAACACGACGCCTATTTTTTCCATGTTCATATCCACGTTTCTCTACCACATAAGACCGTCAAGATTGGCTTTGGGGGGTATGGTGTTGTCGTTCGTCGGGGCGGGTTTCATAGTTTATGGAGACGCTAGACGGGGCGAAACGGGTAGCCTGATAGGAGATTTGGAAGCCACTTTGGCAGCGGTTGTCGAGGGCTTCTACTTGAACTATGGCAGAGAAAGGCGCAGCCAACTCCCCCTTCTGCCCACCATGCTCTTCATATACTTGGCAGCAGCCTTCACAGTGGGCGCAACTACGGTTTTGACTAGAACAACCTTCGAAATTACAAGTAGTCCAGAAACACTTCTACCCCTGATAGGACTAGGTATCCTCCCGACAGCCACAGCCCACACCTTGTATTTCTCTTCGCTGTCGAACCTAAAATCTTTCGAAACCGCGACGATGGCACTCCTTGAGCCTTTGGGCGCAACGCTTCTGGGTATCGCAATCTTCGCAGAATATCCAGCGCCACTTTTCGTCGTAGGCGCAGCTCTGGTGCTTTTGGGCATTTTCTCGATAGCAGTGGGCAGATAGGAGCTATTCTTCCTCAGCCCTCAGTTTCTTCTCTTTAATGATGAAGGCGTCTTCTTTTCCACCGATAACCTTGAAGTCCTTTAGCTCTGCCTTGTGCAAAAACTTGCGAAGAAGAGTCCGCAGGTAGGGTCGAGAGAACGGTTTTTCTTCTTCCTCGGTGGTCAGGATTATTTCGTTCCCAGTCATGTCCACTTCCACATCCAGCTTTTCTCTGAGGAAGTCAGCTAGTTCTTTCACCGTGTCGCCGTCGGCGCTTTTACGCAGTTCTGAGATTTCTATTGGGGTTTTTGACATGTATTTTCCTCCCTTCAACGCCTGATGATGATTATTCTAACTTGGTCGCAGGCATCTTCGCATGCGTCTGCCGCTCCTTCGATGGTTTCGAAGAGCTGGCTCGTTAAGACTGCTATTCCGGCTTTTAGTTTTTCCTCTTTTGCGAGGAGTTGCCGAGCGTTCTCATGTAGGTCGTCAACTTTCTCTTCTTGGCGTTCCACTTCATCTGCCGCTTTCAAGGCTTCGTCTGGCGTGTCCAACATTTTATCGATGCTTCTTCGGAGGGAAAAAGCGCACTCTTTCAATCCTTTCACCATCTCTACAGATGCTTCCCTCAAGCTTTGTGGAACCTCTTCCATGGGAATTACGTTAAGAAGCCTTGTAGCCTCTCTGCACCAGTCGGCTACCATATCCACGCGCTTCATGAGGTGCATTAGGTCTTCTCTGTCTGCAGCAGGTAGTTCCCCCTTAGAAAGCTCGTCCATGAAGCTCCTCCTCAGAGTGTCTGCTTCTCGCTCAGCCTTTGTGATGCTATGAACAAGTGATTTTGCCTCGCTTGCCTTGTTTGAAACAGCCAACTTCACTGCTTCTTCCAAGTTTTCTACGATGGACATCGTCGTCGCAAGGTGATGCTTCATCGTTTCTAGAGCGCGTGTTTCTCGGCGTCTTTGGAACCAGTTTAGTAATTCGCTCATACGCAAGCAACCTTGAGGTTTTTGCGACCTTTGAACTATTTAAGCTGCCTTATTATTAACGGTTTTTTCTCCATAATCAAAAAGTGCAAGGGTTGTTGTCAGATCGCCCGTCGAGAGTTCTCTCACAGCGTTGCTCAAGTTACTCTCTTTCTTGCTCATCATCCATAAGCAACAAAGCATACTCGAGCTTAAGGATTTTGTGCTCTGAATTCTAAGCGCTCAACGTCTTTACCCTTCGAAGACCGCCCCAGAATCTTTATGGCGCCAAGCTCAGCAGTGCTTCTCACGTGAGTCCCCCCGCAAGCACAAGCATGCAAGCCTTTGACTTCAACAACCCGCACCTGTGAGACGTTGTGGGGAAGCGTTTTTAGGCTTTCATGAAACCTCTCGACGTAGCTTTCTGCTTCTTCTCGGTTCATCATCTTAATCACAACAAGCTTGTTCTCTTTGACTATGGTGTTTGCGACGTCTTCTATCCTCTGAAAGACGGGTCTTAACGAAGTTTCTAATGCCAAATCCAGACGAACCTTGTCGATGTCGAGTCCAGAGCCCTCAATCTCCACTGGGCTGTTGAGGACGCGTCTGATGGCTTCGGCCATGATGTGAGCTGCGGTGTGGTTTTTCATCAAGGAATAACGGCGGTCCCAGTTAATGACTCCCTTAATCGTTTCGTCTTGTTTTATTTCGCCAACCACTTCATCTGCCAGATGTAGGACTCTGCCCTTGTTCCATTGAACGTCCACAACGTTTGCTCTGCCCTGTTCTCCTTCTATCACGCCCTTGTCAGAGGGCTGCCCTCCACCAGTGGGGTAGAAGACCGTGGCGTCGAGGACTATACCAACTGAACCATCGTTTTTGGCGATTTGGAGAACCTTGGCTTTGAACTCACGCATGTAAGCGTCGTCATAGTAGAGAAGCTTGGTTGTCGGAATATTCTCCATCGGATTTCACCTTGCATTTTTCTTTGTTGGGTTAGAAAATGAAATATCCTTCAAGTTATATAACACATTCACTCACGGTGTCACGATGGACGTTTTCGAGGCTGTAAAAAACAGGAGAAGCATCCGAGCCTTCAAAAGAAGAGCAGTGCCTGAAGGAATAGTTGAAAAGCTTATCGACGCTGCTAGGCACGCGCCTTCTGCTGGCAACATTCAACCATGGGAATTCGTCATCGTCAGAGAACCGCAAGTAAAACATGAGCTTTCAATCGCTGCTTTGAACCAAGCTTTAATCGAAGAGGCGCCCGTCGTGATAGCCGTTTGTGCAGACGAAGCACGCTCAAGTCAAGGTTATGGAAGCCGCGGAGCGAACCTTTACTGCATACAAGACACCGCCGCAGCCACCCAAAACATGCTTCTAGCCGCCCACGCCCTCGGACTTGGCGCCTGCTGGATAGGAGCTTTCCAAGAAGAGATTGTGAGAAAAGTCTTAAACACTCCCGTCCACGTGAGACCAGTTGCGATAATTCCAGTCGGATATCCCGCTGAGAGCCCGACGCCACGCAGAAGAAGACTTGTGAGCGAGATTGTTCATCGAGAAACCTTTTAATCGCTGGCTGAAGGGGCAACGTTCCTTGACAGTTTAATTTTTACCCAACCAACCAAACCAAACCGTTACCGTCACAGTTAACATAACAGACCATGGCACAGGAGTCTACAACGTAACATTATGGTACAGCATAGACAATGGAACAAGCTGGATGTTCAAGACATGACTGAAACTGCAGCTGGAACATACCAAGCGACAATACCTGGCTATGAAAACTGCACATGGGTAACATACAAGATAGTCGTCTACGACAACGCTGGAAATAACGCAACAAAAAGCAACAACGGATACGACTACACATACAACGTAATCCCAGAGTTCCCGCCGGCCCCCTAATCCTGCCCCTCTTCATGGCGCTCTCCATGCTTGCTGTTGTCTTCGCAAAGAAGAAACGTCTGGAGAAAACACAACCTAAACCCCCCATTTTTCCCTGCTCTGTCCACTCCCAAAAAACACACTTTATTCAGGCTTCAAGTTTGAAACAAAAAAAGGGGAAATGCGGGAGAATTCGCCATTCTAATTCTCAATACGATTTATGACTTATTATTTCGCTTTACACTATACTGGGCGATGTATTTGCGGTGAGTGAGCGCAAATTTCCCTGCGCTAGCGCAACATCCACTTTTTTGTTCAATAGATTCGTGTTAGGTGGTTGCCATTTTCCATATGGCTTTTTCCATCATTTTGCCGTGTTTCATGCCATAGTAGATTCCAGCAACCTTCGCTCCATATGGGATGACCACTCTCTTGGCCACGTTGAACAGAACTGGGTTTTTTATTCTGTGTCTTAGGAAGGTGTCTCTCCAAATTCTTATATTGTATTCCCAGCAGCGGAGCAAAAGGTCCCAACGGGCCTTCGTTAGCGAGTCAAGCTCGGTTCCTCGCTTGTGCATTAGAGAACATCCCTCTAAAGGCACAAAGAAAAGTGGAACGTAAAAGGCATTATAATCCTTCAAGTCGTCCATCAACTCGAGTGTTTCTAGAACATCATCTTCGTTCTCGTCGGAAAGTCCGATAATCAACGTGGCAAGCGGATACCAATCATTATCATTCAAAATTCCGAAAGCTTGACGTACAATCTGTGGCCACTGTTCTGGCTTGTAGGGCAACATTTTGTTTACCATGTATTTTCTCATTAGTCTAACGCTGCCTGTTTCGATACCCGTCTCAGCCGTCACAATCGGCTTGTTCCCATATGAATACCAGTTGTGATCAATTAAAACTTCAGCTACTTCCTTGACCATTTGCGGGTTGATCACAACTGGAGCCAAAGACATGTGTGAAGGTTGAATGCCCTTGACGCCTGGATAAACTGCTATGCTGTTGACGAGTTTGACGACGGCTGTCTTGTTTGGGATGAAGCTTTTGTCTTTGTTTCCATACAAGAAAATGTCTTCAGTGATCAACATGATATTTGGGCTTCCTTGTCTCACGGTTGTCTCTACTTCTTTTATTATCCTATCTAGCGGTACGTCAATCTTTCTTTGCATGGTTGGGGTGCAGAACTGGCAATTTCGGCCACAGCCGTCTGATATTTTGACAGCGCCGTGGATGGCAGGCTGTCTGATCAAGGGTGTGTTTTCGCCATTCGAGTCATTTCTTGTTCGAACTATGCGCGGAAGAGGCTCTCCGTTGGCAGCTTTTCGGAAGACCTCCACGATTGCTTCTGTCCCCCCGCCGATCAACACACAGTCTATACCGTACTTTTCAATCAGTTTCTTGCGTTCCAGTTGCCATGAACCGAAACCGCCGACAACCACTTTCGGCCTGTACTTTCGGATGGCCGGATGCATGACCAACTCTTTGAACTCAATAGAATTCATCGATTCACCGCCTCCGACTAGTGACGAATAGGTCTTACTCACGTATCCATTTCCAGTTGGATCCATAGTGGATATTCCAACCACCTTCGTATCTGGTCCAACGAATGCATTTAGATCTCCGGGGTGAACCACTGCAATATCCGATTCGCTGAAACTATTTTCCAAAAGAAGAGCTTCCACTTTTCTCAAGCCGTAGGGAGCAAATTTGGCTTGTCCAACACCATTAGGTGGAACCGTGGGATAAAGGTATTTTCTCAAAAACCACAGGGGCACTGGACCTTTGGCGAAGCCTGCAACAAACGCAACAAAAGGGCTATTGTGATAATCACTCATCTCAGTAGCTGAAGCTGTCAAAATTACCTTGGTGCTTGAAGTCTTCGCCATCTGTTTAGAGCCTCTTTCTCTCTTCTAGACAGAAAGGATATTCACGCCGTTGTATTATTAAAAGCTGGCCCAACCAACATAATCAAACAAACCTAACACCAAAAAAGCTGACCACCATGCGCGCGCAGTGTAGATAGGAACGCAGAGAAAAAGGGGTTTGGGGGTGATATCGCCACTGGTCGCATGTGCAAGTCCTATCGGTAACGTAATCAGTATCCCTTTTGCAAGCACACGGCTGTTATTTTCCCCTTTCTGAAGAGGTTAACCTCGGTAACTGCTAGCAGATGTGGAAAAAGGCCAGCATAAACACAAGCTATGAGCTTTGCGTTATTTCCCTATCTTTTCCGCATGCTTTTTCTTCTTCTGAACATTCTTTTTTTTCAGTGAAGGCATACATTAATCTCCACGAAGCAGTGCCTACCCCTTAGTGATATTACCATCCGTAGGCTTTCTAAAGGCTTTTCATCGATTAGGATTCTAGGTTGGAAAAAGAGGGAATATGCAGGAGATGTCGCAAATTGGGGTAGAGTTCGAATCCCGTCCCTTAGGGTTATAACGGAAGCTATGAATATTCTTAGCGTTTCTCTTTGCGCTTCTTCCTTTTCTCTTTTCTCTCCTGCTTAGTCATTGGCTTTTTTTTCCCAGAGCTTTTTCCCATACCCATTTTATTCACGCCATATCGAGTTTACGGTAGAGCAGCATTAAACTTGCGGTCATGCGCGCGCCCATATCATTCCATTTAACGTTTATTGGTTGGTTGGGTTTAATTTTAATAGCCCACTCTGTTAAGTTAACCAAAGGGAAACCCACTTGAAGTTCTCTCTGATAGCCGACTGCTACGAAAAAATCGAAGCAACAACCAAAAGACTCGAAATGACCGACTACCTAGTGGACCTTCTCAAACTAACCCCAAAAAACATCATAGACAAAGTCGTCTACCTAACGCAAGGAAAACTATACCCCGACTTCGTCGACGTCCAAACAGGAATAGCTGAAAAACTCGCCATCCAAACGGTTGCAAAGGCAACAGGAAAAAGTGAAAAAGAAATCGAAAAAGACTTGACAAAGACAGGAGACATAGGCGAAACCGCCCAAAGATTCCTCGCAACAAAAGCCCAAGCAACCTTGTTCAAAGGCGCCCCCTTATCAGTTGAAGAGGTCTACGACGTGCTCGACAAGATGGCACGTGCGTCGGGCGCAGGCTCGATGGACAAGAAACTAAGCCTTCTGGCAGGACTACTAACAAGAGCCACACCGAAAGAGGCAAAATACATCTTAAGAATAGTCACGGGAAGCCTTAGGCTCGGAATCGCCGACATGACCGTCTTAGACGCCTTGGCAATCGCCTACGGAGGCGGAAAAGAAGCGAGAGAAGCCTTAGAACGCGCCTACAACATCTCCTCAGACCTCGGAAAAGTGGCTAGAACTGCGGCGGAAAAAGGGCTAAAGGGCATCGAAAAATTCGAGGTATCCCTCGGAAACCCTATACGACCCATGCTCGCAGAGCGACTGGGCTCACCAGAAGAAATCTTAGAGAAACTCGGCGGCAAATGCATGGCAGAGTTCAAATACGACGGCGAACGCGTACAAGCCCACAAGCAAGGCGACAACGTTACTCTGTTCTCTCGGCGCCTGGAAAACATAACAGACCAGTACCCCGACGCCGCGGAGCTCTTCAAAAAATACGTAAAATCGGGGAACGCCATCATCGAAGCCGAATGCGTCGCCGTAGACCTAGAGACTGGAGAGATGAAGCCTTTCCAAGAACTGATGCACCGCAGACGCAAATACGGCATCAAAGAGGCGATGGAAGAATACCCCGTCTCCCTCTTCACGTTTGACATGCTCTACGCCGACGGAAAGGACTACACCCTAGAACCCTACCTAACCCGACGTAAAAAACTCGAGCAAACAATCACGAAGAGCGACCACGTCAAAACCGCAGAATCCCTCATCGTAGAAAACGTGGAAGACATGGAGCGATTCTTCGAAAAAGCCGTGGAAAACGGCTGCGAAGGACTCATGTGCAAATCAGTAGCCAAAGACTCGGTCTACCAAGCGGGCGCGAGAGGATGGCTGTGGATAAAATACAAACGGGAATACAAGAGCGAAATGACCGACACCGTCGACCTAGTTGTCGTCGGCGCCTTCCACGGAAGAGGAAAACGCGCAGGAACCTACGGCGCACTGCTCTTAGCAGCCTACAACCCCCAAAAAGACGTCTTCGAAACCGTGACAAAATGTGGAACGGGCTTCACCGACGAAGACTTGGAGAAACTGCCCAAGATGCTGAAGAAGCACGAAGTTTCTCATAAACACCCAAGGGTACAGTCGACGCTCGAAGCCGACGTGTGGTTTGAACCAGCCGTCGTGATTGAAGTCCTGGGCGCCGAGATTACCCTAAGCCCAATTCACACATGCGCCACAGACGCCATCCGCAAAGGAAGCGGCTTAGCCATACGGTTTCCCCGCTTCACCGGAAACTACAG
>CAZJAQ010000046.1:0-10653 GCA_964544285.1 uncultured Candidatus Bathyarchaeia archaeon
GGCGATAAAATCAGCCACGTCGTCTTGGACCTTAACCCACAATCGGAGAGGCTTGATCTGCGTCAAACGGCGTGCGCCTTGGACGGTTAGCGAGAAGAACCCGTCAGTGGGTCGCAAAGTAGCCAAAAGTTCGCCACCCAGATAAATATGTCTTATTCTGCCAGTTCGCCGAGAGAAAGAAACGTCTACGTTCTGAGGGAAAAGCATCTCTCCTGTGCCACGTCCAAATTGGTAATTGGCGATTGAACGAATTTTCTGTAAATGGTTGTTTGTCATGCTGGCACCATTGGCAGGTACAACAACTATAAAGAACTGAAGACATGTAAAACAGTTTAGGTGAGACGGCTTTGCAATGCGAGGTGTGTGGTCGTCAAATATTGGGTAAGCCTTACAAAACTATAATCGAGGGCGCACGGCTGGTAGTATGCAGCGAATGTGCGAAGCTTGGTTCAATGAGTTGGGAACTGAAGACTCCGAGACAAGTTAAACCAGCCACCAAAGTCAGAAAACCCCAGAAAGAACAGATTAAAGTTCTAGCGAAACGGCAGCCCCCCTTAGAGCCTGCCCTAGAGCTAGTGGAGGACTTTGGCAAACGTATACGCCAAGCAAGAGAAACGCAAGGACTGAGCCACGAAGACTTGGGCAGAAAACTAAACGAAAAAGTCTCGGTGCTTAAGAAGTTAGAAAGCCAAAAAATGAGACCCGACAACAAACTTGTAGAGAAGCTTCAACACGTATTGAAAGTCAAGCTTCTCGTCCCAGCCACGGAGGAAAAACTCCCGAAGAAGCTCCTGACTGCGGCTTCTCCGTCAAGAACCATCACGTTGGGGGACTTGATAAAAAATAAAGAAAAATTGGAGGCAACAAAATAACAAAAGCCATCATAATACAACGACGCTTGAGAAATGAGCCGAGCAGCCTAAAGGAGCTCAAAAGCTTAGCAGAAGCCGCTGGATACATTGTCGTTGCAGAAGTTGAACAAGTACGCGAGACAGATCCGCGTTTTCAAGTGGGGAAAGGCAAAGTAGAAGAGATTGCACAAATGGTCAGCGAACACAACGTGGAGAAACTTATCTTTGACAACGACCTTAAACCCGTTCAAGCCTACAACCTCGCCAAAGAAACGGACGTGGAAGCAACAGATCGTTTTCAGCTAATTCTCGAAATATTCACTCGCAGAGCCTCGACAACCGAGGCTAAGCTCCAAATTCAGCTGGCTAGACTCCGCTACGAATTAGCCCACGCAAAAGAAAAAGTTCGGCTCGCAAGAATGGAAGAACAGCCGGGTTTTATGGGACTAGGAGCATACGAAGTGGACTTGTACTACGAGGCTGTGAAGAGACAAGTGCACACGATACAAGAGAAGTTGAAAAGAATCAAGAGTAAGAGGGGTTTACACAGGAGGCGAAGGCTGGAGTCTGGTTTCTCATCTATCTCGCTGGCGGGTTATACCTACGCTGGTAAGAGCACCCTTTTCAACACGTTGGTCAAGGAAGGTGTCCCAACTGGTAGAGGGCTGTTCACGACGCTCTCTACTACCACGCGGCTCGTGGAGCTGTCGGGAAAACGAGTCCTACTAACCGACACTGTTGGGTTTATCGACCGCCTTCCACTCACGTTGATTGAGGCTTTCCGCTCGACTCTTGAAGAAACAATCTTCTCAGATCTGATACTCCTAATCCTTGATGCTAGTGAACCGTTGAGGGAAATCGAGAGAAAACTTTCAGTAAGCCTTGACATCATCCAGAAAATTGAGGCCCATGGTATTCCTGTGGTGACAGCCCTTAACAAGATCGACTTGCTCCCAGAATTGAAAATTCATCAAGTGGTAGAGGTTCTGAAAGATGTTGCTCCGAATATAATTCCCATCTCTGCCCTGCGTGACATAAACATCGACCTCCTCAAACAAGAACTATCCAGACACCTCAAAAACTATGTCCACGCAACCTTTTCCATACCCCTTTCGGGCGAAACCCTCTCCTTCCTCTCATGGCTCTTCAACAACACCGACGTGCAAAACGTGAAATACGAGAACGAATATGCCTACGTTGTGTTTGGGGCATCATCAGAATTTGCTGACAAAGTTCTCGGACGTGTAAAACAATATGGTGGAACAGTTAAAGAGCTTGTTGAGTCGAAATAGTTGAGGATCAAATTGCCTAAAGTCGCAGTTCTGAGATGGGGGCATAGACCCAGAGATGAGAGGTTGACAACGCACGTGGCTCTTACTGCAAGAGCGTTCGGCGCGTCGGGAATGATACTCTCAGACGTTAGGGATGAAAAGATCAAGACAACCGTAGAGAAAGTGGTTAAAAACTGGGGCGGACCTTTCTCCGTTCAAACTGGTATACCTTGGAAGAAAGCTCTGAAAAACTGGAAGGCTGAAGGTGGCATAGTTGTTCACCTGACTGCTTATGGTGAAAACATTCAAACAAGCGATGTGATCCAGCGAATTCAAGCAACGGGGAGGGACGTGCTGGTCATCGTGGGCAGTCGAAAAGTACCAGGTGACTTTTTCTCTCCCGAAATTTCTGATTTTAACGTTGCTGTTGGAAATCAGCCCCACTCTGAATCTTCCAGCCTCGCAGTCTTCCTCGACCGTTTCTTCGAAGGAAAAGAATTAGCGAAGGAATTCAAGAACGCTGGGCTACGAATCGTTCCGCAAAAACATGGAAAGAAGGTTTCTTCGGAAAGCAAAGTTTAAAAGCCAAACTTAGAATCGATAAAGAGATTTATGTTTCATATGGCTCGTATATTAATAGGTGATAGAGGTATCGCGTGTTGACTTTCGTAGACGACGAAACGTTGGTTAAAGTTGCAGAAGTGTTGGGACAAGAAGAAGCCATTAAAATCATTTCTACGTTGAAAGATGCTGGCGAAATCACGGACGATCAGATAGCGAACAAGACGGGAATACGGTTGAATTCGGTTCGCAAGATACTCTACAGGCTTTATGACCATTCTCTCGTGTCTTTGAGAAGGTCAAGAGACGAGAACACGGGTTGGTTCATATTCCATTGGAAGCTTCAGCCAGACCAGCTTGAGGGCTTTATCATGAACCAAAAAAAACATGTTCTGCAAAAGCTAGATACGAGGCTTAGTTACGAGAAGAATCACGAATTTTACTACTGTGGCACCCCAGGATGCAAACGGGTTCCCTTTGAAGAAGCCGTAGAACTGCTCTTTCGATGTCCAACGTGCAACAAACCGATGATGCACTTCGACAACGGTAAGATAATTGATGTTTTGTCTCGAAAAGTTGGCCAGTTGAGGAAGGAGCTAGGTGGATAGACGGCTACCATCCGAGAGGACTACGCTAAGGCTCCTAAAGCAAGTTGGCTGTCCGAAAAAAGTTGTAGACCATTGCAAAGCAGTAGCAGGTTTCGCAGTTGAAATAGCCGAAGCTTGCAGAAGAAAAGGGCTTAAGGTGGATGTCGACTTAGTGCGAGTTGGCGCGCTTTTACACGATGTAGGACGGGCTAAAACCCACAAGGTTGACCACGGAGTTGTGGGAGCTCAGATTGCGAGAGAACTGAACCTGCCTGACGCAGTAGTTTCGATCATCGAACGTCATGTTGGCAGCGGGATAACGATAAGGGAAGCAGAGAGACTGGGATTGCCGACGAAGAGTTATGTTCCGAACTCTGTTGAAGAACGTATTGTGGCTTATGCCGACAAACTAATTGAAGGTTCGATACGGGTACCCGTTGAGGTAGCTGTTGAAAGATTCCGTCGAGATCGGGACATCCCAGAGTCTGCGGTTGAACGCTTAGAACAGTGGCACGAAGAATTCTCAGTATGCTTGGAATAAGGAGGGACGAATTTTTGCGTGAGGCTGTGTTGCTTCAGAAGGTTTACGGCGAAGTTTCCTTAAAGGAGTTTGAAGAGTTTCTCAAGAGACTTTGCGAGGGGTTGAGGGTCGAGTTAACTGGTTTAAGTGTGATGAAGAGTGGGTGGGTGAAGGTCTTGGTTTCTGGCGAGGATGAGAATGTTGCGCTCTCTTTCTTGAAGAAGGAGGTAGGCTTGGCTCCTGTCACCGTCGGGAATGTTGAGCGTTTCTCTGTTTTGAGTGGCAGAGTTGTGCTTTCTGGACAAAGTAAAGGAGAGACTTTTGTGGACGTGGGGGGTTTTTTGCCGAAGGTTGTTTATGCTAAGGTTTCTCTGCAGCGTTTGCAGGGACAGTTGGCTGATGGTAGGAAAATTGCCCTTGAGCGGATTGTGGAGTTGTTCGGTTTGGTCGATGGTTTTCCCCTAGAGGTGCGGGTTGTTGAGACAGGAAACGATGAGTTTAGCGCGGAGTTGGCAGAGGAGCAGTTGGAGGTTTACGGTGGTTGGGTCGATTCGCGGGTTGACCGTTTGATCGTCTTGGGAGCGTTGGGCGAAAGGGTGGAGGAGGCTATTCAGAGGGCAAGGCTTGAGCGGGACGTGTTGGGGGTGGAGTCGCTGGGTGTTTTGGAGCATGCAATTGTCTGCAAGTTGGGGACGGACGCTGTTGGGTTGGCGCCGAAGCTTGGGAGATGGTTGCGTGAGGCGGGGTTTGTGTTTTTTTCTCCTCGTCGGGTTTTGGATTTGGTTGGTGAGCGTTGGTGAAGGCTGACTTCTTTGCGTTCTCGACGCCTAGTCTAGACCGTCCTATTAGACTACTGACATGCGTCAGTGTTTATGGCAGTGAGACTTTGGCATGTTTGGCAAGAGAAAACATGTACGCAAGCGAAAAAGTTACAGTTAAATAGAGTCGACGGAAAAATATTCTTTTGAAGGGTGGTTCGCATGAAGGTGAAGGTGAAAGTTGAGTATTTGGGTTTTATCAAGAACCTACTCAACAAACGAGTCGACGAATTCGAGCTGAGCGAAGGTACTACTCTTCAAGAACTTCTGAGCAGGCTGTCAAATCTCTACGGGGCGCCTTTCAAGAAGGAAGTTTTCGAGCCGGGTCAAGAAGACGTCAAGACAGGCTTCGTGGTGACCGTGAACGGGGTGTTGATGGGACAGCTTGAGGGCGTGGAGACGAGGCTCAGGAACGGAGACCACGTGATTCTTATGTCGCTGATGAGCGGCGGCTAGAACCTAAGCCCAAAAAGGTTATAGTCTATTCTGTCAACTAACATCTTTTTCAAGAAGGGAAACATGCTTTGCGCAATCGAATCGAAGCCCTAAGAGATGCCTTCAAAAAAGAGTTCGACGGCTACATAGTCACTAATCCCGTGAACCTGCTCTATTTAACTGAGCTGTTGGGCGCGGCAGACTCGTTGGGCGCCGCAGTAATGCTCGTTCCACGTGAGGGCGAGAGCGTTCTCCACATTTACGGAGTGAGTTATGAATGGGCAAGGGCAGAAGCCAAAAACTGCAAAGTTGAACTAGTGAAACGCGGCGAAGACTTGACTAAGAAAGTTGCAGAACAGATTAGAAGCCAGAAACTCAGGAAACTGGGCTTCGACGTGATGAGTATTCAGATGCACAAAAAACTCTCCGCCTCCCTGAAAAGGGATGCCAAGCTTGAAGACAAAGGCGAACTTGTTTGGAACCTTCGCAGAGTAAAAGACGCAGACGAGCTGAAACGAATGCGTAAAGCCGCAGAGTTAACGGTTAAAGGTATGCAGACAGCCCACGAAACTATTAAGGCTGGGCTTCGAGAGTATGAGGTTGCGGCTGAAATCGAATACGCTATGCGAACCCGCGGCTCTTACGGCGTAGCCTTCGACACCATAGTGGTCTCTGGACCCTGCTCAGCCTATCCTCATGGCGGGTGTGGTGAACGTAAACTAAGAAACGGAGACATCGTGGTTGTCGACATCGGAGCGGTTTACAAGAACTACCGTGGAGACATGACCCGAACCCTCGTAGTAGGCAAACCTTCCGCAAAGCAGGAGAAAATCTATGCAGTTGTCAGAGAGGCACAGGAAAAAGCCTTTCAGAAAATAAGAGAAGGAGCGAAGGCTTCCGAGGTGAACAGAGTTGCAAGGCTTCTGATTGACAAAGCAGGGTATGGTGAATACTTTGTCCATGGATTAGGTCATGGCATCGGGCTTGAGGTGCATGAGCAGCCAACCTTAAACTCTACAAGCAAAGATGTGTTGAAGGCTGGTAACGTGGTCACTGACGAGCCTGGCATTTACCTTGTGGGTTTCGGCGGCTTTCGAATCGAAGACACGGTGTTAGTGAAAAGAGGCGGGGCAGAGAGGTTGACTGACGGGTTCCATGTTTTAAAATAATCAATAAAAACGTTAATTTCTTGCTGAAAATAAAAATTGAAAAAGGATGAAGAGTGTATGTCTCAAAGTCAATCGCATAATTTATATACCTCTTTGGCTTATGCTGAGGTATGCACCCCGACAAAATTCCGAAACTTCTGTACGAATTGATTAAAAACTCTCGAAGAAGCGATAGAGACTTAGCAAAGGTTCTAGGGTTTTCGCAACCCACCGTCACCAGGACGAGGAGAAAGCTTGAAGATGACAAATACGTTCTGCAGTACACGGCTGTGCCCGACTTTACCAAGCTCGGGTTCGAACTCGCCGCGTTCACCTTCACTCAGTGGCTGCCAGAGGCTGAGTCACCTTACAAATGGATTGAAAAAGACCCGCGAGTAGTGTTTGTCGCGGAGGGCAACGGTCTCAACGGGAAGAACGCCGTAATCGTCACTATGCACAAGAACTACACTGACTACTCAGACTTCGTTGCAAACTTGAGGGAAAAAACAAAAGTCGCTAATGTGAACTCCTTCATAGCAGCGTTGACTGGCGTAAAGAAGCATCTCAACCTTTCGAGCCTTGAAAAAGTCTAAACCTGAGAGCTTTCAGCTTTACCTATCGTTTCAGGGATGAGAAACAAGAGACGCTTGTCTAAATCAGTTAGGGGAGCACGGATGCTCTTGCTCTGTTGATCAACCGATAACGCACTATTCGGTTTCTAACAGCAACAACATCCATGCCTAGAATGCCCCGAATGTTCACTACCGCCCGCATATTTCATCGGGTTCTTGTCAAAGGTCGCCTTGCACGTCTGACTGCAGAAGTAATAGGTCTTTCCCATGTGTTCAGACTTGAACTTGGCCGTTTTCTCGTCCACATCCATGCCACAAACTGGGTCCTTAGCCATGTTATTCTTCACCTCAGAATTTTTCAAACTCGAATCTAGCTAATTTCAGAGTAGCCGAATTAGTTACTACGGTTAGTGAGCTAATCGCCATCGCCCCCGCAGCGAATATTGGGTTTAACAGCCCAACAGCAGCTACCGGAACCATAACCGTGTTGTAGATGAATGCCCAGAACAGGTTGGAGTTGATTTTTTTCATGGTCCTTTTGCTCAACTCTATGCTTAGCGCAACGTCTCTCAGATCGTCTTTAATCAGCACTATACCGCCAGTCTCCTTCGCTATGTCTGTCCCGCTCCCGATCGCTATGCCGATGTCCGACTGTGCGAGGGCAGGTGCGTCGTTAATGCCGTCACCCACCATCGCCACCGTTTTGCCCTGGCTTTGCAGGCTTTTTATGACGTCAACTTTCTTCCACGGTAACACGTTGGCTATTACTTGATTGATGCCTAATTGTTCAGCTACGGATTTCGCGGTTCTTTCGTTGTCGCCCGTGAGCATAGTTATCTCCAGGTTCATGCTCTTCAGCTTCTTTATCGCTTCGACAGCGTGTTCTTTCGGTGTATCCATCGCAGCGATTAGCCCTGCCGGTTTCCCGTCGACTGCTAGAATCATGGCTGTTTTTCCCTGCTTCTCGAGTTTCTGAAGGTCATCCTCCAGCTGTTTGACGTGGACGTGGTTATCTTCCATGAGTTTCCGATTGCCAAGCAAGATTTTGGTATTCTGGCACGTGCATCGTACCCCATGCCCTGGCACGGCTTCAAAAGAATCAGCATCAGGAATCGTCAAGGCAGACTGATGCGCTGCATTCACTACTGCTTCAGCCAGCGGATGTTCCGAGCCTTTTTCCGCGATGGCTGCGAACCTCAACACGTCCTCTTCCTTGTAGTTACCATGGGGCACGACGTCCGTGACTGAAGGTTCACCCTTCGTCAAAGTTCCTGTTTTATCGAAAATTACGGTGTCGAGCTTTCTGGCTTTTTCGACGTATTCGCCGCTTCTGAGCAACACTCCGTATTCTGCGCCCTTACCCACGCCTGCCAAGATTGCTGTGGGAGTGGCGATTCCCAGCGCACATGGACAAGCGATTAGAAGAACAGCGAGTAAGGCGAAGAAAGCGGCTGAGAAACCACTTGTGAAATACCAGTATGTGAAGGAGATTGCGGCGACGGAGAAGACTACGGGAACGAATTTTTCGACAACGCGGTCAGCGAACTTCTGAACTGGGGCACTAGAGGCTTGCGCCTCCTCGACTAGACGCACTATTTGCGATAGGGCTGTGTCTTCCCCCACCTTTGTGGCTCTGATTTTCAACAAGCCAGCCTTGTTCATAGTGGCGCCTATGACTTCACTTCCAACACCCTTCTCAACCGGAACGCTCTCGCCAGTGATTATTTTCTCGTCCACAGAGGAATAACCCGCAACCACCACGCCGTCTGTCGGAACCTTTTCGCCAGGTTTTACGATGATTATGTCGTCCACTTGAAGCTCATCGACTGAAATTTCAACCTCGTTTCCGTCCTTGAGCACCCTTGCCTTTGTCGGTTGGAGTTCAAGCAGCTTGCGAATGGACGCTGCAGACCTTCTTCTTATGGTCTCTTCGATGTACTTGCCCAACAAGACGAAGGCCAGTATCGCGATGGCGATTTCCAAGTATCCTTCTCCGCCGACTGCCATTTCTGGGAAAAAGGCATTCGCAGCCCCGTAGACCCAGCCAGCCACTACTCCTACAGATATGAGAACGTCCATGTTTATCGCTCGGTTTCTGAGCGACTTGTACGCCCCGGAAATGATGCCCCACCCGGCGAGCCACACGATTGGCGTCGACACGATGAAGATGGCGAAGTTGTAGACAGAGATACCAATTATGGTAAAGGTCATTATGACGGCTACTAAGCCGAACATCACCAACACCCTAAGCCCCGCCACGGCTAGCACACCCACGAGCGCCATGGCGACTCTGCGCTTCATGGCTTTGAGTTCCTGTTCGGGCTGCTCGTAGGTTCGGGCGCAGGATTCGCAGCAGAAAAAGTACGTTCGGTCTCCTATCTTTCTCTTTATCGCCTTTTCGGCGTCTACGGTCATTCCGCATACGGGGTCTCTGGGCATGTGGCTTTCACTTCTCGGTTCTTTTAGCAATATAGATGTGGGTTTGTCGGTTATTTAAATGTATCTTTTTTAGATATATCTTCTCTGGCAATATTTATATCCTTCACCACAAATATACTTCTCAAGGAAACACAATGAAAACTAAGCCAGAAACAGAAGAAATCGAAGAATTCCTGTCGGACTTCTCCAGGTTCTACATCCTCACGATTCTCTACGAAGGACCAGCCCACGGATACAGGATTCTTAGCCGTTTCAAGAAAAGCGTGGGGAAGCAGGTTAGTCCAAGCTTAGTTTATCCGTTTCTCCAACAACTCGAAGAGAGGGGCATGGTGAAGCACAGGGTCAAGCAGGTGGGTGAGAAGGAAAAGAAGGTATTCGAGCTGACAGAGGAGGGAAGGGAGCTCTGCAAGCGACTGTTCAAACGCTTCTCCAACCTGGTCTCGGTAGCCATCGAGCCCAGCATGGACGTTTGCGCCCACTGCGGCTGCAAAGTCTATGAGGGCGGGCATAGGGAAGTCATCGAGGGGAAAGAAACGATGTTTTGCTGCGTTCATTGTGCGCAATCGTACAAGCAGAGTAGGTGAAGCCTCGGGTGCTTGCCGTTTTTCTTCCCGCTTTTCTGATTACTTTTCGGGAAGCGCTCGAAGCCGCCTTAATAGTGGTTATCATCGCTTCGTATCTTAGGAAAATTGGGAGAGAAAGTTTACATCGCTACGTGTATTTTGGAGTGTTTGCTGCTGTGGTTTTTAGTATCTTGGTGGGGGCTGGTGTTTTCGTTGTTTTTGGGCAGTTGACGTCGCCTGCTGAGGAGGTTTTTGAGGGGGTTGCGGCTTTGACTGCCACCGCTGTTCTGTCTTACATGATTTTTTGGATGGCGAAGAGCAGCAAGAAGATACGGGCTGAAGTGGAGGAGAGGGTTGACGTTGCGGTGACTTCTGGTCAGGTGATTGGGATTTCTGTTTTGTCTTTCGTGGCAGTTTTCAGGGAGGGTGTCGAGACTGTTCTCTTCTTGACTACGTTGTCCTTGACGGACGTGTGGGCTACGATAGCAGGCTTGGTTGGGGGCTGCGGTGTCGTAGTGTTGTTGGCTTTTGTCCTCTACAGGAGCTTCTACCGCTTGAACGTTCAGAGGGTCTTTCGGTATTCCAGCGTGTTGTTACTCGTCTTCGCTGCGGGGCTGGCAGGTTTTGGGGTGCACGAATTATTAGAAGCGGGTGAAGCGGTCGGTGTGCAGTTTGGAGTTTTGGGGCAGCATGCCTTCGACGTTAATCCACCTTTGAACCCCGATGGGAGTTATCCGTTGTTTCATGAGAGGGGTGTGGTTGGGTCGATTCTCGCTGCGTTGGTTGGGTATGATGGTAACCCTGAGTGGTTGCGTGTGGTTGTTTATGTTGGGTACTGGGTTGTTGTCGGTTTGTATGCCTTGCGGAGTTTTAGGGAGAAGCGATGAT
>CAZJAQ010000047.1:0-10226 GCA_964544285.1 uncultured Candidatus Bathyarchaeia archaeon
TCTCCACCATCTTAAAAGACAGAAAAGAACCCAACAACACCCCGCACGTAGCAGCTACACAAGCTTCCCAGCCAAAGCTCAAGAAAACACGGCTGACCAGCATCGAATAAAACGTCAAATCGCCAAGCCCCACATGAACGTCCCTGAAAGAGAAGCTGGCGCCGGGCAGATGCTCCAAACCTTTTGCCGCAATCTTCCCAACAGGACCGCGGAACACAGCAATCACATCGTAGACAGCTAAGAACGATAAGATTAAGAACGCACTTAAATCGGGAATTGAAGCCCCCAACAACGTTCCGACGGCTCCTCCAAAAGCAAGGACTATAACCTCATAAAACCTGCCCTTCCTCAGAAAAACTTCCCAGACAACAAACACGGCGGCAGCCACAGCCAACAACAGAATCGCCGCATAAGGGACTTCTATGCCCACTATCCAGAGAATAATTTCAGAATAGAAGAGTGTAAGAGAGAAGGAGAGAAACGAAAACGTTGCGCCCATCAGAATACGAAGAAATCGATGGACACCACGTTTCAGGAGAAAATATATCAAGGTGGCACCGAGCCCAGCGGCAAGAACAAAAATCGTCGCGTTAAACAATGGACCATACCCTGCCTCGGGAAGCGCAGTAACAGAGGGTAAATCTAACCCAGACTGTAAAATCAGAAAGGCACATAGAATACTCACCAGCAAGCTTGCAAGTATGGGGACAAGGTAAATGGGGGTTGCTCTAAACTCTTCTTCACTCATTGCGTCTTAGCCCACTCACCTTCACAGAATCCAAACTAGTGAATAACGCTTTCCATACACAAGAAGGAAAAAAAGGGAAAATACTATGCTTTGACTACAAGCAATCTTCCGTTATGGGACACAGCCACCGCATCTCGGCTTTTCAAAACAGATTTGTTTTTGCTCGACACGAAGACGATGCCCGGAGCCTTGTAAACCAATTTGGAGCCTTGGGTCACAACAATGTCGAACTTGTCGGCTTCGTTCGAGAAAGCAAAGACAAGCCCATGACCCCAGTCGAAACATCGACACGTGTGCATTCTCTCTCTTCCAAGAAAACGACTGCAGAGCTCTTCTGCTTTGGCTACGAATTCTTGTTCATTCTCATACCCTACTTTTTCCAGGTCATCTTTGTTTGCGGTTTTGAGATGTTGCTGCAATTCATCAGGTTCTCCAAGCATTAAGAATGGTTCGCTGATTTCTTTCTCAACCGCCTTGCCCACAGCGCCTTCTCCAGTCTCAACTATGGCGTCAAGCAGCAGTTTGCCACGCCCGTGGAATACATAGCCTCTTCGTTGATCATCCAGCTTTAGTGGAAGGGCTAACGTGTCTTTCTTAACCTCTATCACGCCTTTCTCTGTTCGCCATAACGTTGTATCTTCGGTGACCTTCGAAACCGTTGTGTCTAGTTGGTAGTCTTGCCACGTCATTCATGATTCCCTCTTTCAAGGAACCTAGTGACTCGTCGCGCCATCTTGTATGCAGTCCTGCCCGGTATAGTGACAAGGTATCGTCCTCTAACCTTCTCTTGAACTACCAGCCCTGCTTCTTTGAGCACGTTTAAGTGGCTTGAAAGGGTGCTCGTGGTGATTTCTGGGAGTTTTTCTTGCAATTCGTTGACGTATTTTCCGCCGCTCATAAGCTCGTCTAACACTCTAAGCCTATGTTCTTGGCCTAGGGCACTCATAACCTCAGATACCTTCGAAAAACTGATTCCCGTTTCTTCCTCTTCCTCGTGCGGTTCTGTCTTTCTAATTATTCTAACTCCTCGTGGACCGATGAATATGGATTTTTCAAGTTCGCCATGTATCCCCTCGGCGACGCCTTCCATGGCTTCTTCGATGTAGTCATGTACGCGGTTACCGACATCGATGCATATGCTGCGGCTTTCCTGCTTTTTTCTTTCTGCCATGTTCTGGAGTTGTTCTTTCAGAGCCGAGATTTCCTCCTTGAGCTTTTTCATCTCTTCTTTAAGTTCGTCAGACATTTCGACTTTCACCTTCGCTAAACTTATTTCTATCTATTTTAATTCGGTAAATCTCTAATTGAAAACGATAGATATAAACTTTGCGTGCTTCTAAATAGAATCCTAAAATCCAACAGGTTCAGAACTACACTAGAGAGCGAACACGTCACCCGTCTTCGGCGCCACAGCCTTAAACCCTACTTCCTTCTTCACCCATTTAGCAAATCGCTCACAGTTTCCCTCGGCACCGTGAACCGCAAACACCGTAGGATTCCCTTCCAACTTCTTCACGACCTCTCGAAGTTGACTAGCACCACAATGCGAAGAAAAATCGAAGTGTTTCACCTGAGCTTTAATCTTGCGAACCTTACCATCGATTACGCAAACTCCTTTCTCTAACAGCTGATGACCCGGTGTGCCTGGGATTTGATAGCTCACGAGAAAAACGGCATTGTGCGCTTTCTTGCCCAACTTCGAAATGTAGAAAACGGCTGGTCCGCCCTTTAGCATGCCTGCGGGCGTGATGACCGCGCCTGGTTTTCTGGTCGCTATTCTGCGGTCACGCCATCCATCAACCCAAGTAGCCCCGTGAACGGCGTCCATGAAGAGGCGGGGGTCACGCAGGAATTCTGTGTTTTCCATCATTATGGTGTTAGCTGCGCGAGTCATCCCGTCCAATGTTATTGGGTGGTCAAAATGGTGTGCTGCGAGAACGCATGCTATTTCTTGTGAGCGTCCAATGCTGAAGGCAGGGACGAGAACCGTGCCGCCTTTTTCCACAACGTCTGTGACGTGGGCAACGAATTCCTTCTCCAACTCCAGCCTTTCTGGGTGTTCTTCGTCTGCATAAGTAGTTTCCATTATTATGGCGTCAAGTTTTCCATAGTCGCTATCAGCCGATGGTAAAAGACGGGTTTTAAAGGTGCTAAAGTCGCCCGTGAAGAGAACCCGCTTCCCCTCTGCCTCTAGAAGAACTTGGGCGCTCCCTGGGATGTGTCCTGCGTCGAGAAGCTTGAAGGTTATGTCTCCGACGGTTTTATTCTCTCCATAGTTTGTGTAGACTGCGTTTTCCATCATGAATCTTAACTCAAGATACTCAAAGGGGAGATAATAGCCTGAGAGATGGATGAAATCCTTGATCAGTAGTTGGGCTAATTCCAAAGTTAATTTCGTTGTGTAGAGAGGAGTCTTGTCTTGTATGTAGAAGATGGGCAGCGTCCCTGAATGGTCAAGATGACAATGGCTGAGTATTAGTGCGTCAACAGTCTTTGGGGCGATGTGCATGGGGAACCCCGGTTCGTTATTCATCATCGTTCCATAGTCCAACAAAACTTGGGTTTTTTCGGTTTTCACCGCTATGGCTATTCTTCCAACTTCACGGGCGCCGCCCAGAAATCTGATTTCTAGAGGAATCTTTTTCACCTTCCAACATTGTATAACGAGTTTGCTGTTCGAGCTGCAACGGCTCTGACGAAGCCTCTTCGAACAGCGTTTAAAACACTTTCGACAGTTGGTTGCGCTTCCACTTCTGTGAAAACCGTCCACATTTCCTCCACTTTGTGAGCGTCTGTTCCGGCAACTCCAGGCAGGTTTTTCGTCTTTGCTAATTCTTGTGCCATCATGTTTTCCTTAGGCGTCGCAGTAGGATTTAAGACTTCGACGGCGTGTGCTTCAATGTTCATGGCTGAATCGCCGATGCCTAAGGAACGGTAAGGGTGGGGTATTATGATTACTCCATCAGTTGCCTTCGCAAAGTCAACTGCAGAATCGAGCGTAGTTGGATATTCTGGCTTTTCTTCAACGCCCAAGACTATTAGGTCTCCTTTCTCGGTGCCTATCTCAATTCCCGGCAAGATCACCAAGTCTTCATAAACGCTTGCCAGTTTGCGGACTTGAAAATAGCCATCTAAGGTGTTATGGTCAGTAATCGCTACGCTCTTAATCGTGGGGTGAGCGTTTAATTGATCTACAACAAGCTTTGGGCTGATTGCAGAGTCGCTCGAAAAAATCGTGTGCAGATGCAAGTCCACTCGAAGCATGCCGTATTTCTCTCAAATTATAGTTTTTGAAGGGTTTCCACAATATCGTCAAGAACTCTATTGTTTAACTTCTCTTCTACACTAAAGACGGCTATTGATAAACCTTTTCTCCTGAGGCTTCTGCAGACCGCTGAAATTCTGCCTTTCCAAGCCTTAACATCTTCAACTAAGACTACCTTCTCGTAGGAAGATGCGACAATGTAATTTCTGACTCTCTCAGCCACGTAGTCTACGGTCTCATCGTCAAAGGGTTCTGCGATTTCATGCTGCGATAAGGGATAAACCTCGTCAAGCTCTAGGGGGATCACGCCGAAGGGCGCTGCATAGACACAAACATGAAACAACGCATGTTTTTCTGGCAATTCCTGCCGAATCTTATGAACTAAGCCTTTTATTTCACTGGCTTTGTGAAAAGGCTTCTTCGACGGTTGAGGCAGCAGCACGAGAACCTTAGCTTCTTTTGGAGGCGAATACCTCTCTTCTAACAGCTTCTTGTAGCGTACTGCCTCGGGGCGCATAAGTCCCAGGTTGCTGAAGTAGAAGAGGCCGCTCTTCTTGGTTACTGGACTGTGGTGTTCTATGTAATTATCATATCTTTCAAGGCGTTTTAATGCTTGGAGCAAGGCAGGATGCGTGTGGACTCTTGCTTCCAAGTATTCCCAGAGACGCCCTTCAACGATAGTCTGTTTAACACGTTTGATCTCTGCGAAACTTGCATACAAGTTATGCTTCGCCAAAGCCTCTTGTCTTTCCTGCATAGGCATGTCCATCATGTCTTTCGGAGTACCCTTTACACAGATTGGGCAGGAGCACGGGAAGTATTCAAGTTCCGCGAGTCTGCTTGTGCCGTATTCTGTCATGTAACGACTCTGCCTCGCGTATATTGCGTAGGCTGCTGAATCGAACATGTCGCATCCTAAAGCAACGGCTAAGGCAAACATGAAGGGGTGGCCTGCGCCGAATAGATGTAGGGGTCTTTGCGGTGGCATGTTCATCTTTGCCGTCATAATCATGTCAACTAACGTGTCGAAGAAGTATTGTTCCATGATTGTGGTGGGGCTTCCCAGAGCGTGAATGTTGAAGGGCAACTTTCCAACTTGTTTAGCTGAGTAGGCAACCAAGTCTAAGTACTGTCCGCCTTGTATTGGGGCAACCCACAGCATGTCGTCTCGAGTTTTGATTTTAGAAAGTTGCTTAGCCCGTTTCACTGTTTCGTCAACCGTCTGCTTTGCATATTCCTTCGTCGCGTGCCAGCTTGTCGGAATGTCTAATATGGTTGCGATGTCGGTAGAAATACGCTCTTGATAACGCACAATCTCTTCAGGGTTAACGTCGACTTTTCCGTAAACTAGGATTTGATAGGCTCCAGAGTCGGTCATGACTACGCCGTCGAAATCTAGGAGTTTATGAATCCCCCTTTCAGCAGCCCCTTCTCCCCTCTGCTTCTTTAAGATGTACGCGTTTGTTATCAACGCTTTGCAGCCGAACTCGCTGCTCATAGTCTTTGGCGGGATTGGCTGAATACCAGGGTTTATCACTGGAAGCAGAATGGGTGTCTCAATAGTTCCACTCTTGGTTCTTAGCCTCCCCAACCTCGCAAGCATATCTCGGCGGCGTATCTCGAAGCTCATTTCGCTCCATCTGCCAAAACATGCTTTAATACCCCATTATATCTCTTTATGCTCGTTCAGGAGAAGCAAGAAAGCATGGTATGCGACGTTTCTCTCCGAGAAAAACCGAAGCTGAAGGACCCAGTCTTGATAGAAGGTTTGCCTGGCATCGGATTCGTCGCCAACATCGCAGCGTTGCATCTTATCCGAGAATTGAAAGCGAACCTCTTCGCCGAGATCTGCTGCTCTTCCTTCCAAGACTTCGCTGTTACTGCAGAGAGAGGACAGTTACGATATCCCACGAACGAGCTCTACTATTATAAGGGGAAGGAAGGAGAACGTGACCTTATCATTCTTTACGGGAACACGCAAGCGTTGACTACGACTGGACAATACGAGCTCTGTGGAAGCATCTTGGACGTGTCTGAGGAGCTTGGCTGTCGCTTCGTGGTGACCCTCGGTGGCTTGAAGAAGGAGCAAGAGGTCAAAAAGCCAAAGCTCTATTTCGCCGCCACAGACAAGGAGATGGCAGGCGAGCTGTTGAAAGTAGGCGCCGAAGTCATTAAGGGACAGATTTTCGGAGTGGCAGGTCTTCTAGTGGGCATGGGAAGACTGAGAGGATTCCGTGGCTTCTGTTTGTTGGCCGAAACTTTAGGTCTTTACCCCGACAGCCTAGCCACCCGCGAAGTTTTGGACGTGGTCAGTAACATGCTTGGTTTGAAGATTAACCTTGACAGCTTGGATGGTACTGTGGAAGTTACGCAGAACCTTCTGGAAAACTTCGGTCTACTCGAACGGTCGGTGGGAGAAAGAAAAGAGGAATGTAAATTCCGCTGGGTCGTCTAAGTCTTTATCTCGCTTAGAAACTGCTCATACACTTTCTGCACGCGTTCAGCGGCGGGTCCAGTTCCCTCTGCAACGCCTTTCTCTGTGACCTTGATTTTCTCCATCACCCAGATGAAACCCTTGTCTTCATAGAGCTTCACCATGGTTGGGAACACTTTCTCCAATCGATCTGCCAGAGCCTTCAAGTCAAAGGGCTTTTCAACCGCGAATATCTTAGCCACAACATCACCATTCAACACAACCCTGTGCAGCTTCTCTCCCTTCTCGTCTTTCGCTTCTGACAGGCAGAGGCTCATGTCATCGGGGTTTATGCCGACGAGCGTGCCACTGTAGGATTTACCATCAGTAGTAGCCACGGTAACCCTCTTTTCGAGCAAGATAGCTACTTCGCTAAAAAATCTTCTTTGCGCCGTTGACAAACTATTCCACCTGATTCCGCCGTGATATTATAACGTATTACCTTTTTAGGATTTTGATTCTTCAGAATCCGCTGACCGCGTTTCTCGTTGTTCGTGTTCCTGTTTCAACAAGACCACAGTGTTCGGAGACACGTCTCGAGATACTACGACGTCGGGTCCTATCCAACAGTTGTTACCCACTTTCACCCCAGGCATGAACGACGCGTTTATCCCAGTCTTGACATCGTCGCCGAACACGACACCGAGCTTCCTTCTTCCCGTGTCCACTACCCTGTCTCTTACCTTCATCTTTATTGTTTTGCCGTCGAAGCGGTAGTTTGCGATGGTTGTTCCCGCGCCGAAGTTGCAGTTTTCGCCTATTACGCTGTCTCCTACGTAGGATAGGTGTCCGATGTGTGTTTTGTCCATGATTATGCTGTTCTTTATCTCGCAGGCGTTTCCGATTCTCACTTTTCGCCCGATGCTGGTGCAGGGGCGTATGAAGCAGTTGGGACCTATGTCACTGTCTTTGCCGATGAAAACCGGGCCTTCGATGTAGGCTCCAGAGCGGACTCTCGCACCTTCTTCAACGACTACATGACCTATCAGATGAGCCGCATCCTCGATCTGTCCCTCTACCTTTGGCTTTGTTTTTTCGAGAGCCCAACGATTAGCTTCAAACAGGTCCCACAGCAGTCCCACGTCGAACATTTCGTTGCTGGAAATCGTGGCAGCCGCAATCTTGTGACCTTCTTGCAAAAGTGACGAGAAGGAGTCGGTAATCTCCAACTCATCTCTGGAGGACGGTTTTGTGTGCTTAATCGCTTCGAAAATTTCGGTTGAGAGAATGTATATGCCCGCGTTTGCTAAGTTGGTTAGGGCTTCTTCTCGACGAGGTTTCTCTACGATGCTCTTAACGTAGGAATCCTCGATTTCTACTATGCCGTAGTGTTCTGGGTTTTCAACGGGAATGACCCCTATAGTGACGGCTGGTTTTTCTTTTTCATGCACTTCGAGCACTGTGCTTATTGCGTTTGGAGTTGTTAGCCAGTCGCCGTAGGTTAATAGGAAGCTTTCTTTCACGAAGGGCTCTGCAAAGCTTGCGGCGTCAGCAGTTCCTTTCAGCTGCTTTTGAACTGCGTATTGAATTTTCATTCCGTATTGAGACCCGTCTCCTAAATATTGTTGAAGTTGTTCTGCCATGTAGTTGACGACAAAAATCGCTTCGCTTATTCCTGCTTTTTTGAGAGCGGTTAGCACATGGTCTATGATTGGTTTGCCGCCGACGGGGACGAGGTGTTTGGGGCGTGTAAGCGTGAGGGGATGTAGCCGCGTTCCTTTTCCCGCAGCTAGAATAACTGCTTTCATTCACTTGCCTCCTTTAGTTTATCTATTAACCTCACAGCTTTTCTCATAATTGCTTCTGCGGTTTTTCTGCTTTCTGCTTCTACAGTCATGCGTATCAAGGGTTCTGTTCCTGAGGGTCTTACCAGAAGCCAGCCTTGTCTCAAGGTCAGGCGGAACCCATCTACATTTGACCGTTCTTCAGCGTCGGGAAAAAGTTGAGGCAGGGCTTCGTATGTTTTCTTCATTATTTTAGGTTTTAAGGAGTTTGGACACTCAACACTTTGCCTCAACAGGGGGTATTGGGGTGCTTTTGAGACGAATTGGGAGAGAGTTTGCTTTGTTTCTTCTAGGGTTTGGAGGAGCATGATTGATGATAGGGTGCCGTCTGGGCAGTAATGGTAGTCTGGGTGTATCCACGCGCCGCAGGGTTCACCCCCGAAGGCTGCGTTGTGCCGTTTTATAGCTTCTGTGATGCTCACGTCGCCTACTCTTGTCCTGACTACTTTTCCTCCTTCTGCTTCTATCATCTTTTCAACGCACATCGAGGCTTCCACGTGGGTGATTACTGTCTTGCTTTTTTGTTGCTTTATTCTGTGGGCGGCGTAGGCAGCTAAGGTTTGGTCTGGGGGTGCTATTCGTCCCTTCTCGTCTGCCACAATCATTCTGTCTCCGTCTCCGTCGTATGCTATTCCCAAGTGGGCTCCAAGTTTTTTAACCATGCTGCACAATGGTTTGAGGGATTCTTCGTCGGGTTCGGCGCCTCTTCCTGGGAAGTATCCGTCTGGTTGACTGTTGATGGTTGTGACGTTGCAGTTTAGTTCGCGGAATATTCTGGGTGCGAGTTGGCTGGTGGCTCCGTTGCCTGGGTCGAGGATTATCTTCCAGGGTCTTTTGAGTTTGACGTTGTCTGTTATCAAGCTGATGTATTGTTGGACTTCGTCTATTGGGGTGGTTTTGCCTATTTTCTGCCACGTTGCGAGTTTGAACTGTTTTTTGGTGACCATTTGTTCTATTTGGTTTTGTTGGGTTTGGTTGTAGGCTGCTGTGTCGGGGTTGTAGAGTTTTATGCCGTTGTATTCTGGGGGGTTGTGGCTGGCGGTTATCATCGCTCCCGCGTCGGCTTTTGTTTGTTTTGTGAGGTATGCCAGGACGGGTGTGGGTACGATGCCCTGTTGTAGGGCGGTGGCGCCGCAGGCTGTTATACCTGCTGTGAGGGCGTGTTGTAGCATGGGAGACGTGGTGCGTGTATCGTGGGCTGTGAGGATGGTTTTTGCTCTTGTGTGAGTGGCGAGGGCTTGTCCGATTTGGAGGGCTAGTTGGGGGGTTATGGCTGTGTTGGCTTTGCCTCTGATGCCGCTTGTTCCGAAGAGTTCAGGCAAGAGGGTCTCCGTTTTTGTTGTTTGTTGTGGTGGTTTATAGTGTTTGTGTGCTCGGCGCCTAGTCTAGACCGTCCTATTAGGCTCCAAACATGAGATTGTTTATGTTCCTAAGAAAACGCAATTAACCCAGACAGCAGAAAAGTAGGTGAGGTACCTTCACCAACACTGGCGATATCTCCACTTCAGCAATTTCCCTTTTTTTTCTGTTTTCCAGATAGAGCGATTAAATATGCTTCGCTCGAATAGCTCTGTGTTTGAAGCGCCTAGGCAAGGGATTAGATGGAGATTAGGTTTTGGGTCCTTTGAGCCAGCCTTTAATCCCAATTTCCTTTTTCTTTTCTTTCGGTTCGGTTATTGGTTGTTTGGAATGAAGAGTGATTCCCCAGCTGCTGAAGGCGTGGAAGTAAGGCTCCTGGATGAGATGAGTGAAGGATAACTCGCCATACGCCAAGAATCCTATCACCTGAGTTGACGAAAGCCCTTCTTTCAATATTTCAGCCTCAGTTCCAGATCTGCACCCAGCCATCAGTTCAACTATTCTTCTGTTAATGCAGGAAACGAGGAAAGTGGCATCGTTTCTGCAGAAGCCTTGATCTTCTCTCAGCATATCGTAAACGCGGCGAGCTCCTTTTTG
>CAZJAQ010000048.1:0-10140 GCA_964544285.1 uncultured Candidatus Bathyarchaeia archaeon
AAACCCCAAACGAGTTCACAAAACCGAATACCTTCGAGAACGAAACGAAAACTTTGACTACTATTGACTCTCTGTTTCCAATTTTTTCTTAAAAGCGGGCACAAGCCGTTGCTGAAATTCAAGAGGCGCCAATAAACCTGCGTGTCTTCTTGTAGGTATTGAAAGGCTTTCGAGGGAAAAAACCGTAAGGGTAGGGGGTAGGTCTCGAGGTATTACGGAAGCCTAATCGCTTCAACATGTGCCCCGACCGCTAACATTCACCAAAATTAACGCAGTATGCCCTAAAAGGATAACTACTTTAAGAAACATGAAAATTCATAGCTGCCAAAACCGAAGCACTATAATGCTCCGCTTCGCAAAGAGTATATAGGCAACGTATTTAAAACCGCAGAGTTACCTATATATCGGTAAAGCGACTAATTTAAGAGCCTTACCGATATATTGCGGATGAACGCCATGAAAAAAAGAGGCAGAATTCGAGAACGCGTATTAAGAATACTCCTAAACGAGCCAACCGGTAAGCTCACCATGTACCGAATCTCCAAAGAGGGCAAATGTTCGTTCCCGTGGGTTCATGAATTCCTACGGAAACTAGAAGCAAGGGGGCTCATAAACAAAACGAAAGTGAAAGACTACTCAGGTCTTATCAAATATTGGCTGGAGGTAAAAACAAGAGCGGACAAAAAAGAATACATGTACAGAGACCCACTCAGCCTGCTCAAGGCAACTAAACTGAAATATGCCCTAACAACCTATCAAGCAGAAAACATGGTTCAACACCATCTTTTTCCTTCACGCATCGACCTATACATAAGCGCGGAAGACACTGAACAATGGCATGAACTCGTAACGAAAGAAGGTCTCGTCGGGAAAGGCAACCTGAGACTGCTCATAGCGGACGACCATGTGTTCTACGGCTCCTTTAAACAAGGAGGACTGAACATCGTCTCACTTCCTCAACTGATAGTCGACTTGTTTGAAGAAGGTGGCGTCTGTGTGACTGCAGCCGAGAAACTACTGGAAAAGGTTGTGAAAGACATTGTACGAACCATTTGAAATACAAATCTCAGAGAAATATCTAGAAAGAGTCTTCAAACTAATCAAAGGGAACATGTGCCTTCTAGGAGGCTGGGCAGCCTACCACACCGTGAACAAAAACTTCGAGAAGAATACAGGCAGAAAGTACATTGGATCAAGAGACATCGACATAGGCTTTCACATAGGCCAAAACTGGACAGAACAACAATTAAAGAAATCAGAATTTTGCACTGCAATTCGTCAAATCGAAAACATAGGCTTCAGATCCGTAAGCTTCAGGCTGATCAAAGACTTCAACATAGAAACTGGAAAAGAACTGACACCAACAGAGGCAACTAAACTCCCACAATATCAAACCTTCAACCTCTTCGTAGACCCTATAGTAGACTATATTCATCCAAAAATCAAGCTAGTGCTAGGATTTGTCCCAATAGACGAACCCCTTCTCTCCTTAGTTTTCGCCAAACGACTCAGCACAACTGCCAAACTCTTTGAAACAAACGTAGTGATGCCAAAAACACACGTACTTCTAGCAATGAAACTCAACTCCGTCATCGCCCGCGACCGAGAACACAAAAGAATCAAAGACATAGCCGACATCTACGCCCTCCTCTGGTACTCTGACGTGAAAATTACTCAACTCAAAGATGACCTATTCTCCATTTACCAGAAGAAAAAGCAAGAAAAACAACACGAGCCTTCGCCAAAGAAGAAATCGAAAGAGTCTCAACCGCCATCGGAGTAGACACACGCGAAATCACGCGAATACTAGCCGAACTCAGATAGACACACATCCAAAATAAGACACAAATCGAGAGAAAATAAAAAAAGAGAGGATTTTGCGGGCGCAACGTTTTCCTCTCTTGAAAACCGGCGACCACAGTCTCGGCACATATATCGCTGATTTTCTCCGAAACGTGCGCATCTGATGCCGTCTTTCCAAACCCGCTGACTACCACACTCAGGACACTTGACTAGGTTTTCAACAGTCATGGGAGACTCCTCCCAACAGCAACCACCAGTTTCAAAGCCAAGCAACCCACACAAAAAAAGGGGGTTTTGCGGGGGATATCATCGTGAATGTCGATAGTTCAAATCCCACCCCAGGCGCCAACAACATCGCCAAGAATTAACCCCATACTCTGCTATTTCAGTTCTCGAAGATCCTGCCGCCCCTTATGTAAGCGAACCCATTGTAGATCAAGCAGCAAGAGAAGCTGAAACAGCAGTGAAAAACATAATAGATGGATACTGCAAGCCCAAACAATGACCAAGTTGTGAAAAATGCGACCAGCAACCAATCTGCAGGCAGAGACACCGTGCATCTCAAAATGCATGAATCATCTCATCGCCTCGAACAAGCCCGCTCAGATAAAGAGCGCTTAGCGGTTGCCTTGTCATTGTTTCCTAGCCTTGAAAATTATTGTGAAGGGCACTTTCCGCCACAAATCATAGTCTTTAACGTATCCAGCTTCCAAGTAAGGAATTCGTGCAAGCTGTGACTCCGTCATTTTCCCAAGAGGGTAAGGCTCGGGCTCCAAAATACGTTCAACAACGAAACCTGCCTTAGCTAACATGTCAAAGTAGTCTTGAATCGTTACCTGCCCACCGAAAAATTCAGCTACGCCGTCCTTCGCCTTCCATTTCCAAAAGCGTTTCCTCCTGTCAAAATAGTTGCTTATGGCCCATCTTCTCCCCCCTCCATAACGAATGGGCCGACCCGTGCCGATTATCGGATGAGCCACTGCAAATACAAGAAGCCCACGTTTCCTCAGAACCCTGAACACTTCCTGAAAGACAGCTAGGACGTTTTCTGCGTACGAGATCCCGAAAGAAGAGAGAACCATGTCAAAGCTTCCATCCTTGAAGATGCTGAGATCTTGCATGTCACCCACGTGGAATGGGATCTTCACGCCTTCCTTCTTCGCAAGCCTCCTGGCATGAGCAATCTGCTTTTCCGAGATGTCCAAACCCACAGACCTAGCACCCCATTTACAGAGGACGATAGCATTCTGCCCCCCACCGCAACCGATCTCCAAAATGTCCCTGCCCCTCACACTCCCAAGGAGCTTCAACTCGCTCTCTCCAGCTGAAATAGGTCCATAATGCACATCTTCCAAAGAAATCCTCGTCTTCAACTGATAACTCTCGGAAATAATGTTCCATCCGTTTCTGGCCAAATGCCTCAAAAACCTCGCCAAAACCCTTCTTTACCATTCCACACTTAAAGCTTGTTCAGAGAACACCAAACCAGAAACGCGGCAGTTTCAAACTGGTCCTCCATCACAGACGACGACACCCGCCCAACAACTATGAAATCCAGGTTCTCCTCCTCGAGCCTACGAATCGTTCTCAGTATCTCGTTCTCTCTTTCAACAAGCTTCATAAAATCAACTCAGAAGTTAGTCTCGGCTTCCTTGTATCTAACCCGCAAACCTAAATCACGAGGTAATCAACGTGATATTCCAGAGAGGAAAGGGGCATTCTGAGGCTTCTTTGAATTCGCCGAAGATGGACTCCTGGGTTTCTCTCTATGAACCCGTAGATTTCTCTTCTTCTCTCTTGTTCCAAAATCTCTTTCTTAAACATCCTCGACTAATCCTTGAGCATACCCAACGCGATGAAAACCAACGCCAACAAGTGAATCAGAAGATGCGTGTTCTCTGAAAAGGCTAAGTGGTATTCTTCGAAGAAAAGCTCTGGAACATAAGCCAAAGCGTGAACGAAGAAGACTCCAAAGCCTACGGTGATAAGCAGCATTTTGCGGCTTCTCAGACGAAGATAAGCCATTAATACGACCCCGAACAGAAAACCCGTTGCCAAAACCAGCACCATACGCACAACAAAATCAAGAATCTCAACCGGCATTGTCTAAGCAACTCCTAAAAAACCAATCATTTTGTCAGGCATAAATGGGTTTTGCAGACGAGACGCTTTCCTAGAAAACTCGGGAAAGGAGGAGTTTCTGCCCACTCGTACATATCATTCTGTTTGAATTCACAAGTTTTATTACTTCTACATCTCACAGTCAACAGTTAAGGAGGAAACGTTTTGGCATCTGAAAAAATCAAGAGGGCAGCGGTCGTAGGCTCGGGAGCCATGGGACACGGAATCGCCCAAATCCTCGCCATGGCTGGATGCGAAGTTGCGATGATAGACATAAGCGACGAGTTTCTCCAGAAAGCCAAAGAAAAAATAAAATGGAGCCTAGACAAATTCGCCGAGAAAAAAAGAATCAGGCAGGAAGATGCTGAGGCAGCGTTTTCGCGAATAAGCACGACAACCAGCTATGAACAAGCAGCCAAAGACATAGACTTGGCGGTCGAGGCGATTCCTGAAAACATGGAGTTGAAGAAGAAAACGTTCGCCACGCTAGATTCAATAGCTCCTCCACACGCCATACTAGCATCCAACACGTCGACGTTAAGCATAACTGAGATGGGCAGAGCAACCAAACGCCCAGACAGGGTGGCTGGAATGCACTTTTTCAACCCGCCCCAGCTGATGGCACTAGTCGAGGTTATCAAGGGAGAAGGCACCAGTCAAGAAACAGTCAACACACTGGCAGACCTAGCCAAAAAGCTTGGAAAAACACCCATCATCGTGAGGAAGGACGTGAGGGGCTTCATAGTAAACAGAATCTTAGGCGCCGTGTTCCTCGAAGCCTTCTGGGCATACCACAGGGGCGAGGCGACTAAAGAGGGCATAGACGCCTCGGTGAAGTACACTGGAGGGTTCCCCATGGGGTGGTTCGAACTAGCCGACTTCGTCGGACTCGACATAGCCTATGAAGTCGGAAGAATATTACACGAGGCTTACGGCGAAAGGTTCAAACCATGCACCGAAGTAATCGACCCCCCCATAAAAGAACGCAAATTCGGACAAAAAACAGGCGTCGGCTTCTACGACTGGACGAAGGGCAGACCCAGAATACCCTTCAACCTGCTCGACGAGTACGATGTTGACAGGTCGTGGGCAGTAGCCGTCAACGAAGCAGCGTGGCTCATCCACGACGACGCCGCAGACCCAGCGGACATCGACACGGGAATGAAGTTGGGCACGTACTGGCCTTCAGGTCCATGCGAACACGCTGACAGGACAGGCATCGACAACGTAGTTAACAAGCTTAAGGAACTCTACGCCAAGTATAATATGGAGATGTACAAGCCCTGTCCCACAATCGAGGACTACGTAGGTAAGGGGTGGACGGGAAAAAAAGCTGGAAGGGGGTTCTACCAATGAATTTCGAGTTAACGCCGGAGCAGCAGGGCATCAAGAACGCAATCAGAGAATTCTGCGAAAAAGAATTCAAGCCCGAACTCGCCATAGAGTTGGACAGGAAAGAAGAGTATCCCCTCGAGCTTTACAAGAAGGCTGCACAACTCGGTTTCACGAGCATGTTCTTTCCCCAAGAATACGGTGGACAGGGATGCGGACTCTTAGAAACATGCCTAGTCATCGAGGAAATGTGCCGCGCCGATTCATCCTTGGGCGTGGCGATTTCGAGCGGAAACTTCGGCAGCGAATTCATCCTCACATGCGGCACCAAAGAACAAAAAGACAAGTATCTGCCGCCCATATGCAAGGGCGAATATCTTTCTGCTGCAGCGTTTACCGAGCCAAACGTCAGCGGAAGCGACATAACACGCATGGAGACCACCGCCACAAAGTATGGGAACGAGTGGTGGATAAACGGCACGAAAACCTTCATAACAAACGCCACGATAGCCGACTTCATAATCGCCTTGACGCAGACAGACGCGAAAGTTAGACCCACCTACAGGGGCGAAACCCTGTTCGTAGTCGACAAAGGCACTCCGGGATTAGAAACCACGAAGCTGCACAACAAGATGGGAATCCGATGCTCAGTGACAGGCGAAGTCAAATTCGACAACGTCAAAGTCCCAGATTCGAGCATCGTCGGCGAGTTGAATAGAGGCTTCTACTACTCCATGGAATTCTTCGACAAAACAAGAGTAGGCGTAGCCGCCCAAGCCCTAGGCATCGCCCAAGGAGCATGGGAAATAGCCTTCAAGTACTCCAAACAAAGGGAAGCCTTCGGGCAGCCCATACTGCAACACGAACTGGTAGGCTGCGGATTAGCCGAAGCCATGACGAAGATTGAAGCCGCAAGATGGCTGACATACAGGGCAGCGTGGCTCATTGATGCTGGGAAGATGGACCCGATGGCGACGGCTATGGCGAAACAACTTGCGAGCAAGGTTGCGATGGAAGTGACAGACCTTGCCATCCAAACCCTCGGAGGCTACGGATACTTGGGCGAATACAAGGTGGAGAGGTACCACCGTGATGCGAAGATAACTGAAATCTACGAGGGCACGTCGGAAATCCAAAAACTAACCGTGCTAAAATACCTGTTGAGAAAATTCTAGCAAACACATATGAAAAATAATATAGTTGACGGAACTAAGTAAGCGGGGTGATGTTTGTTGAGTAAAGCCTACGAAACCATTAAGGTAGAAAGAGAAGAAAACACGTTGTGGATAATCCTGAACAGACCGCATCGGCTAAACGCCTTCAACGACGTCTTACTGGAAGAACTTGGAGACATCCTAGACACCGCAGAAAAAGACTCCTCCGTAAAATGCGTAGTGTTGACTGGCGAGGGAGACAGAGCTTTCAGCGCAGGCGCAGACGTAACGATGTTTCCTAAGGCTACGCCTGTGAAGGCTGAAGAGTTTTCACGGATTGGGCAGAAGGTTTTCGGCAAGATAGAGGAGATGTCTAAGCCCGTTATAGCTTCGATAAACGGGTTTGCGTTGGGCGGCGGCTTGGAATTAGCCCTCGCATGTGACCTTCGAGTAGCAGCGGAGCATGCTGAGCTTGGAAGCCCAGAAATAGTCTTAGGGCTCATACCTGGGTGGGGTGGGACTCAGAGGCTCGTGAGGATAGTAGGGCTAGCCAAAGCCAAGGAGATGGTGCTGCTGGGCAGCAGGTTGAAGGCTGAAGAGGCACTGCGAATAGGCTTGGTGAACAGAGTGGTGCATTTCGACAAGCTCAGAGACGAAGTTAGAGAACTATCCAAGAAACTCGCAGAAGGACCTCCGATAGCCATGAAATACGCGAAGCAAGCCGTGAACTTTGGAACACAAGTGCCGCTGGAGACGGGGTTGCGCTTGGAATCAAGCTTGATGGGGCTGGTGTTCTCCACAGAAGACCTCAAAGAAGGCGTTGAAGCCTTCATGTCGAGAAGAAAAGCAGAGTTCAAGGGGAAATAATCAACACCTTTTTCTTCACTCTCTCCCTTTTCCACATTAGACACAGAATGGTTGATTGCTATGAGAAAAGTAGCAGTGATAGGCGCGGGCATCTCAAAGTTCGGCAACAGAAACGACGTGAACCTCTCAGAGCTAGCCTTCGAAGCCGTGAAGCCTTCTCTCGAAGACGCTGGCGTCGACGCAAAGGACATCGATTTTATGGCTTTGGGAACGACGGGCGCTGGGGCATGGTACGAAGAACTGCTACCCGCTGTCGTCGTGGCTGAGTATTGCGGTTCAACTAAGGCAGGGTTAGTCCGCTGCGAAGCAGCTTGTGCAAGCGGAAGTGCAGCCTTTTTCACGGCTTATTCGGCAATCGCCAGCGGCAAGACCGAATTAGCAATTGCAGTCGGCTTGGAGAAGATGAGGCAGATAGACACTTTGACAGCTATGGAGTGGATTGGGAGGGCTGGGTACTACTTCTGGGAGTTCCACAATTTCGGACTAACCTTTCCTGCATATTATGCACTGTACGCGAATGCTCACATGGCGCGGTACGGGACAACAGAGGAGGATTTGGCGTTGGTGGCGGTCAAGAATCATAAATACGGGGCGATGAACCCCGTTGCGCATTTGCAGAACAAGATAACCGTCGACGACGTGCTATCATCCATGGTCATAGCGTCACCACTAAAACTCTTCGACTGTTGCCCGGTTACAGACGGGTCAGCCTCTCTCATTCTCGCCTCAGAAGAAAAAGCCAAGGAATTGAGGATTGACACGCCCGTCTGGGTCGCGGGAATAGGCTACTCTTCAGGAACCGCCAACCTGAGCAAAAGACCCGACTACGTGGGTTTGGAGGCAAGCGTGCTTGCCGCTCAAAGAGCGTATAAGGCATCTGGGGTCACGCCAGACCAACTCGACTTCGCAGAAGTTCATGACTGCTTCACTATAGCTGAGATAATGGCTTACGAGGACATCGGACTGTGCAGCAAAGGCGAAGGCTCCAAACTCATCCGCGAAGGACAGACTGAGATTGGCGGCAAGATACCGGTGAACGTTGACGGGGGTTTGAAGGCGAAGGGGCATCCGATAGGCACGACGGGATGCTCGATGATATACGAGTTGACTAAACAGCTCAGAGAACAAGCCGTCGAAAAGGGAAGACAAGTTCCATTGAAGAATTACATCGGGCTAGCCCACAATGTTGGGGGAACAGGGCATTACTGCTACGTAACAATACTGAGGAGATGATAGCATGTCTTCTATGCCCTCGATAAAATCCAGAGAGATAAAAATCGTACAAGACATACCCATAAGCAAGACCTTGAAGTTCTGGGAAGGCTTGAAAGAAGGAAAAATCTACGCAACAAAGTGCACGAAATGTGGAAAACTGCATTTTCCACCCGTCGCCGACTGCTCAGATTGTTTGTCGTCAGATGTGGAGTGGGTTGAGCTCAGCAGAGAAGCAGAAATCGAAACGTTCACACACGTGGTGATTAGACCTACGTCTTTCCAGCAGAACAAGCCGTACACTGTGGCTATCGGAAAGCTGAAGGAAGGAGTGAAAGTGCTTGCATGGCTGACTGGGGTTAAGATGTCAGAGGTCAAAGTCGGCATGAGAGCCAAGCTGGTTGCAAAAGCCACGACTGAAGGAGAGCCAACGTACGAGTTCGTCCCATTTTAGCCGTCCATTTTTCAACTTAATTAGTGTTTTAGCGATTAATCGATGCTGGAATGACTCGAATACGTAGAAAAAATTATTACCCTAACGTCTCTATTAAGAAGCAGGGCTAGTTATGGCAGTTAAGAAGAGAAAGAAACGAGTGGAAGAACTGCAGAAACCCTGGTTCAGATTTTGGCCCAAAGGGGTTCCAAAGAGCATAAGGTATCCCGAAGTCCCACTTTCTGACCTTCTTAGGAAGACTGTCGAGAAATATCCTAACAACACGGCGTTGGTGTACTTCGACAAGGAAATCACGTACAAAGAGTTAGATTTAGCTACTGACAGGTTCGCGACGGCTCTTAACGATTTGGGTGTGAAGAAGGGTGACAAGGTTGCCCTCTTCTTGCCCAACATTCCCCAATTCGTGATTACGTATTATGGTGCCATAAGAATCGGGGCGATTACGACAGCCATAAGTCCGTTGTACAAGGAGCGGGAAGTGGAGCATCAACTGAGCGACTCAGAAGCCGAGACAGTAGTCGTTTTAGACCTGCTCTACCCCATCGTGGAGAAAGTCTGGAAGAAAACCCAGCTGAAAAGAGTGATTGTGGCGAGTTTGAAGGAATACATGCCCAAAGCTAAGGCTGTCCTCGGCTCGTTGTTGAAGAAGATTCCGTCACGCAAAGTCGAACGCAAACCGAACGTCTACTTCTTCCAGGAACTCTTGAACAAGTATGAGGCAAAGCCGCCCAAAGTTGAAATCGACCCCAAAGAAGACTTAGTTGCCCTCCAATACACTGGCGGAACCACGGGAACAGCCAAGGGCGCCATGCTGACTCACATGAACTTGGTTTCGAACGCGGTTATGTGTGCCGCGTGGCTCAGGGGCACGGAGGGGAAAGAGACTTTCTTGGCGGTGCTGCCGCTGTTCCACATTTACGGAATGACGACGGGGATGAATGCTCCCATCTACTTGGCTGGGAAAACGGTGATGCTTCCACGGTTTGAGCCAGTGAGCACCTTCAAAGCCATCCAAAAACACAGGGTGACAGTGTTTTGCGGGGCGCCGACGATGTATTCTATGCTGCTGACTCATCCAGACTTGGGCAGGTACAATTGTACGTCCGTTCGTTTCTGCATATCGGGGTCGGCTCCGCTTCCGCCTGAGGTTCAGAAGAAATTCATGGAAGTGACGGGCGGCGTCTTGGTGGAAGGCTA
>CAZJAQ010000049.1:0-2433 GCA_964544285.1 uncultured Candidatus Bathyarchaeia archaeon
CCACGTCCAAGATCTTCTCGTTGATGTCCAACACCGCTATCTCGCAGCCACCACAGCTCGCAGCCCAGTAGAACGCAAACTTCAGCTTCTCTTTAGCCATTCTTTCACCAATTTGTGACAGTGTTTAAGAGCATAACAACTGTTACATGTCAAATATATAGTTTAAGATTCTAAGCGTGAGAAGCCTCTTAGACCACGAGGCTGACGAGGTCTGCTATGTAATGTGAGATTATGGCTCCTAGAACGGCTAGTAAGGCGTATTTTATTCCCGTTTTGTAAGGGTTTTCATGACTTGCTTTGCCCACGTAACTTCCTAGAACGAATGCCATCACAGTTCCCATTACGAATGTGAAGATTACGGCATTATCCATAGAGAACCATATAAACGGGGATAGTAGGATTAACGTGGCGGCTATTGTTGACGCGAATGAGAAGATGCTGTTTGTAAACACTTCCTTCTTTGAATGTATTCGTGTGTTTGCTCCATGGTCTGTTGTTTCGTGAATCTGCAACGCCCTTTCTGCAGATTGGGACATGAAGAACCCTATGGAGTTTCCGAACGCGTTTGCGAAGCCTCCGATTATGCCCGTGATGATGACGAGATGCGTTTGCGAAGTGGCTTCAGCGACTCCTATTATCAAGCCTAGACACATGATTAAACCATCTGCTAACCCGAAAGCAATCCCTTCCAAACGGTAGCTTTCCTCCGAGTTTTCAGTCATCTTGGAGCACTTCGTTGCAGATTGCTTTTGACGACTGGGCGATATAGGTGTTGTGTTCTCAAGATTTTGCGTCTAGCATGTATAATAGAAGAATGCTCTAAGAGACTCAGGCGGTTTAATCAAACGTAATAAGAATCGCTGTAGGTAGGAGGTGCTGCTTTTCTTCATTATTTTGCGCTTATCGACCAGCGCCTCGAACAAATCTTAGTCTTTTTCTCGAGAGTGTTGTTAATAGCTATCAACGCAATGCCCGCACCGTTGTCCGCTATCCTGTTAATGTCCCAGAGGATACCTCTCAGATGGGGAAGTTCAGGGAGCTCTTGCATCAGTCTGTCTCTTTCCAATTCAATAAACGTCAACATCTCTAGAAGACTGTTTGCAATCTTGATGTCGCCGATGAAGAAAGCGTCCACAGACTTCGTGACCAAATCATGAGCTAAGTCATTCAGGTTGCTCAGCCGTTCAATCACCCATTTTGGCAATCTATCCTTGTATTTTTGCAGTAATGCAATAGCTCTGCGCGCTATTTCTTCAGCGTAATCGGCAATCAACTCAAGATACCTCAACATTAATCCAAAATATAAGATGTAGAGGGGGTCCGTTAACCCGATTCCCTCAGCCACTTCTCTCCTCCTTTGCGCAGAAATTAGCAGCCGCATCGCAAGCAGACACATCATGTCCGCTTCGTCCTCTCGGTTTATCGCGTCTTGTGCCAATGATTCATCGGATTCCACGAGCGCTTGGACTGCTTCCTTAACAATAGTTAACGAGATTATGGAAAGCCTTCGCAGCAGCATGTCCAGCTGGAATTTTTTGGGGTCAACAGAACATTGAAGGGTAACGCGGTCTGGCGTTTCTTCAACTATTCCTAACCCTATCAGTTTATGGATTATTCCTCTTATTTCCTCAACGTGTTCCGAGCGCATTCTTTCAGAGGATATTATCGAGAAGACTTCACGGCCGAGAATGTAGTTGCCAACTATTACTCGTTCCAGCATCTTTGGGTCGAGGCACAGGTCGGCGTTGCATATGTATTCGTCGACTTCGTCTTTTGGTTTTGCAAGCTCACTCGGAAACAGCTTAAGAGTCCCGTCCTTTTCTGGCATGAAGAAAACGGTGTCTCCACGTTTTAGACCGTTTTCTTTCACCCATTCGTTGGGTAACGAGACTGACAACGTTGAGTAGCCGACTTTTTGTAGTTTTCTAGACTCCATCTGATTCATCCTTGGTATTTACTGTATTTACATAGCCCAACAATATAAGCATTATGTATATATTCTCGCTCGCCCATAAATACGCCCAAAACAAAAAAGGGAGAATAAATATGGCAAAATGGAAAGCCGTCAGGATTAAGCAAGAACTCGTCGAAGAAGTCAAGAAAGAAGTTGAAAAAAGCGAATACAAAGGACTCTCTGAATTCGTCTCAGAAGCCATCCAACAGCGCCTACAAACACTGGCAAAACAACGAGTAACCGAATACCTAGAACGAGACAAAGAGGTAAGAACTCCCCAACTACAAGAACAACTCTTCTACACACCAAAACACACTTGGGCTCGAATGACCCCTCAAGGAACCATAGAGGTCGGAATAACCAACTACTTCCAAACCCAACTAAAAGAGATAGTCAACATCCGAACTAGCATCGCTGGAGAGCAAGTTTTCAAAGACGAACCCTTCGGCGTGGCGGAATCCTGGTGGTTCACATACGAC